>JAZJZQ010000370.1:0-20139 GCA_040389625.1 Pseudomonadota bacterium | reverse complement strand
CGTGCTTCCCTTTTTTTCGCCCCACCTTCCCTGGCTGCCCGTTTGCAGGCAGACTGTGAACGCTGTGGGATCAGTGCCAACATTCATATATGAGCTTGAAAGGCATACAGCTCGGTTCGTGTATGAATGGTGGCCCCGCCTTACTAATTAATAATCAAGCATCCGCCACCAACGATGATCCAAACTGAGCTGGACCGCCCCGCCCCGATCACTCTGCGCACCGCCTTCTGGTACTGGCTCAAGCTGGGCTTCATCAGCTTTGGCGGCCCGGCGGGCCAGATCGCCATGATGCATGCGGAACTGGTGGAACGGCGGCGCTGGATTTCCGAACAGCGCTTCCTGCACGCGCTGAACTATTGCATGCTGCTGCCCGGCCCGGAAGCCACCCAGCTGGCCATCTACATCGGCTGGCTGCTCCACAAGACGCGCGGCGGCATCGTCGCCGGCGTCCTGTTCGTGCTGCCATCGCTTGTCATCCTCATCGTTTTATCGTGGATCTACATGGCCTATGGCAGCGTGCCGGCGGTCGCTGCGGTGCTGTACGGCATCAAGCCGGCCGTGGTGGCCATCGTGCTGGCGGCGGCCTGGCGCATCGGCAAGCGCTCACTGAAAAACGCCGCCCTGGTCGCCCTGGCCGCGGCCGCATTTATCGCCATCGCGCTGTTTCATCTGCCATTTCCCGCCATCGTCGCCGGCGCAGCCCTGATCGGCCTGATCGGCGGCCGGCGCTGGCCGGCCCTGTTCCAGGTGGGCGGCGGCCATCCCGGCCAGGCAGCCTCCTATGGCCCGGCGCTGATCGACGACGATACACCCACGCCGCCCCATGCCCGGTTTTCCTGGCCCCGCCTGACCTGTGTGGCCGTGCTCGGCGGCGGCCTGGGCGTCACCGCCTGGCTGGCGCTGGCCCTGCTGACCGGCATAGGACAACCGCTGGCGCAAATGGGCTGGTTCTTCAGCAAGGCCGCCCTGCTCACCTTCGGCGGCGCCTATGCGGTGTTGCCGTATGTCTACCAGGGCGCCGTGGACAGCTTCCACTGGCTGCAGCCGGCGCAAATGATAGATGGCCTGGCGCTGGGCGAAACGACGCCCGGCCCCTTGATCATGATTGTCGCCTTTGTCGGTTTCGTGGGCGCCTGGACCAAGGCCGTGTTCGGCGCCAGCCTGTTGGCAGCCGGCGCAGCGGGCGCCATGGTGGCCACCTTCTTCACCTTCCTGCCGTCCTTCCTGTTCATCCTGGCCGGTGGCCCGCTGGTGGAAGCGACACGCGACAACATCCGCATGACGGCGCCGCTGACGGCCATCTCCGCCGCCGTGGTGGGCGTCATCGTCAGCCTGGCCGTCTTTTTCGGCAAACATGTGTTCTGGCTGGAAACGCCAACGCCCCACCTCGACGTGCCGGCCATGCTGCTGGGCCTGCTGGCCAGCATCGCCCTGTTGCGCTACCAGGTGGGCACCATCAAACTGATACTGGCCTGTGCAATCTCCGGCCTCGTGCTATCGTATATTGGTTAGCGCGCCGATGTGGAACGCGTCCTTGCTGTTACCGGCAGTAACCTTGTAATCATTCATGGCTGAAAAAATCATCTTTGTGTCGGACCAGCGCCAGCTGGCGCCGGCCATCCCCGCGGTACCGGAAGCGCCCACCGGCCGTGTAACGGACCGGTTTGACCGGCCCCTGCACGACCTGCGCATTTCCGTCACCGACCGCTGCAACTTCCGCTGCGTGTACTGCATGCCCAAGGAAGTGTTCGATCAGAATTACGCCTACCTGCCGCACAGCGACCTGCTCTCGTTCGAGGAAATCACCCGCATCGCCAGCCTGTTCGTGGCCCACGGTGTGGAAAAGATCCGCCTGACGGGCGGCGAACCGCTGCTGCGCAAGAACGTGGAACGCCTGGTCGGCATGCTGAGCGAACTGAAAACCGTCAGCGGCCAGCCGCTGGACCTGACCCTGACCACCAACGGCTCGCTGCTGGCCAGGAAGGCGCAGTCGCTCAAAGATGCCGGATTGCAACGGGTCACCGTCTCGCTCGACGCGCTCGACGACGCCATCTTCAAGCGCATGAACGACGTCGACTTCGCCGTCGAGGACGTGCTCAATGGCATCGACGTGGCGCACCAGGTGGGCCTGGGGCCGATCAAGGTCAACATGGTGGTCAAGGGCGGCATGAACGACAGCCAGATCCTGCCCATGGCGCGCCACTTCAAGGACACACCCTACATCCTGCGCTTCATCGAATACATGGACGTGGGCGCCTCCAACGGCTGGAACCTGGCCGAAGTGATCCCGTCGGCCGAAGTGCAGCGCCGCATCCACGCCGAGCTGCCGCTGGTGCAGGCCGACCCCAACTACACGGGGGAGACGGCCGCCCGCTGGCGCTATGCGGACGGCGGCGGCGAAATCGGCTTGATCTCCAGCGTGACCCAGGCATTTTGCCGCGATTGCACGCGGGCCCGCCTGTCCACCGAAGGCAAGCTGTATACTTGCCTGTTCGCCAGCCAAGGCCACGACTTGCGCGCCCTGTTGCGCGGCGGCCGCAGCGACGCGGACATCGCCGGCGCGGTGGCCCTGCTGTGGCGCGCGCGCGGCGACCGTTATTCCGAAACGCGCACGGAGCAGACCAGCGGACTGGGCGGCCGTGCCAACAAGGTTGAAATGTCTTATATCGGGGGATAGTTTGTCTTTGAACAGCAAGGTAAGTGGCCTGATACTGGCCGGTGGCCGCGGCACCCGCATGGGCCGGGTCGACAAGGGTTTGCAGCCATTTCGGGGCACCACGCTGGTGGCCCACGTGCTGCAGCGGCTGGCGCCGCAGGCGGCCAGCGTGGCCATCAACGCCAACCGCAACCTGCCCCAGTACCAGGAATATGGCTACCCCGTGTTCAGCGACGAGCTGGGCGGCTTCGAAGGCCCGCTGGCCGGCCTGCAGACGGGCCTGCGCCACTGCGCCACGGAACTGCTGCTGACGGCCCCCTGCGACTCGCCCTTCCTGCCGGCCGACCTGGCCCAGCGCCTGGCCGCGGCCCTGCAGTCGCAGGATGCGGAAGTGGCCGTGGCCGTCACGCTGGAGCCGGACGAGCACGGCGTCGTCCAGCGCCAGCTCCATCCCGTGTTCGCCCTGCTCAAGGCCAGCCTGCTGCCACGGCTGGACGCTTACCTGGCCACCGGCGCGCGCCGCATGGAAGGCTGGTACAAATCGCTGCGCCTGGCCGAAGTGGTGTTCGAGGACGCCGCCGCCTTCCGCAACCTCAACACGCTGGGCGAGCTGCAGCAGCATGAACAGCCCGGCGGCCGGCCCGACCAGCCGCTGACCCTGGCCACCGTGGCCAGCTGCCTCGATGCCTACGACCCCGATGCGCTGTCCGTGCGCGACGCCCAGCGCATCATCGGCGACTACATCACGCCCATCCAGTCGGCCGAGAAGGTAGCGCTGCGCAGTGCCCTCGACCGCGTGCTGGCGCAGGACGTGATCTCGCCCATCAACGTGCCGGCCTATGACAACTCGGCCATGGACGGCTACGCCCTGCGCGGCACCGACCTGCCGCAGGACGGCAGCGTCACCCTGGACGTGATCGGCATCGTCTACGCGGGCCGGCCCACGGCCCTCAGCTGCGGCCCCGGCCAGTGCGTGCGCATCATGACGGGCGGCGCCATGCCCGACGGCTGCGACACCGTGCTGCCCCAGGAACTGGCCGCCGCCATCGGCGACGGCAACGTCACCATCGCGGCCGGCGTGCTGCGCGCCGGCGACAACCGCCGCTTCAAGGGCGAGGACCTGGCCGAAGGCGGCGTGGCCATCGCCCGCGGCAAGGTAGTGCGCCCAGCCGACCTGGGCCTGATCGCCTCGCTCGGCCTGGCCGAAGTGGCCGTGCAGCGCCGCCTGCGGGTGGCCTTCTTCTCCACTGGCGACGAGCTGCGCTCGGTGGGCGAGACGCTGGACACGGGCTGCGTCTACGACAGCAACCGCTACACCCTGTTCGGCATGCTGCAGCGCCTGGGCTGCGACGTGATCGACATGGGCATCGTCAAGGACGACACGGTGGCGCTGGAAGCGGCCCTGCGCAGCGGCTGCGAGAACGCGGACGCCATCATCACCTCGGGCGGCGTGTCTGATGGCGCGGCCGACTACACGCGCGCCATGATGGCGCGCCTGGGCGACGTGGCGTTCTGGAAGCTCAACATGCGCCCCGGCCGGCCGCTCGCCTTCGGCAAGATCAGCTCCAACGGCCGCGGCGCCTGGCTGTTCGGCCTGCCCGGCAATCCGGTGGCGGTGATGGTGTCGTTCTACTTCTTCGCCCGCGCCGCGCTGCTGCACATGATGGGCGCCAACGCCCCGCTGCCGCTGCTGCGCGCGCGGGCCCAGGCGGGCATCCGCAAGCGCGCCGGACGCAGCGAATTCCAGCGCGGCATCCTCAGCATGGGCGAGGACGGCCAGCCCCAGGTGCGCCTGACGGGTGCCCAGGGTTCGGGCATCCTGCGCTCGATGTCGGAGGCCAACTGCATGGTGGTGCTGCGCGACGACCAGGGCAACGTGGCCGAGGGCGACCTGGTCGACGTGCTGCCGTTCGAAGGCCTGCTGTAACAATGCGCCGCCTGCCCGCCGCGCAGCTGCCGCCAGGCAGTGCGCGGGCCGGTGCTACTCCTCCTTCTGCAGCCGCGCCAGCGCTTCCGCCGGATCGGCGTACAGCGACGGATCGGTGGCCGCGCGCCGGAACGCGCGCCCCAGGCTGGCGCGCATGAAACTGCTGTGGGCGAAGCGCGTCACCTTGGTGTAATAGTGCTCATGCAGGCTGTTGACCATGGCCACGTAGTCGTCCATCAGCTCCGGCAGGATGGAGAAATTGTCGTAGTTGATCACGGCCGGCACCTTGTGTCCCAATCCGCCCAGTCGCTGCGCCACCAGCGCCCGTATGGTCTCGATGGTGGCGCGATCGGCCACTTCATAACCCTCGAAATTGGCGAAGAACAGCTGCTGCTGCGCGTCGTACACCAGACGCTCCTCCAGCGGCCGCGCCAGGAAGTCGGCGCGCCAGCCCATGGCCGCCGTGCCGAAGATGCGCGCATCCATGGTCTTCAAGCCGGCGCTGATGGCGGGACGGAAGCTCATGTGCGCCAGGATGTCGCGTTCCAGGTCGATGCCGGGCGCAATCTCGATCAGCTCCAGCCCCTGCGGCTGCAGGCGGAACACGCAACGCTCCGTCACGTACAGGGCGCTCTGGCCGCGCCGCAGCGCGTACTCGCCGCTGTAGGTGCGGTGCTCGACCTCGTCGACGAACTTGCGCGCCTGCCCCTCCTGCACGATGCACAGCCGGCCGTCGCGCACGGCCACCTGCAGCGCGCCGGCCGTGAAGGTGCCCACGAACACCACCTTCTTCGCGTTCTGGCTGATGTTGATGAAGCCACCCGCGCCGGCCAGCCGGTCGCCGAATTTGCTCACATTCAGGTTGCCGTGGCGATCGGCCTGGGCCAGCCCCAGGAAGGCCACATCGAGTCCACCGCCGTCGTAGAAGTCGAACTGGTAGGGCTGGTCGATGATGGCGTCGGCATTGGTGGCGGCGCCAAAATTGAGGCCGCCGGCCGGTAGCCCGCCGATCACGCCCGGCTCCGCCGTCAGCGTCACCAGGTCGAACACTTTTTCCTCGGCCGCCACGGAAGCCACGCCTTCCGGCATGCCGATGCCGAGGTTGACGACATGATTGGGCTTGAGCTCCATCAGCGCGCGGCGGGCGATGATCTTGCGTTCGGACATGGGCATGGTGGCCAGCGTTCCCAGCGGCACGCGCAGCTCGCCCGCGAAGGCGGCGCTGTAGGGCTCGGCAAAGGTCTGCATGTGATATTCGGGCTGCTCGGCCACCACTACGCAATCGACCAGGATGCCGGGAATCTTGACCTGGCGCGGCGGCAGCGTGCCCCGCTCGGCGATGCGCTCCACCTGCACGATCACGATGCCGCCCGAATTGTGGGCCGCCATGGCGATGGCCAGCGCTTCTAGCGTGAGCGCCTCGCGCTCCATGGTCACGTTGCCGTTGGCGTCGGCCGTGGTGCCGCGGATGATGCCCACGTGGATCGGTTGCGCCTTGTAGAACAGGCACTCCTTGCCGCCCACCGTGAGCAGTTCCACCAGCTCTTCCGTGGTGCGCGCGTTGATCTTGCCGCCGCCGTGGCGGGGGTCGACAAAGGTGCCCAGCCCCACGTGGGTCAGCAGGCCGGGCTTGCCGGCGGCCGTGTCGCGAAACAGCTGGCTGATCACGCCCTGCGGCAGGTTGTAGGCCTCGATCTTGCCGGAGGTGGCCAGCTGCTGCAACTTGGGCACCAGCCCCCAGTGGCCGCCCACCACGCGCTTGAGCATGCCCTCGTGGGCCAGGTGGTTCAGGCCCCGCTCCTTGCCGTCGCCCTGCCCCGCCGCATAGACCAGCGTCAGGTCGCGCGGATGGCCGCCGCCGTCGGGCGCCAGGAAGCGCCGCTCCAGCGCCACCGCGATGTTCTCCGCGAAGCCGACTCCGACAAAACCGCCGCTGGCGATGGTGTCGCCGTCGCGGATCAGGCCTACCGCGTCAGCCGCGCTGACGATCTTGTTGCGCCGCACGGCCGGCATGGCCAACGACGAGAAATCCAGGCTACGACCAGGCATGACAGTCTCCGTTCAGAATTGCACCGGGGGTTATTCCCCTCTGTCTGTCGCTTCGTACTGCTGCTGCACTACTGCCGCACTACTGCTGTACTGCTGCTGTACCGCTGTCCTTCCGTCCCGCTGCTGCGATCTTCTATTGCCTGCTACGCCACTTCCGTTTCGTTCACATCCAGGTCGGGGCCCAGCAGCAGCTGCGCCGCCTCGCTGGGCAAGGCTTCCACCGACTTGAGCTTGCGCGCCATCTGGCGGCTGCGCGTCTCGGCCGATTCGATATTCTTGGCGGCCCGTTCCAGCGTCAGCTTGGTGGCCGACAGCACGTCGCCGAACTTGGCGAACTCCGTCTTCACGGCGCCCAGCACCTGCCACACTTCCGACGAACGCTTTTCCAGCGCCAGCGTGCGGAAACCCATCTGCAGGCTGTTGAGCAGCGCCGACAGCGTTGACGGACCGGCGATGCTGATGCGGTGCACGCGCTGCAGTTCATCGGCCAGGCCGGGACGGCGCATCACTTCCGCGTACAGGCCCTCGGTCGGCAGGAACAGGATGGCGAAGTCGGTCGTATGGGGCGGCGACAAATATTTGTCGGCGATGGTCTTGGCCTCCGCGCGCACGGCCCGTTCCAGCTCGCGCCCGGCCAGCGCCACGCCGTCGGCGTCGGCCCGCTCGGCCGCGTCCAGCAGGCGCTCGTACTGCTCCTTGGGGAATTTGGCGTCTATCGGCATCCACACGGGCGCGCCGCCCTCGACATGGCCGGGCAGGCGCAGCGCGAACTCCACCCGCGCGCCGCTGCCGGCGATGGTTTCCACATTCTTGGCATATTGCTCCGGCGTGAGCACTTGCTCCAGCAGCATTTCCAGCTGCACTTCGCCCCAGGTGCCGCGCGTCTTCACATTGGTCAGCACCCGTTTCAGGTCGCCCACGCCCAGCGCCAGCTGCTGCATCTCGCCCAGGCCCTGGTGCACCCGCTCCAGCCGCTCCGACACTTGCTGGAACGAGGCCGACAGGCGCGACTCGAGCGTGGCGTGCAGCTTCTCGTCCACCGTCTTGCGCATCTCTTCCAGCCGGGCGCCGTTGTCGGCCTGCAGGTCGCGGATTTTTTCCTCCAGCGTGGCGCGCACTTCCAGCATGCGCTGCGCGTTCGATTCCGTCAGCCGGATCAGCGCCAGGTTCATGCTCTCGCCAAAGCGCTTCAGGCTTTGCGCCTGCTCCTCGCGCCCTGTCTGGCCCTGGCTGTCGATCTGGCGCCGCATCGCTTCCAGCTGCTGGACGCTGGCGGCCTGCGCCTGTGCCAGCAGCTGCGCCGTGTCCTGGCGGCTGGCCTGGGCCGTCGCCTGCAGCTGCATGCGCACTTCCCGTTCGACCCGCTCGATGCGCTCGGCCAGGCCGGCCTCGTTCGCGCCCGTGCCCGCGCGGGCGCGCAGCAGCGCCAGCACTTGCAAGGCCAGCACGGCGGCGCCGACGGCCAGCAGGACGATGAATTCGATGTTGGTCATGGGGCGGTCAATCCGGTTTGTTGCGCATCCAGTCGGCCGTCTGGTAGAACGATTCCATCAACCGCAGCCGCAGCGATTCGTCGATGCCCACGTCCTCCATGGCCCAGGCCATGGCGCGCAGCCACTGGTCCCGCTCCTGGGTGCCGATGGCGAACGGCATGTGGCGCGCCCGCAGGCGCGGGTGGCCGAAGCGCTCGATGTAGGCGTCCGGCCCGCCCATCCAGCCGCACAGGAACCAGAACAGGCGGTCGCGCGCATTGTCCAGCGTTGGCGGGTGCGCGGCGCGCAGCAGCGCGAACTCCGGCTCCAGTTCCATCAGGTCATAGAAACGGTCGACCATCTCGCGCACGCGCGTTTCGCCGCCGATCACATCGTAGAGAGTTTGAGGTGCAGTCATAGCCGCCATCATAGCGCACCGCGGGCCGCCGTCACAGCACGGCAGCCCGTCGCCGCACGATGGGGCCCCGCCGTCCGGCGCCCGGTGCTCCCGGTGTTCCCGCAGCTCCCGCGCCGCGGCTCCTGCCGCTCAGACCAGCGCCAGCCGGCGCGAGCGGCGGCTGGACGACCAGCTTTCCAGTTCCACCTGCTCGCGGATGGCGGCGCAGGCGGCCAGCACCTGCGCTTCCTGCGCCGTATCGAGGGCCGCGTTCAGCGTCAGGCGCACCAGCGAGCGGTTCTTGGGCGTGGCCGGGGCGCAGAACATGGCGCCGTACACGCCATGGCATTCCAGCGCCTTGCGCAGCGCCAGCGTACGCGGCTCGGCCCCGGCCTCCAGGGCGATGATCTGCTCGGTGCCATCGCTGACGTTGTAGCCCAGCGCGTCGAGCCCCGCGCGCAGGCGCCGGGCGATGCCGGCCAGCGCCGCGCGCCGGCCATCGGCCGCCGCCACGAAGTCGATCGCCGCATCGAACCAGGCCAGCTCGTGCTCCAGCAGGCAGGAGCTGAAGATGGCCGGACGCGACTCCGACAGGAAATAGCCCTTGAACTTGCTGGAACAGGTGATGAAGCCGGCCCGCCCCGCGAACGCCTTGGCCAGCGACGCGGTGCGAAAATGCACGCGCTCGCTCAAGCCCAGCTGGGCCACCAGGCCGGCGCCGCGCGGGCCGTGCGTGCCCAGCGAATGGGATTCATCGACCACCAGCAGGCAACCGTGGCGCTCGGCCAGCTCCACCAGCGCCGCCAGCGGGGCCACGCTGCCGTTGGTGCTGTACAGGGCGTCGACGGCGATGATGCCGCGGCCGTGGCGGGCCAGCTGGCGCTGCAGGTGGTCGAGGTCGTTGTGCAGGAAGGACACGGCTTCGGCGCCGGCCGACTGCACGCCCTCCCACAGCGAGGCGTGGGCCTGCAAGTCCAGGTAGACCGGCACCCCGGGACTGGCCAGGCATTGCACCAGCCCCACGTTGGCGGCCCAGCCGGACTGGGTCAGGATGCCGTCCTCGGCCCCCATCAGGCGCGCGAACTTGCGTTCCAGCCGGTGCTGGGGGCTGCCTTCCTGCAGGTAGACGGCCGACATCAGCAGCGCCCCGCCGCCGCCGGCCAGGCGGTCCACCTGGGCCCGCACCAGCGCCGGCTCCCCGCCCAGGCACAGGTAGTCGTTGCCGGCCAGAAAGATCGCGCCGTCCGGCGTCGGTTGCCAGGCGTGCGGATGTTCGCCGCCCAGCAGTTGTTCGATCCGCGTCACGTAATGGGCATCCATGCGGCTGGTGACGTAGTCAGGCATGAAGTGTTCGGCGGCGTTGGGCCGCAGGCGGGCTGTGGCGATAGCATTGGACATATGTTCCCCTTTTGGAATGGTTGTTTTATTTGAACTACTCCCAAGACATTGCCGTTTTGCTACAAAGCGGGTTTGATGCGGATCAATAGACGGGATAAAAGGACCTGCCGCGTTGCAATTTCGGAGGATCATGATATTTTGATAAAAATCAAAATCAGCCATGACACCGACCCTGCAAGCGCGCTGGAAGCAATGGCAGCACCGGCTGGTGCAATCGCTGCGGCGCTACCACTGCCAGCAGCAGCACGCCACCGCCCGCGTGCTGGTGCTGGCGGCCATGGGGACGGTGGGCATGCCGCTGTACTATGTGATCTGGCACATGTATTTTCCGCAGGAATATGAAAGCCTGCCCCTGCGCATCATCGGCATCCTGCTGTGCGCGCTGGGCCTGGGCGCCCGCCGCTTCAGCCGCCGCTGGCTGGAACGCTACCTGCTGGTCACGCTGAGCTACATATTTTCGTTCTTCTTCAGCTACATGTTCCTGATGAACCATGCCTCCGGCGTGTGGAGCGAATCGCTGCTGATCGCGCTGGTGGTGCTGTTCCACTTCGACACGGGCCTGGCCTGCCGCGCCTACCTGATCGGCACCGTGGCCGCCTGCCTGGCCGTGGTCATCCCCGGCCATGGCGAATTGCTGCTGAGCCGTTACGTGCTGCAGCAGCTGCCCATCCACTGGTTCACCATCGCCATCCTGTCGGTGGCCAAGGTCAGCCGCAACGTGCTGGAGCAGGAAAAGCTGGCCGGGCTGGGCGCCGGGCTGGCCACGGTGGCGCATGAACTGCGCACCCCGCTGGCCAGCGTGGACGCCAACGTGCGCGGCCTGGGCCGGCTGTTGCACGACGGCCCGGGCCGCGACGGCCGCTGCGACGCGCTGGGCCGCATCCAGTTCGAAGTGCGCCACATGAACCACATGATCGACCTGTTCCTGCTCAGCGCGACGGCCGTCAACCGCAACCTGCGGCCCACGGAAGCCGTTTCCATGGCCGACGCCGTGCAGGCCGTGCTGCGGCGCTATCCGTTCACGGGACCGGACCAGCAGCAGGCCGTGGTGTGCGAAGTGCGGCGCAACTTCCGCTTCGCCGGCCAGAACGAACTGACGGTAGTGATCCTGCTCAACCTGCTGCGCAATGCCGTCAAGGCCATCCACCGGGCCGGCAAGGGCCGGGTGCGCATCGTGATCGACGGCGGCCGGCCCACGCCGCGCCTGCTGTTCATCGATACCGGCTGCGGCGTGGCGCCGCGCCAGCTGCCCCTGATCTTCCGCCGCTTCTATTCCTACCCGGCGCACAACGGAACCGGAATAGGTCTTGCGTTATGTAAAGAAATAATGGAGGCGTGGGATGCTACTATTCGGTGCGTCTCGCGGGAATCAGCATACGCGATCTTCGTTCTGGAATTTCCCAAGTCTAGTGCTGCAAACCTTAGGTGAACCATGCAACTACCCGTCTACACCCATCCGACCCTGACCGTGCTGGTCGACGACAGCGATTCGTTCCTGAAGAGCCTGTCGTTCCAGCTCGATCCCATGCTCGCCAGCAAGACCTTCCATGACACCAGTGTTGCGCTGGACTGGCTGACCCAGAGCCGGCGCCGTGACGACGTGCCGCTGCACGTCAATTTCGACACCCAGAACCAGCCGCCCGACCAGTGCAACGTGGCACTGGACCTGGAGCGCATCTACCGCATCAGCGAGCAGCGCCAGCGCTTCGCCACGCCGTCGGTGCTGGTGGTCGATTATTCGATGCCGCAGATGAACGGGCTGGAATTCTGCCAGGCGGTGCAGCACCTGCCGTGCAAGAAGATCCTGTTTACGGGCGCGGCCGACGAGAAGATTGCCGTCACCGCCTTCAACCGGGGCCTGATCGACCGCTACATCAAGAAAAGCGACGACAACGCGCTCGACATCCTCGAGATCGAGATCGCAGCCCTGCAAAAGGCATACTTCGCGGAGCAGTCGGAAACCTTGCGCGACCTGGTGGTGCTGCACAACTACCAGTTCCTGGGCGACCCGGCCCTGTCGCGCCTGGTAGAGGAACTGAGCCGCAGCATGGGCTTCGTCGAGCACTACATCTTCCCCAACCCGACCGGCATCCTGTTCTTCGACAAGGCCGGCCGGCCCACGCTGATGATCATCGAGACGGAACAGGGCATGAGCGCCCAGTACGAGATCGCACGCGACAGCGAAGCGCCGCCGTCGCTGCTGAACGCGCTGCAGGAGCGGCGCGTGATCCCCTTCTTCTGCGATGCCGAAGGCGACGGCATGTATTCGAGCGCGGTGGGCGACAACTGGCACCGTTACTGCCAGCCGGCCCAGATCTGCCAGGGCAAGGAAGCCTATTTCTGGGCCCTGTTCCCCCTGCCCGAGCACTATTTCGACGGTCCCCTGTTTTCCTACGCCCAGTTCCTGCAGGAGCAGCACACGCCGGCCTGAGCGCACCCGACTGAACGCACCCACCAGGGCGCGCGGCCACGGCGCGCCTTGGCCGCGGCGCAGCCCGGTGCCGGCACGACGCTGCCCGGGTCCGGCCCAGCCCCGGCATGGGCCGCTCGGCCAGCCCTCAGGCCGCCTCGCGCAGCGTCAGCAAAGGCGGCCGGCGCAGCACCTGGCGCAGGCCCAGCCAGCCGCCGGCCATGGCGCACAGGGCGCCGGCCAGCAGCCCGGCCAGCCACACGGTGGGCTGGAAGGTCCAGTCGAACTTGAACTGGTAGGTGGCCAGGCCCCAGCCCATGGCGGCTGCGCCCGTGGCCGCCAGCACGCCGGCCAGCGCCCCCACCAGCGCGAACTCGATCAGCTGGGCCTGCGACAGCTGGCGCCGCGTAGCGCCCAGCGCCCGCAGCAGTCCCGCCTCGCGGCTGCGTTCATCCTGCGATCCCATCAGCGCCGCGTACAGCACCAGCACGCCCGAGGCCAGCGTGAACGCGAACAGGAATTCCACCGCCGCCACCACCTGGTCCAGCACGGCCTGCAGCTGGCGCAGCAGCCCGCCCACGTCGATGATGGTCAGGTTGGGATAGGCGCGCGTGAGAGCGTTCATCAGCCCGCCCTGCCCGGGCGGCAGGTGGAAGGCCGTGATCCAGCTTTGCGAGCTGGCCGCCAGCGCCTGCGGATTGAGGATGACGAAGAAATTGACCCGCATCGAACCCCACTCCAGCTTGCGCAGGCTGGTGATGGTAGCCTCCACCGGCGCCCCGGCGATGTCGAAGCGCAGCCGGTCGCCCAGCTTCCAGTGCAGCGTCTTGGCGATGCCCTCTTCCACCGACGCCTGGGCCATGCCGGGGCGGTCGCTGAACCAGGCGCCGGCGCTGATCCGGTTGCCCTGCTGCGGCCGCTCCATGGACGAGAGGTTGAATTCGCGGTCGGCCAGGCTTTTGGCGCGCTCGTCGGTGTAAGTGTCGGCCGTCACGGCCTGGCCGTTCACGGCCGTCAGGCGGCCCCGTATCATGGGGAACTGGGGCGCCTCGCGCACGCCCGCGCGCGTCAGCCGGTCCGCCAGGTCGGCGCGCTGCTCGGGCTGGATGTTGATGATGAAGTGGTTGGGCGCGTCGGCCGGGGTGGCGTTGCGCCAGGCCGTCATCAGGTCGCCCCGCACCACCGTCAGCAGCAACAACGCCATCAGGCCCAGCGCCAGCGACACGATCTGCACCAGCGTGGCGCCGGGGCGGCGCTGCAGCGAGGTGATGGCGAAGCGCCAGCTCTGGTGCGCAATGGCGCCCCGCAGCGGCTTGAGCGCGGCCAGGCCCAGCCAGCCGGCCAGGCCGAACACGGCGAACGCGGCCACGAAGCCGAGCGCCGTGTACAGGGCCAGCTGGGTATCGCCGGCCTGCCACAGCAGCAGCACGATGAAGCTGGCCAGGCCCAGGCCATAGGTGGCCAGTGCCAGCGGCTGGGGTGCGGCCTGCTCGCGCCGGATCACGCGGTTGTGCGGTACGTTACGCAGCTGCAGCACGGGCGGCAGGGCAAAGCCCACCAGCAGCAGCATGCCGGCCGCCAGTCCCTGCAGGGCCGGCGCGGCCGTGGGCGCGGGCAGCGCCACGGCCACCAGGTTGCCCAGCGCCTGCAGCAGCGCGTAATGGGCCGCGAACCCCACCAACACGCCCAGCGCGCTGCCGGCCAGGCCCACCAGCAGGAATTCGGTCAGGTACAGCAGCGTCACCTGGTTCTGGGTCAGGCCCAGGCAGCGCAGCATGGCGCAGGCGTCCAGGTGGCGCAGCATGAAGCGGCGCGCCGCCATCGCCACGGCCACGGCCGCCAGCAGGGCCGATAGCAGGCCCACCAGCGCCAGGAAACGTTCGGCCCGGTCCAGCGTGGCCCGCATTTCCGGCCGCCCCGTCTCGAGCGACTCGATGCGCACCCCTTTCACGTTGCCGGCCTGGATCTGCGCCTGCAGCCACTGGCCGTAGGCGGCGGCCAGCTCGGCCTGGGCTGGCGTGGGCGCGGCCACCAGCAGGCGGTAGGTCACACGCGAGCCGGGCTGGATCAAATGGGTGGCGTCCAGGTCGGACAGGGCCAGCATCACGCGCGGCGCGAAACTGGCAAAACCGGCGCCACGGTCGGGCTCGGCGGCGATGAGGGCGGCCACGGTGAAATCGCGCTCGCCCAGGCGCAAGGTGCCGCCCAGGCGCAGGTTCAAGCTGCCCAGCAGGCCGGGGTCTATCCACACCGTGCCGCTGGCCGGCGTGCCCGTGGCCGGCTGGCCCTGCGCCTGCTCGGCCTGGGCCGGGTCCGTGCTGAGCTTGAGCCGGCCCCGCAGCGGATAGCCGGGGCCGACCGCTTTCAGGGCGGCCAGCTGGGCCTGCGACTGCTCGCCTTGGCCCGCTTGTGCCATGCTGGCGAAACCGACCGTGTCGGCCAGCACCAGGCCGCGCCGCCGCGCTTCCGCGCGCCAGGCCGGGTCCACCGGCAAGTCGGCGTTGATGACCACGTCCGCCCCCAGCAGCTGGTGGGCGTCGCGCTCCATGCCGGTACGCAGGCGGTCGATGAAAAAGCCGGAGGCGGCCAGCGCCGCCACGGCCACCGTCAGCGCCACCAGCAGGAAGCGCAGCTGGCCGGCGCGCCAGTCGCGCGCCGTCATCTTCAGGGCCAGGCTCAGCATGGGGCGGCCGCTCCCTTACAGCGCGGCGAAGAAGGCGTCGACCTCATCGAGGTACTGCTGCTTGCGCTCGGCCGGCAGGAAGGCAGCCGCGAAGCTGTTGCGGGCCAGGCGCTGCGCGTGCGACAGGCCCAGCGGCAGCGCCTCGAAGGTGGCCAGGAAGTTGGCGTTCAGGTAGCCGCCGAAGTAGGCCGGATCGTCCGAGTTGATGGTGGCCATCAGGCCCGCGTCCAGCAGCTGCACCATGTTGTGCTGCTCCATGCGGTCGAACACGCACAGCTTGACGTTCGACAGCGGGCATACCGTCAGCGCCACCTGCTCGCGCGCCAGGCGCGCCGTCAGGGCCGCGTCCTCCAGGCAGCGCACGCCGTGGTCGATGCGCTCCACGTGCAGCACGTCGAGCGCCGTCGTGATGTAGGCCGGCGGGCCTTCCTCGCCGGCGTGGGCCACCAGGTGGAAGCCCAGCTCGCGGCAGCGGGCGAACACGCGGGCGAACTTCTCGGGCGGGTTGCCCACTTCCGACGAATCGAGACCGATGCCGATGAACTTGTCGCGGAACGGCAGCGCCGCCTCCAGCGTGGCGAAGGCGTCCTCCTCCGACAGGTGGCGCAGGAACGACAGGATCAGGGTGGCGCTGACGGGGCTGTCCTGGCAGGCGCGGTAGATGCCGTCGATCACGCTCTGCATGGGCACGCCGCGCGCCGTATGGGTTTGCGGATCGAAGAAGATTTCCGTGTGGCGCACGTTGTCGGCCGCGGCCCGCTGCAGGTAGGCGGCCGTCATGTCGTAGAAATCCTGCTCCTGCAGCAGCACGCTGGCGCCCGCGTAGTAGATGTCGAGGAACGATTGCAGGTCGGTGAAGGCATAGGCGGCGCGCAGCGCCTCCACCGACGGATAGGCCAGCGCCACGCCGTTGCGCGCGGCCAGCGCGAAGATCAGTTCCGGCTCCAGCGAGCCTTCGATGTGGATGTGCAGTTCGGCCTTGGGCATCTGTTGCAGTGCGGCGCGCAATTGGTCGTTCATCATGTTTTTTTCCTTGGTCTGATAGGGCTGACGCGGTGGTCGTACAGCCATCTTATCGCATGCGTGCACGGCACGTGGGGCGGCGCCGCTGTTGCGCCTCGATTTCGCATTTTGCAGTGCCTGATGCGCGCTCTCGGCAGGCGTGATAAGGTGGCATCCATGCGCCGGGAGAATGCCGGAAAATCCATTGAAAATACAATAAATTGTTCAGTTTTTTTCTTTAAAATCAATGACTTATAAAGTATTGTTAAGAAATCGACGACATAGTTCTTGACTTCCTGAACCAATAGAGCAATGATAAATTTCATAGACGTAAGATGCGTTACGACGAACTAACATAAAAGCCGCCTACCATCCATCGCGCGGCCATAAACGTCGGCTCCAAAGTCCGGGCAATCCGGGCTGCCACAGGGAAGCGGACGAGAACAACAACAAAAACCATCAGGAGTAGGTAAAGACTAAAGACCAGGCAGAGACCACGACACCGACTGCCGACGACACAGTGACTTGTAGGCTTACATTAAAGGACATTCAAATGACCATTTTTGACAACTACGCCGCACGGTACGAACGGACTCGCGAAGAGGAAATGTCGATGACGGAATATCTTGCCCTGTGCAAGAAGGACCGCCTGACCTACGCCAGCGCCCCCGAGCGCATGCTTGCCGCGATCGGCGAGCCGACCCTGGTCGACACCCGCAACGATACCCGGCTGTCACGCATCTTCGCCAACAAGGTCATCAAGATTTACCCCGCGTTCCGCGAGTTCTATGGCACCGAGGAAGTGATCGAGCAAGTGGTGTCCTACTTCCGGCACGCGGCCCAGGGACTGGAGGAGCGCAAGCAGATCCTGTACCTGCTCGGTCCCGTGGGCGGCGGCAAGTCGTCGATCGCGGAAAAGCTCAAGTCGCTGATGGAGCATGTGCCCTTCTATTGCCTGAAAGGGTCGCCCGTCAACGAGTCGCCGCTGGGCCTGTTCAACGAGGAAGAGGACGGCACCATCCTGGAAGAGGATTACGGCATCCCGCGCCGCTATCTGCGCAGCATCCCCAGCCCGTGGGCCGTCAAGCGCCTGCATGAGTTCAACGGCGACATCAACCAGTTCCGCGTCGTCAAGCGCTACCCGTCGGTGCTGAAACAGGTGGCCATCTCCAAGACCGAGCCGGGCGACGAGAACAACCAGGACATTTCCTCGCTGGTGGGCAAGGTCGACATCCGCAAGCTGGAAGACTATGCCCAGGACGATCCGGACGCCTACAGCTATTCGGGCGGCCTGTGCCTGGCCAACCAGGGCATGATGGAATTCGTGGAAATGTTCAAGGCCCCCATCAAGGTGCTGCACCCCTTGCTGACGGCCACCCAGGAAGGCAACTACAAGGGCACGGAAGGCTTCGGCGCCATCCCCTTCGACGGCATCATCCTGGCCCACTCCAACGAGTCGGAGTGGAAGTCGTTCAAGAACAACCGCAACAACGAAGCTTTCCTCGACCGTATCTACATCGTCAAGGTGCCGTACTGCCTGCGCGTGACGGACGAGATCAAGATCTACGACAAGCTGGTGGCCAATTCCTCGCTGTACCAGGCCCCGTGCGCGCCCGGCACCATGAAGATGATGGCCCAGTTCGCCATCCTGTCGCGCCTGAAGGAGCCGGAGAACTCCAGCATCTTCAGCAAGATGCTGGTGTACGACGGCGAGAACCTGAAGGACACCGATCCCAAGGCCAAGTCCATCCACGAATACATGGACTACGCGGGGGTGGACGAAGGCATGAGCGGCCTGTCGACCCGCTTCGCGTTCAAGATCCTGTCCAAGGTGTTCAACTTCGACACGACGGAAGTGGCGGCCAACCCGGTGCACCTGCTCTACGTGCTCGAGCAGCAGGTGGAGCGGGAACAGTTCCCGCCCGAAACGGAGCAGAAATACTTCTCCTACATCAAGGAGTACCTGGCGCAGAAGTACGTGGAATTCATCGGCAAGGAAATCCAGACCGCCTACCTGGAGAGCTATTCCGAGTATGGCCAGAACATCTTCGACCGTTACGTGACGTTCGCCGACTTCTGGATCCAGGACCAGGAATACCGCGATCCGGACACGGGCGAGAGTTTCGACCGCGAATCGCTCAACAACGAGCTCGAGAAGATCGAGAAGCCGGCCGGCATTTCCAATCCGAAGGATTTCCGCAACGAAATCGTCAACTTCGGCTTGCGGGCCCGGGCCAACAATGGCGGCAAGAATCCGGCCTGGACCAGTTACGAGAAGTTCCGCACCGTGATCGAGAAGAAGATGTTCTCCAACACGGAGGAACTGCTGCCCGTGATTTCCTTCAACGCCAAGGCCAGCGCCGAGGATGCCAACAAGCATGCCGACTTCGTGGCGCGCATGGTGGAAAAAGGTTACACGGCCAAGCAGGTGCGCCTGCTGTGCGAATGGTACTTGCGCGTGAGGAAGTCGTCTTAAGACGGTTGTGGGCTTAGCCGGGACGGGCCCGCCACGCGTGCCCGCCCCGCCCCGACCGTCGCACCACTAGCAGCAGGAGGCATCTTTTGACTTACCTCATCGACCGTCGTTTGCAAGGCAAGAACAAGTCTGCCGTCAACCGCGAGCGTTTCTTGCGCCGTTACAAGGCCCAGATCAAGGATGCCGTGGGACGGGCCATCAAGGGCCGCTCCATCACCGACATCGAGAACGGTGAAAAAGTTTCGATCCCCGTCAAGGATGTGGGCGAGCCGTCGTTCGGCCACGCCCATGGCGGCGTGTGGGAAACCATCAATCCCGGCAACGAGGAATACCAGAAGGGCGACCTGATCAACCGGCCCAAGGGCGGCGGCGGGGCCGGGCGGGGCAAGGCCGGCAACAGCGACCAGCTGACCGAAGATGACTTCATCTTCGAACTGTCGCGCGAAGAATTCATGAACTACTTCTTCGAAGACCTGGAATTGCCGCACATGATCAAGACCCAGTTGACGGCCACCACGGAATTCAAGAACCAGCGGGCCGGCTACACGGTGTCGGGCACGCCGTCCAACATCCACGTGCTGCGCTCGCTGCGCGGCGCCCTGGGGCGGCGCATCGCCGTCGGTGGCGCGTCGCGCAAGCGGGTGATCGAGGCCGAGCGCGAGCTCGAGGAATTGCTGCTGGCCGGGGCGCCGCTGGAAGACCCGCGCGTGGTCGAACTGAAAAAGCTGATCCACCACCTGCACACGCGGCTGCTGGCCATCCCCTACATCGACCCGTTCGACCTGCGCTACAGCAACCGCATCAAGGTGCCCAAGCCCATGACCCAGGCCGTCATGTTCTGCATCATGGACGTGTCGGGCTCCATGGACGAGACGCGCAAGGATACGGCCAAGCGCTTCTTCATCCTGCTCTACCTGTTCCTCAAGCGGGCCTACGACAAGATCGACGTGGTCTTCATCCGCCACCACACGGCCGCGGCCGAGGTGGACGAGGAGGAATTCTTCCACTCGCGCGAATCGGGCGGCACGGTGGTGTCGTCGGCCCTGCACCTGCTCAACAAGATCATGGACGAGCGCTACGGCGGCGGCCAGTGGAACAGCTACGTGGCCCAGGCCTCGGACGGCGACAACTGGGACAACGATTCCGTGCTGTGCCGCCAGCTGCTGATCAATACCATCATGCCCAAGGTGCAGTACTACACCTATGTCGAGATCACGGACGGGCCGCCGCAGAACCTGTGGGAACAATACGCCCAGGTGCCCGACCACCATCCCAATTTCGCCATGCAGAAAATTGTCACGCCGGCCGACATCTATCCGGTGTTCCGTGAACTCTTCAAGAAGCAGCCGAAATAATGAACCAGATGCTGAAAAAGCCGCGCCACCCGAACGCCCTGCCGGAACAATCGGAATGGACGTTCGACCTGATCGAGCAGGCGCACGAGGAAATCCGCCGCGTGGCCGAAAATTTCGGGCTCGACACCTACCCCAACCAGCTGGAAATCATCACGGCCGAGCAGATGATGGACGCCTATACGTCCGTCGGCATGCCCGTGTCCTATAACCACTGGTCGTTCGGCAAGCACTTCCTGGCCACGGAAAAGGGCTACAAGCGGGGCCAGATGGGCCTGGCCTACGAGATCGTCATCAATTCCAACCCCTGCATCGCC
>JAZJZQ010000369.1:0-2128 GCA_040389625.1 Pseudomonadota bacterium | reverse complement strand
CATGACCCACGTACCACAGATCAAAGTTCCCGCCACCTACATCCGTGGCGGCACCAGCAAGGGCGTGTTCTTCCGCCTGCAAGACCTGCCGGCCGCGGCGCAAGTGCCGGGCGCCGCGCGCGACGCGCTGCTGCTGCGCGTGATCGGCAGCCCCGACCCCTACGGCAAGCAGATCGACGGCATGGGCGGCGCCACCTCGAGCACCAGCAAGACCGTGATCCTGTCCAGGAGCAGCAAGCCCGATCACGACGTGGACTACCTGTTCGGCCAGGTCTCGATCGACAAGGCCTTCGTGGACTGGAGCGGCAACTGCGGCAACCTGTCGGCGGCCGTGGGCGCGTTCGCCATCAGCGGCGGCCTGGTCGACCCGGAGCGCATCCCGCAGGACGGCATGGCCACCGTGCGCGTGTGGCAGGCCAACATAGGCAAGACCATCATCGCCCACGTGCCCATCACGGGCGGCGCGGTGCAGGAGACGGGCGACTTCGAACTGGACGGCGTGACCTTCCCGGCGGCCGAAGTGCAGCTCGAATTCATGGACCCGGCGGCGGACGAGGAGGGCGGCGGCGGTTCCATGTTCCCGACCGGGAACCTGGTCGACGACCTGGAAGTGCCCGGCGTGGGCACGCTCAAGGCCACCATGATCAATGCCGGCATTCCCACCATTTTCGTCAACGCGGAAGCCATCGGCTACACCGGCACCGAACTGCAGGAAGCCATCAACGGCGACCCCAAGGCGCTGGCCATGTTCGAAACCATCCGCGCCCACGGTGCGCTGCGCATGGGACTGATCAAGCATTTGGACGAAGCGGCCAAGCGCCAGCACACGCCCAAGGTGGCCTTTGTGGCCGCACCCAAGGATTACGTATCGTCCAGCGGCAAGCAGGTCGGCGCCGCCGACGTGGACCTGCTGGTGCGCGCCCTGTCGATGGGCAAGCTGCACCACGCCATGATGGGCACGGCGGCCGTGGCCATCGGCACGGCGGCCGCCATTCCCGGCACGCTGGTGAACCAGGCGGCCGGCGGCGGCGCCCGCAACGCGGTGCGCTTCGGCCACCCGTCGGGCACCCTGCGCGTGGGCGCGGAAGCGAGCCAGGTCAACGGCGAGTGGAGCGTCACCAAGGCCATCATGAGCCGCAGCGCGCGCGTGCTGATGGAAGGCTGGGTGCGGGTGCCGGGCGACTGCTTCTAAGCACCTGCCCTCGCTGCACTGCACAACGGCGCCGCAACCGCGGCGCCGTTTTTTTTCGTCCGAGCCTTTTCGTTTTCATCGCGCGCCAACCAAGCGCATTTTGCGTGTCATTCTGCTCATTTACGGCCTGGCCGTAAGCGAACGGTAAGCCAGCGGGTCTAATCTGGACTCAGCCTGAAATAAAGGCATGACAAAAAATGAAGGAGACTATGATGCACGACGATTTGGTTCAAAAGATAAAAGCGGATCCCGGCTATCAGAAGCTGGTATCGGTCCGGTCCCGCTACGGCTGGACGCTGACCTGGATGATGATGGCGGTGTACTACGGCTTCATCCTGTTGATCGCCTTCGACAAGGAACTGCTGGCCACCCGCATGGGCGCCGGCGTGATGACCTGGGGTATGCCGATCGGCCTGTTCGTGATCGTGTTCACGGTGCTCATCACGGGCATCTACGTGCGCCGCGCCAACGGCGAATTCGACGAACATACGGCGGCCATCCGCGCACGGGTGCAGCCATGATGACCACGAAACGCATGCTGGCCGCGCTGACCCTGCTGGGCGTGGCGGGGGCCGCACTGGCCGCCGGCGCTGACCTTGGCCAGGCTGAGAAGCAGCCCACTAACTGGACCGCCATCCTGATGTTCGGCGCCTTCGTCATCTTCACGCTGTTCATCACCAAGTGGGCGGCAGCCAAGACCAAATCGGCCTCCGACTTCTACACGGCCGGCGGCGGCATCACCGGCTTCCAGAACGGCCTGGCCATTGCGGGCGACTACATGTCGGCTGCCTCCTTCCTCGGCATTTCCGCCGCCGTGTTCCTGAACGGTTACGATGGCCTGATCTACGCCATCGGCTTCCTGGTCGGCTGGCCCGTCATCACCTTCCTGATGGCCGAGCGCCTGCGCAACCTGGGCCGCTTCACCTTCGCCGACGT
>JAZJZQ010000368.1:0-4852 GCA_040389625.1 Pseudomonadota bacterium | reverse complement strand
CCGCGCGCACGGCGCGCAGGATGGCGTTCAATGCATTGTACTGCAATCGTTGGGGTGCGGCAGCGCTGGCGCGGGGGCGTGCGGCGCCAGGGGCCTGCACGGCAGGGGGGCGGCGGCCCGTATCGCCGCAGGTGGCGCACCGCGCAAGACCGGCGAGCAGGCCGGCGATCCGCATAGCGGTCAGGCCAGCGCTCAGGCCGGCGCTCAGGCCGGTGATCCGGTCAGCAGTCAGGTCAGCAGTCAGGCTGGCGGTGTGGCAGCCGGGTCGTGCAAGTCGGCCAAGTGCTGTTTGATCTTCTCCAGCGGCGCGGCCAGATGCTCGGGCGCGCCGGCAGCGACGGCCGCGCCCAGTTGCAACAGCTCGGCGGCCAGGTCGATCAGGTCGCGCAGCCGGTCCAACGTACGGATGCGTTCGCCGGCCTGTTGTGTCACGGCCAGCAGCTGCTGTTGGGTGCCGGCCAGGCCGGATGCGGCCAGTACGGCAGCCTCCAGATACAGGCCGTTGGCGCGCTGGCGCAGCGCCACCTCGTTCTCGAACAAAGCCTGGGCCGCACCTTGCGACAGCCCCTGATCGATGGAGGCGCCGGGGCCGGCTGGCTGGCGGCCGGGTGGCTGTTGGCCAGGCGTGGCGGCGCGAATGGCTTTCATCAGGCGCGCGTGCAGGGCGTCGGCGCAGGCGGACAAGCGCTCGGCCAACGCTTCGATGTCGGCCGTGCTGGCGGGCGGGGTGGGTGAGGCTGGCATGGCGGCTCCTTGCGCAATGGGGGCGGTAGCGTCGTCGATCAGGGTTGCAAATTAGTGGCTGCACTTGCTGGTTGCCGGCCGGGCCAGGTGGGCTGGATGGGCCGGACGGCAGCCGCTGGCCCATGCCTACGGCGCCAGCGCCGAGGGGGCGGTTTCTTCGGCCTGGTTCTGGCTGGCGCGCACGGCCGCGCTGGCACGGGCCATGCTGGCGACGGCGCTCTGGTCGGGCTGGTCCAGCTGGGCCAGCAGCGTCTTGTGGCCGGCGGCGATGGCGTCCAGGTTGCGCGCCGTGAGCGCCAGGCGCCGTCCGATCAGGCGGTACTCGCTGCGCAAGGCGCGCAGCTGCACCTTGGCCAGGGTGGCCAGCAGGCGTTGGTCGGGCGTGTTGCGGTAGGGGATGTTGACCTCCAGCAGTCCCGTAACGATGGCTTGTTCATTGTCGTTGGTGCCGGCATAGGCGCGCAGCAGGATGCGCATGGCGTCGAGCAGTTCCTGCAGTGGCGCATCGCCGGCCTGCACCAACTCGCGCACGGCCTGCTCCTGGTAGCGGCTGCCGATGGCGTGGGCCAGCAGCCGGGTCATGCCGGCATAGGCGTTCACGTGGCGATCGTCCAGGCCGCTGTCCGGCCACGCCTTGATGGCCGTGCTGGCGGACTTGATCTGGTCTTCCAGGTCGTACTGGTTGTCGCCGGCCAAGGTGCCCAGGGTCTGCATGTACAGTTGCACGCTGCGGCCGATGCGCAGGAAGTCGGCGCTGGCGGAACGCCGGGCCGCGTCCTGCGCCTGTTCGCGGGCATCGGCCTCGGGGCTCAGGTAGGGCTGTTCGCGGGCGTAGGTGTCCCGGTAGCGCTCCGTCACGTCGTGCCAGGGGCCCAGCTTGGCCGATTCGGCCGCGAAGTCGCGCACTTGCGCCATGCGCGCCGAGCTGCTGGCGCAGCCGGCCAGGGCGGTGGCCAGCGACAGCATCAGCACCAGACGGAACAAGCCGGAGGGAACGAACAGGCGGAGCGGTTTCATATAGTCCTTTGGCGTCGGCGTCGGGAGTATTGTTGTGCTACATGGCAAACCGGATGTTGCGAATACGCAAGTCTAACGGCCGGTGGTGAGCGTTTCGCGCCAGCCCAGGCCGCTGGCGGTATCGCCCAGCGGCTGGTATTCGCAGCCTATCCAGCCCTGGTAGCCTAGTTCGTCGAGCAGCTGGAACAGAAAGCGGTAATTGATTTCGCCCGTGCCCGGCTCATGGCGGCCGGGGGTATCGGCCAGCTGCATATGGGCGATCAGGGGCAGGTTGGCGCGGATGGTGTTGGCCAGCTCGCCCTCCATGCGCTGCATATGGTAGATGTCGTACTGGAGGAAAATATTGTCGCAGCCGGTGGCGGCGATCAGTTCGCGTGCTTGCCAGCTGTGGTTGAGAAAATAGCCGGGGATATCGTAGTGGTTGATCGGCTCTATCATCAGGGCGATGCCGTGCGGGCGGCACTGTCGGGCCGCGTAGCGCAGATTGTCCAGATAGGTATCGCGGGCGCGGGACGGCTCCAGGCCGGGCGGCACGATGCCGGCCATGCAATGCAGGCGCGGCGTACCCAGTTCCGCCGCATATTCCAGGGCCAGCGCGACGCCGGTGCGGAATTCCTCGATCCGGCGCGGATCGCAGGCCATGCCGCGGTCGCCGGCCGCCCAGTCGCCTGGCGGCAAGTTATGCAGCACCAATTCCAGCCGATAGCGGCGCAAGCGCTCGGCGATCTGCTGGGCGTCATAAGCGTAGGGAAACAGGAATTCGACACCATCGAAGCCGGCCTCGCGGGCCAGCGCGAAGCGGTCCAGGAACGGCGCTTCCGTAAACAGCATGGACAGGTTGGCGGCAAATTTAGGCATGGGCGCTCCCGGTAAGTGAGTTGCTATGCTAATCGAAAAGCGGGCGGGGCGGCAAAGGCAAGGCGAGCGCGGCAACTAACCGGAAAATAGTGACCGAACATGATGAAAAAATGGGGACGTACCCCATTTTGAGATGCGTCGAAAAAGGGGGCGAAAAAGAGGTGCATCAAAAAGGGGTACGTCCCCATTTTTCTCCCCATTTTTCAAAAAAAAACCACAGCGCGGGCTGTGGTTTCTTTGCCGGGGGGCTTAGCGGCCGCGGCCGCCGGAGCGGTGCGCCGGCGCCGAGCGCGGGGCGCTGGTGCGGGCGCCGCCACCACCGCCGCCGCTGCGGGGCTTGGCGCCACCGCCACCGGCCTTGACGCGCACTACCTGGCCACCACCGCCACCACCGTTGCGACCGCCGCCATTGCGATGGCCGGGGCCGCCGCTGCGCAGCTGCACCGGCTGCGCACGGGCGTTCGGATCAGGCTCGAAGCCGGGAATCACGGCGCGCGGCAGGGTCTGCTTGATGAGCTTTTCGATGTCTTTCAGCATGTCGTGCTCGTCCACGCACACCAGCGACACGGCTTCGCCCGTGGCGCCGGCGCGGCCCGTACGGCCGATGCGGTGCACATAGTCTTCCGGAATGTTGGGCAGGTCGTAGTTGACCACGTGCGGCAGCTGGTCGATGTCGATACCGCGCGCCGCGATGTCGGTCGCTACCAGCACTTGCAGCTTGTTGTCCTTGAACTCGGACAGGGCCTTGGTGCGGGCCGACTGGCTCTTGTTGCCGTGGATGGCCATGGCGCCGATGCCGTCGCCGCCCAGCTGTTCGACCAGCTTGTTGGCGCCGTGCTTGGTGCGGGTAAATACCAGCACCTGGTGCCAGTTGTTGCTCTTGATCAGGTGCGCCAGCATGGGGTGCTTCTTGTCGCGGTCGACGGGGTGGATCTTTTGCGCGATCACTTCCACCGTAGAATTGCGGCGCGCCACTTCGATCATGGCTGGCTTGTTGAGCAGGCCGTCGGCCAGGGCCTTGATCTCTTCCGAGAAGGTGGCCGAGAACAGCAGGTTCTGGCGCTTGGGCGGCAGGGCGGCCAGCACTTTCTTGATGTCGCGGATGAAGCCCATGTCGAGCATGCGGTCCGCTTCGTCCAGGATCAGGATTTCCACTTTCGACAGGTCGACCGTGCGCTGTTCCATGTGGTCCAGCAAGCGGCCCGGGGTGGCGACCAGGATGTCGACGCCATGCTTGAGCTGCTTGATCTGGGGATTGATGCCGACGCCGCCAAAGATCACGGTCGAGTTCAGCTTGGTGTACTTGCCGTAGGTGCGCACGCTTTCCTCGACCTGGGCCGCCAGTTCGCGGGTCGGGGTCAGGATCAGGGCGCGGATCGGGCGCTGCGAGGTGTTGCCCGTCATGGCCGCGCCATTGGCGTCGGTCGACAGGCGATGCAGCACGGGCAGGGTGAAGCCGGCCGTCTTGCCGGTGCCGGTCTGGGCGCCGGCCAGCAGGTCGCCGCCATTCAATACGGCAGGGATCGCCTGCGCTTGGATCGGAGTCGGGGTGGTGTAACCCGTTTCGGTTACTGCGCGGACGATAGCGTCGGACAAACCGAGTTTGGAAAAGGACATGATAACTTTATGTAAAGATCGGCCTGTCGCCACGGATGACGCCAGTCGCAGGCAATCGGATTAGGTAAGACAGCGGCAGAGGACTGGTCAGGGCGCCGCAGGCCGGAGTATAACAGCATAGTTTGCCGATTGTTTCGCCACGGAAACGAAAAAGGGAGCAAACGCTCCCTTTTTTTGTAACAAAACTTCTAATTTTCAGCCAGGGGCCGATTCCGCTCAGATAAACGGGGTCAGCAGGCCGACCATCTGGCCGAAGATTTTCGGGCTGGCGGCGATGATGTCGCCCTTGTACAGGTAGTCGGACTCGCCGCTGAATTCGCCGACGATGCCGCCCGCTTCCGTCACCATCAGGGCGCCGGCTGCGATATCCCAAGGCTTCAAGCCTTTTTCATAGAAACCGTCCAGGCGGCCGGCGGCCACGTAGGCCAGGTCCAGGGCGGCGCTGCCGGGACGGCGCACGCCGTGGCAACGTTCGGCCATGATGCCGTACATCTTCAGGTATTCGTCCAGCGCCTTGGCCGAGCCGGCCACATAGCCGGTCGACAGCAGGGCGTTGGTCAGGCGGTCGAGCTTGGTGACGCGGATGCGCTTGTCGTTCAGGTAGGCGCCGGCGCCC
>JAZJZQ010000367.1:0-17143 GCA_040389625.1 Pseudomonadota bacterium | reverse complement strand
CGCCGATCATGATCACGTCCGGGTCCTGGCGCAGGATGGCGCGCAGGGCCTTGGCGAAGGTCATGTCGATGCGGGTGTTGACCTGGGTCTGGCCCACGCCGGCCAGGTCGTATTCGATCGGGTCTTCCACCGTCATGATGTTGGTGGTGGCCGCGTTCAGCAGCGACAGCGCGGCGTACAGCGTGGTGGTCTTGCCCGAGCCGGTGGGGCCGGTCACCAGCACGATGCCGTGCGGCTGGTTGATCAGGTGGTCGAACAGGGGCAGCATGGCGTCGCTCATGCCCAGGTGCTGCAGGTCGAGCCGGCCCGCTTCCTTGTCCAACAGGCGCAGCACGGCCCGTTCGCCGTGGCCGGTGGGCAGCGTGGACACGCGCACGTCGACCGGCTTGCCGCCGATGCGCAGCGTGATGCGGCCGTCCTGCGGCAGGCGCTTTTCGGCGATGTCGAGCTGCGCCATGATCTTGATGCGCGAGATCAGCGAGCCGTGGATGGCCTTGCGCGGACGGACCACGTCGCGCAGGCTGCCATCGACCCGGAAGCGCACCACCGAGGTCTGCTCGAACGGCTCGATGTGGATGTCGGAGGCGCCGTCGCGCAAGGCCTGGGTCAAGAGCGCATTGATCATGCGGATCACGGGCGCGTCGTCGGACGATTCGAGCAAGTCCTCGATGGCCGGCACGTCCTGCAGCAGCTTGGTCAGGTCCAGTTCGGCGTCGAATTCGTCGGCCACCAGCGAGGCGTTGCCGCCGGCGCTGGCGTAGGCGGCGGCGATGGCCGTCTCCAGGTCGGCGCGCGTCATGCTCTTGAGCGTGATGCGGCCGAAGCGGCGCGACACTTCGGCGATGGCGGCCGGCGCCGTGGCGCCGCAGGTCAGCACTTCGACCGTGTTCGCCGCCTCGTCGCTGGGGTGGGCCAGCAGCACGAAGTCGCGCGCGAAGGCGTAGGGCAGGAGGTTGCTCATGGCGCCGTCCTATTGGCGCACGGGCGCGGCGGCACCTGGCGCCTGGTCCGGCTTGGGCTGGGGCGCGGGCGGCACCGGCTGGGCCACGCCGGCGCTGCCGGCGGGACGGCCATCGACCAGCGGCGGCACCACGGGCTGGCCGAAATCGTTGACCAGGATGCTGTCGGCCGGTTTGATGGCCAGCTGCGCGCTGCGCATGTAGTCGTAGCGGTCCGTGGCCAGGCTGGTGCTCTGCTCCTTGCTGCGGATGACCACGGGGCGCAGGAACACCATCAGGTTGGTCTTCTTGCGGCTGCGGGTCTGGTACTTGAACAGGTTGCCCAGCACGGGGATGTCGGCCAGGCCGCGCACCTTGTCGGTGCCGTCGCCCGTGGTGTCCTCGATCAGGCCGCCCAGCACGATGATCTGGCCGTCGTCGGCGATCACGTTGTTCTCGATCACGCGCTTGTTGATGGTGATGCCGGCCTGCGCCGTCAGGGTCGATTTGTCCACGTTGGACGTCTCGTGATAGATCGCCATCTTGATGGTGCCGCCTTCGGAAATCTGCGGCCGCACCTTCAGCGTCAGGCCCACTTCCTTGCGGTCGATGGTCTGGAACGGGTTGGAATTGGTGCCCGAGGTGGTGGTGAACTGGCCGGTCAGGATAGGCACGTTCTGGCCCACCTGGATCGTGGCCAGCTCGTTGTCGAGCGTGATCATGTTCGGCGTGGACAGGATGTTGGCGTTGCCGTCCGATTCCAGCGAGTGCGCCAGCGCGCCCAGGCCCAGCTGGCCGGCGACCTGCTTGAACACGCCGATCGACAGGCCGGCGCCGGGCACCGTGGTCGCGCCCGTCGAACTGGACGTGCTGCTCTTGCTGGCGCGCTGCGCCAGGGCCAGCGCCGCCAGGTTGTTGTTGCTGCCGCCCGTGTTGTAGGACTGCAGTCCGCCCACGCGGTAGGTGCTGTTTTCATTGCCGGTGGCGCCCATCCACTGCACGCCGAATTCGGACGCCTTGTCGGACGTGACTTCCACGATCAGCGACTCGATGTAGACCTGGGCCCGGCGCACGTCGAGCTGGTCGATCACGGCGCGCAGGTTGCGGTACACGGATTCGGGCGCCGTGATGATCAGGGTGTTGGTGGACGCGTCGGCCTGGATATAGCCGGCCGAACCGGAACCGGCCTGCTGCTGCGTGGCGCCGCCGGTCAACAGCGGGTTGGTGGGGCCGCTGCCGGCGCCCGTGCCCTGGCTGTTGCCGGCCGCGCCGGCCGTCATGCCGGCCGGGCTGGTGGCGCTGCCCTGGGCGGCGGTGCCGGTGGCGCTGGTGGCGCCGGCCGCCGCGTCGTTCGAGACGACGGCGCGCAGCGTCTGCGCCAGCTTGGTCGCTTCCGCGTTCTTCAGGTACACCACGTGCACATTGCCCAGCTGCGCCGTGGGCTGGTCCAGCTTGGCGATCAGCGACTTGGCCAGGTTGGCGCGGGCGGCCGACGGCGCGCGCAGGATCAGCGCATTGGTGCGCGGATCGGCCAGCACGCTGATGCGGCCCCCGTCCGCGGCGCCGCCGCCCGTACCCGGCTCGAGCAGCTTGTTGAGCATGGTGGCCAGGTCGCTGGCGATGGCGTACTGCACCGGGATCACGTCCAGGTCGGTGGCGGCCGGCGCGTCGAGCGCGGCGATGATCTTGGTCAGGCGCTTGAGGTTGTCCGCGTAGTCGGTGATGACCACCGAGTTGTTGCCGGGGTTGGCGTTGATGGTGTTGTTGGGCGAAATCAGGGGCCGCAGCACCGTCACCAGGTTGGCGGCCGACTCGAAGTTCAGGTGGAATACCTGGCTGACGATCTGGTCGCCCTTGATGGCGTTGGGCGCCGTGCCGATCAGGGTGGGGCCCGATTGCAGCTTCGCTTCCGCTTCCGGCACCACCTTGGCGTAGCCGTCGCCGGAAACCACCGCGTAGCCTTGCAGGCGCAGGGCCGAGGTCAGCAGCGAGAACGCCTGCGACTTGCTGATCGACTTTTCCGACACCAGCGTCAGCGTGCCCTTGACGCGCGGGTCGATCACGAACGTGATGTTGGTGTAGTGGCCCACGGCCTTGATCACCGATTCGATGTCGGCGCCGACGAAATTGAGCGCGGCATCGTCGCTGGCGGCCCAGGCGGCGGGCGGCACGACGGCGGCGGCCACGGCGCAGCACAGCAGCGCACCGGCGCTCAGGCGGCGCAGCGCGGGAAGGGTCGATTTGCTCACGGTCTGTTTTTTCATTGTCTGAACTCTAAGGCGATGATGTTCTTGTCGCTGTTTGCACGGCGCTGGCCCAGTAAATTCAAGAGGTTGGCCAACGTATCTTCATATCCTGCTGCCGCCTGCGCCTGCCCGGAAAACTGCAGGCGGCCCTGATCGAGGCTGCCGCTGCCGCTGAGCAGCAACGGTCCCTTGACCGAACTTAAGGTCAGCTGCGCCTGCTGGCCATGCCAGTCCAGCGCCAGCGCATAGCTGCCCAGCGGCCGCACCGACGACAGCTTGGAGGCCATGTCCGTCATTTCCAGCGTGGTGCGGCCATTGACGCTGACGGCGCCACCGGCCGCGGCCAGCTCCAGCGCCGTCCACGTCAGCCGCATGGTGCCGGCCGGCGCGATCGTGTTGAGCGGCGCGCCCAGGCCGGACAAGCCTTCGGCCGGCAGCAGCAGGGCCGAAGGACTGAGCTGCCACTGGCGCCAGCTGCCGCGGAAGGTGACCGGTTGGGCCAGCGCCTCGCTGTTCTCCAGCCGCAGCTCGACCATGCCGAACAGCGCCAGCGGCGACACCTGCCACGCAAAGCGCCCCGGCAGCAGCGGCGTGACGGGGCCGTTGCCGCCGGCCGCGCCGCCGATAAAGGCCGAGCCGCGCCACAGCGTACCCTGCGCGTCCCCCAGCGTCAAACGTCCGCCCGTCTGGCGCTCCACCAGCGCGCCCAGCCAGCTGGCCGGCAAGCATACCAGCAGCGTGACGACGGCACTGAGAAGTATCGTCAGCAGCCAAAGCGAGGCGCGCTTCATGGGCCGCCCGCCACGGACGAAAGGCGGCGCAGCGTCATTGGGCCCCGCCTGCGGCCTGGCGCAAGGTCAGCGTGGCATCCACCTGGCCCGGCGTGTTCTGGGCGTTGAACACGGCTTCCTCGACCGTGATGCGGCCGTCGCGGCGCTGGGTGGCCAGCCAGTCGACCAGGCCGGGATAGGACACGTTATTCAGTTGCAGCCGCGCGTACTCGCCCGTGATGGCGACCGACTGCGCCGTCAGGCTGCGCGCGGCCAGGCTGGCCGTGAGGCTGTCGCGCGTCATGGCCGGCGGCGCCACGGAAGGCTGGCCCTTGAGCGCGGCCGCCTGCAGCGCCAGCGCCTGCAATTCGGCTTCCTGCTGGCGCAGCTCGGGCAGTTCCCGGCGCAGCCTGGTGCGCCCTTCCATGGCCGGCGCCACCAGCACCGCATAGGCCAGCGCCACGCCCAGCACGGCGCCGCCCACGGACAGGAACTTGCGCTCCTGATCGGTGCGCGCCTGCCAGAATTGTTCCGCGCCGGCGCGGTACTGCACCAGCTTTGCCTTCAATGTGCTCATGCTTTGCTCCCGCCGCCGACGCGGATTTTCCAGATGCCGGGCGCCGCTTCCGACAGGTCCAGCTTGCGGGCGGCCAGGGCCGCGCGGATTTGGGCCATGGCGCCGGCATCGACCGTGTTGGGCTTGATTTTCACTTGCAGCGCGCGTTCGCGGTATTCCAGCGCGGCCACGACGTCGCGGTTCGGCAGGCCGCTCAAGGCTTCGCCGAAGGCGGCGCTCAGGGCGCCGAATTCGTCGCCCGCCAGGGCGCCGCTGTCGGCACGGGCGGCCGCGATGTTCTTGCGCATCTGGGCGGCCGGATCGAGGATCACGGTTTCCTTCGGATAGGCCGACTTGAAGATCTGCAGCATCGACTGGTGGACCTGGGCCGCTTCACGCTTCATGCGCAGCCATTCGATGTTCAGGCCTGCCACGTTGACGGCCAGCGCCAGCACGGCCAGCCGCAGCGGCCAGCGCCAGCGCTGCCACTGGCGCGCCGACGCGCCGCTGGCGCCCACGGCGGCGGCCAGGTCCGGCGCCGCCGTGCGCGAGGCGGCGATCCAGTGCGCCCAATGGTCTTCCTGCAGGGTGATGGCGGGCTGGCCGGCGGCCAGCGCCTCGTAGCGGCGCAGCTCGGCCGCCGGGAGGTACAGGGTGACGGGCGAGTCGCCGGCCAGCGCGCGCAAGGTCTGCAGCACGGCCTCCGGTTCGGCCGGCAGGGCCAGGCCCAGGCCGTCCGTCTGCGACTGGCGCAGCGTCAGCTCGCAGCCGCCGTCGGCGCCGCTGAGCGCGGCCGACACGGCGCCCGGCTGCAGCGGCAGGCACAGTTGCGCCGGCAGCAGCGAGATGCTGTGCGCGCCCTGCGCCTGCAGCGCCTTGACCAGCACCTCCAGCCAGGCGCGCTGCGCCACGGCCACCGTGCGTTCGGCGCCGCCGTCCGGCGCCGGGCCCACGGCCAGCACGCAGTCGGCCGGGTCGCCCAGGATGTGTTCTTCCACCAGCGCCGGCAGGGCCGCCTTCAGGCGCGCCGGCGACAGCGGCGGCACGCTCACGCGCAGCAGCGTCACGTCCGGCGCGGCCAAGAGCAGCGTCACCCGCCGCGCGGAGGCCACCATGTCGGCCAGGTTGCCCAGCGGGGACGCGCCCTGCTGCAGCACATTGCCGCCGTCGCCCACCAGCGCGAACGGGCAAGCCTGCGCCGCGCCGCTGTCGATGCTGGCCTTGGCCGGATAGCGGATAAATAGGGTAGTCAAAGGATCTCGCTTTCGTTCATCGCCGTCTCAGTTTTGCCGTATCCAGACCAGGTCTGTCTTGTAATTCACACCGTTCTCGCGCTGTATCAGCGCCTGCGCATCGAGGTTGGCTCGGTCCAGCCGCACCCTGCTCAGCACCAGGAAATAATCGCTCCTGACGTCATATTGCACCTTGGGGCTCACCGACTTGCCATTCAGCCGGCCAGTGTAGCCTCCCTTGTCATTGAAGGGGGCCTGCTTGCGCTGGTAGGCCAGGGCCGTTGCTTCCGCCATCGAAAAATTCTCCGGCAGCGCGGCCAGCAACTCCACCGGCGCCGTATTGACGTTGACGGCCGTTTGCGTGGGCAGCACGATCACCACGTCGCGCAGGCGTTCGATGGCCTGCGGCGTGAAACCTGCCACGGCCAGCAAATCCTCCGCCCGCATCAGTTCCATCGGTTCGCTGCCGCCCTGCACCGGCAACGCGTTCTGGGCGGCCTGGCCGGCCGGCGCCGGCTGCTGCGTGCGCGCCACCTGGTCGGCCACGGCCTGGGCCAGCGACCCGTCAAGCCGGAGATTGGTCAGCAAGCGCTGGAACACGGCCACCTGCTCCGCCACCGGCGCCCGGCTCACGGCAAGATTGGCGAGATTGTAACGCGACTGGGCATCCGTCATCTGCCCCGACAGCGTGGCGTTGAAGTTTTCGCCTTCCACCCGTTCCCGCTCCACGTACTGGTCCAGCCGGGTTTCCGCCAGCGGCGTGGCCCACACGCCATCCAGCGTGGTGACCCGGCCGCGGTCGAGACCATCCTGGCGCAGGATCAGGCGCGCCCAATCGAGCGCGCCGCGCAGGATCCAGCGGGTTTGCAGTTGCAGGCGCTGGTTTTCCATCGAGCGCACCTGCACCTGCTGTTGCCAGAACAGGCTGGCCACGATGGTCACGGCCAGGGTGGTCAGCAGCAGCGCCGTGACGACGGCCACGCCGCGCTGGCGTTGCAGGCGGCGCGCCATCATACGGCCCCCAGCAGGAAGATCTTGACCAGCGCCGTCGGCAGGTTCGGCAGCTGCAGCGACACTTCGAGTCCGGTCGGCGCATTGTTGGACAGCGGCGCCGTGGGCTGCGTGGTTGCGGTAGTCGGGTTTGATCCGCCCTGCCCGCTCGATCCCCCCTGCCCGCTCGTGCCCGTTTGCCCGGTAGTGCCGGCCAGCCCGCTCGTGCCTGGTTGCTGCACCGTCGTCTGTTGCGTGACGCCGATGGCCGCGCGCCAGCTGCCGTTCTGCCACAGGCGCATGGTCATGCCGTTCACGCCCGACTGCAAGGCGACGGCCGGCGCCGGGTCGGCGTCGCTGCGCGCGGCCTGCCACAGCATATCGAGCTGCACCAGGTCGCGGGTGGCGGCCGATTCGCGCCGCAGCAGCACACCGTCGCGCACGCGGTAGGACACCACCTGCAGGCGCGACGGCTCGTTCTCCGTCAGCACCGTGCGCACCAGCGTCAAGCGGTCGGTTTCGGCCAGCAGGTTGGCGCGGGCGTGCAGCAGTGCCGTGGGCGCCAGGTTTTCGCAATCGCTCTGCATCTGGGCGAACGCCAGTTGCATGCCGCGGGTCTGCTCCATCTGCGCCGTCAGCGCCTGGCGCGAACGGATGATGCCGTCCAGCCCGCGCCAGCCCAGCACGGCCACGATGGCCAGGATGGAAATGGCCACCAGCAGCTCGATCAGGGTGAAGCCGCGCCGGCGCGGCCGATGGGACATGGTCTTCATTGGTTCAGCACCAGCTGCACCAGCTTGATGATGCGGCGCTCCGGATGGTCCTGCTCGACCACGCTGACCTCGACCCGGCGCAGGCGCGGATTGGGGCTGGCGATCACCTCTTCCTGGCACACCAGCTGCATGTCGCCCTGCGGGCAATCGAAGGTCTGCTTGCCCACGGCCGGGAAGGTGCGGGCCAGGCGGATCTGCACCAGCCGGTTCTCGGCCGACCAGGTGGCCATCATGGCGCTGCGCAGGCCGTTGCTGTTCTGGGTCAGGCTGCCCACGGCGCGCAGCGAGGCGCCCAGCGCGGTGCCGACGATGACGAGCGCCACCAGCACTTCCAGCAGCGTGAAGCCGCGCTGGCGCCGGACGGTGGGGAGGAAAGAGATACGCATGGCTCAGTCGACCGTGAAGTGGCCGATGCCGTCGGCACGGATGGCGACGGTGCCGCTGTCGCTGGCCAGCGTCAGCACAAACGGTTTGTCGACCGGCTCGCGGCCGAAGGTGATGCGCAGGCTGGGCCCCGGCGAAGTGGACGGCGGGTCCAGCAGCAGCGTGATGGGGGCGTGCTTGAATTCGCGTTCGCGCAGCAGGTCGTCGCCAGTGACGGTCTGCCACTGCTGCTCGTTGCGGACCAGGAAGCGGTAGCGGTCCGACTCGGCCTCGAACGCGATCAGGCGGTTACGCACGATGGCCTCGTCCCGCGCCAGCTGCAGCAGCAGGGCGATACGCTGGGCTTCCTGCTGCATGCCCTGCTGCCGGCTGGGCAGCACGTTGAGCGACACCAGCCCCAGGGTGACGCCCAGGATGACCATCACCACCAGCAGTTCGATCAGGGTGAACCCGCGCGGCGCGGCGCGCATGGCAGGCGGCTCCTGCCTTAATTGTCCCACGAGCCGATGTCGGCATCGTCACCGGTGCCGCCCGGCTGGCCGTCGGCGCCCAGCGAGAACACATCCACTTCGCCCTTGATGCCGGGCGAGAGGAACTGGTAAGGATTGCCCCATGGGTCCTTGGGCATCTTTTCCAGGTAGCCGCCGGCCTTCCAGCCGTTGGCGGCCGGGCCGGTGGTGGGCTTGCTCAGCAACGCCTGCAGGCCCTGCTCCGTGGTCGGGTAGCGCTGGTTATCGAGCTTGTACAGCTTGAGCGCCTGCATCACGGTGGCGATATCGACCTTGGCCGCGGCGACCTTCGATTCGCCCGTGCGGCTGAGCAGCTTGGGCACGACCAGCGCCGCCAGCACACCCATGATGACCACCACCACCATGATTTCGATCAGCGTAAAGCCGCGCGCTAGGCGGCGGGGGATGGACTGTTTTTTCATAGGACCGGCAAGTGTAGGGTTGAATATTTGAAAAGAGTGCAGAGTATAAGGCCGAACCGGCGCGACCAGCAAAGCCGCGCCGAAGATTATGCCCCAGCCACACTTAAGGCGCGATTAATCGCCGCCTCAGTCGCGCTGGCGGGCCAGCGCCTCGATACGGGCGCGGGCGCCGTCGTTGCCGCCGGCCGAGGCGTGGTTGGTCGACACGGGCGCCAGCGCCTGCACGGCCGGCGCCTCCTGCACGAAGGGCGCGATGCCCAGCGCGGCGTCGATTTCACGCGGGTAGATCAGGTAGCCGCGCGTGATGACGGCGGCCACCTTGCGCACGTCGGCGATGTCTTTGGTCGGGTCGCCGTCCACCAGCACCAGGTCGGCCAGCTTGCCCGGCTCGATGCTGCCCCGCTCATGGCTGGTGCGGGTGTAGCGCGCGCCGTTGCGGGTGGCGATCTGCAGCGCCTGGGCCGGGGTCAGGCCGGCCTTGACCAGCATCTGCAGTTCGGCCTGCAGCGTGAAGCCGGCCAGTTCGTCCGTGCCGGCCACGATGGGCACGCCGGCGCGGTACATGATGCCGACGAACTGCACCATTTTGGCGTACGACTTCTGGTAGCGCTGGTGGGTGGCTTCGTCCGCGATCTTCATGGTACCCGACGAGAAGCCGCGCTTGACGTCCGGCGGCATGTGGTCGGCGATGGGGCCGAACGGCTCGCTCATCTCGCCGTCGCGCTGCTTGAGGAAGGCGAAGGTGGCCAGGGTGGGGTCGATCGAGATCTGTTTTTTCGCCAGTTCGGCCACGAAGTCCTTGACCGGCTTGGAATTGAAATCGAGGTCCGCCACTTTTTCCGCCGGCAGCGTGAAGCGTTCCAGGGTGCGCGTTTCCGTCGTCGGCGTGACGAGGAAGTTCAGCAGCACCTGGTTGATGTGCTGGATTTCGTCGTAGCCGGCGTCAAGCGCCTGCTGGGCGCGCAGCCCGGCCGGAATGTGGCCGGACACGCGCATGCCGCGGCTGTGGGCATAGGCCACGGTCTCCTTCAGGATCGCTTTGGGGAAGGAGTTGTAAATCTTCAGCTGGGGATAGCCATGTTCGGCATACCAGTCGATGGCATTTTTCGCCTGCGCCAGGTCCTTGATGACGAAGCCGCCGTTGGCCGAATATGGGCTCTCGCCTTCCAGGAAACCGGCCGGCACCACCTGCGGCGCCAGCAGCTTGCCGGCCGCCGTCTCGTCGAGCATCTGCTGCATCTGGGCGTTGTCGTTACCCATGTCGCGCACGCTGGTCACGCCGGCCGCCATGTTCAGCGCGCCGGACCAGCGGTCCACGTGGCCGTGCATGTCAAACAGGCCGGGCAGCAGCACGCGGCCGGCCGCGTCGATCTGGTTGACGGCGCCGCGCACGGGGGCGCCGGCCGGCAGCACGGCCGTGATGCGGCCGCGCAGCACGTAGACGTCGGACGGCGCGCCCAGCGTGGCCTTCTCGCTGTCGAACACGCGGGCGTTGCGCACCACGGTCAGGCCGTTGAGCGGGTGCTGCAGCTGGGCCGCGGCATCGGTGAGCATCTTGTTTTCGGCCACCTTCTGGCGCGCGGCCAGGGCGGCGCTGTTGTGCTGCCAGCCCTGCTCCAGCATGCTGGCGAAACCGGGCATGACGACGCCGAACAGGCGTGGTTTGCTACCCGCGGCGGCCATGGTGGCCCAGTAGAACGACGGCGACAGGCCGATGCCCGTCTGCGCCACCAGCTGCACGGTCTGGGTCTGCGGGTGGGCCGGGTCGTCGGACGTCACTTCCACCGTATCGAGCACGCGCTGGCTCAGGATGCCGGACGGCAGCAGCGGCAGCTTGCCGTCGGCCGTGGCGGCCAGCGCGCCGATGGCGGCCGAGGCCACCTCGAACGAGCCGTTCAGCGGCAGGTAGGCGGCCGGACCGCTGACGCTCTTGCTGCCCTGCTCCGAGGTGGACTTCCATTCCGCCTGCTCACCGTGGCGCGCGTAGTGTTCGTTGACGGCGTTGCCGAAAGTGGAGCTGCCCTTGACCGTGTATTCCGTCATGGTGCCGTCCGCGCCCAGGCGGAACTGCTCATCCAGTTCCGGCCCGCGGCCATTGTCCTTGTAGCTGAAGCGCACCCTGGTCAGGCCGTCGTCCTCGTGCTGCACCACCTGCTGGCCGATGCGCTTGCCGTTTTCGGCGATGATCGGGTATTCGATGGTACTGGCGGCATAGGCGGGCGCAAACGCGGCGGCCAGGGCCAGGGACAGCAGGGAAAGGCGGTTCAGCATCGTGTGGGTCTCCGTTTTTTGGGGAAGGGATGGAACTACGTCGTCATTTTTGTTGGCCGCTATTTGGCCGCTATTTGACCGGCGGGTGGTGGCCGGCGCACACGGGGCAGTCGCCGTTGCGGGCCACGGCGATGCTGGTCCATTCCATGTGCAGGCCGTCGAGCAGCAGCAGGCGGCCGGCCAGCGACTGGCCTATGCCCATGATCAGCTTGAGCGCTTCGGCCGCCTGCATGGCGCCCACCACGCCCACCAGCGGCGCGAACACGCCCATGGTGGAGCAGGCCACGTCCTCGAACTGCTGGTCCTGCGGGAACAGGCAGGAGTAGCACGGCTGGTCGCCGCCACGCGGGTCGAACACGCTGACCTGGCCGTCGAAACGGATCACGGCGCCCGACACCAGCGGCTTGTTGTGGGCAACGCAGGCGCGGTTGACGGCATGGCGGGTGGCGAAGTTGTCGGTGCAGTCGAGCACCACGTCGGCCGCCGCCACCAGTTCGGCCAGGCGGGCGTCGTCCACCCGCTCGATCAGGGCGTCGATGGCGATTTCGGGATTGATCTGTTCCAGCGTCTGGCGCGCCGAGGCGGCCTTGGGCTGGCCCACGCGCGCCGTGGTATGGGCGATCTGGCGCTGCAGATTGGTCAGGTCCACCGTGTCGTTGTCGACCAGGGTCAGCTTGCCCACGCCGGCCGAGGCCAGGTACATGGCGGCCGGTGAACCGAGACCGCCGGCGCCGATCACCAGCGCGTGCGCCTGCAACAGGCTGGTCTGGCCTTCAATGCCGATTTCGTCGAGGAGGATGTGGCGCGAGTAGCGCAGCAGTTGCGAGTCGTTCATCGGTCAAGACCGGCACTGGCGCGCCGGCCGCTCATTTTTTAATCGGATGCTGCTTGGTGTCGGGTTTGGCTTCGGCCTTGGCGCCGGCTTTCGCGGCCGGTTTGGCGTCCGCCCTGGCGGCCGCGGTGCCGTCCGGCTGGTCGGCCTTCGCGTCCGGCTTGGCGTCGGCCTTGGCATCGGCCTTGGCGTCGGCCACGGCCGCGCCTTCCGCCTTGGCCAGCTTGATCGGCAAGCCCTTGAAGTGGTTCAGCGCCTGCGCCAGCTGGAAGTCGTCCTTGGAACCGTATTCGAACGGCTTTTGCTTGCGGGCCGCGGCCAGCAGGCGCTGTTCTTCTTCCAGTTCGTCGCGCTTGTCGGCCCGCGCCGTCCCACCCTGTGCGGCGCCTGACGCCGCGTCCAGCGCCTCGTCGCTGCCCAGGTGCTTCTGCAGGTCGGCCTCGCGCACGCGCAGGCCGTTCAGGCCGTCGCCGTCGGCCGTTTCGTCCACCAGCAGGTCGGGCACGATGCCCTTGGCCTGGATCGAACGGTTGTGCGGCGTGTAGTAGCGCGCCGTGGTCAGCTTGACGGCCGTGTCGGCCGTCAGCTGGCGCAGCGTCTGCACCGAGCCCTTGCCGAAGGTCTGCGAACCCATGATGATGGCGCGCTTGTAGTCCTGCAGGGCGCCGGCCACGATTTCCGAGGCCGAGGCCGAGCCGCCGTTGACCAGCACCACCAGCGGCACGTCCTTGAGCGCGGCCGGCAGCTTGGCCAGCGGATCGCCGCCATTGCGGCCGGCGTAGAACTCGCGGCGGCCGTAGAAAGTCTGTTTGGAGTCGAGCAGCTGGCCGTTGGTCGAGACGATCACGGCATCCTTGGGCAGGAAGGCGGCCGAGACGCCGATCGCGCCCGGCACCACACCGCCCGGATCGTTGCGCAGGTCCAGCACCAGGCCCTTGATGTGCGGGTCCTGGGCGTACAGGGCGCCCAGCTTCCTGGCCATGTCTTCCACGGTCGGTTCCTGGAACTGCGAGATGCGCAGCCAGGCGTAGCCCGGTTCGATCATCTTGGCCTTGACGCTCTGGACGCGGATTTCCTCGCGCACGATGGTCAGCGTGAGCGGCTTGTCCAGGTCCTTGCGGGTGATGTTGAGCACCACCTTGGAATGGGGCTCGCCGCGCATCTTCTTGACCGCCTCTTCCAGCGTCAGGCCCTTGATCGGGTTGCCGTCGATGCGGGTGATCAGGTCGCCGGCCTTGATGCCGGCCTTGAAGGCGGGCGTGTCCTCGATCGGCGACACCACCTTGATGTAGCCGTCTTCCATGCCCACTTCGATGCCGATGCCGACGAACTTGCCGGCCACCGTCTCGCGCATCTCCTTGAACGCCTTCTTGTCCAGGTAGACGGAATGGGGGTCGAGCGAGGACACCATGCCGGAAATGGCTTCCGTCAGCAGCTTCTTGTCGTCCACGCTTTCCACGTAGTCGGACTTGATGAGGCTGAACACATCCGACAACTGGCGCAGCTCTTCGAGCGGCAGGGGCGATACGCCGGCCTTTTGGGCGATGGCGGAAAACTGCAGGGAAGCCGTGATGCCGGCCACCATGCCCAGGCCGATCAGGCCGAAACTCTTGAATTTGTTGCCCATGAAACCTCTGTGCGGCCTGAAAAGGCTGACTAAACGGCGGAATAAACAGCTAAAACGGCTAGAACCTGACCCAGCCGGCCGGGTCGAACGGCCGGCCCTGGTGGCGAAGCTCGAAGTATAAACCTGATTCCTCGTTGCCGCCGCTGTTTCCGGCGCTGGCGATGGCATCGCCCCCTTTGACGATGTCGCCGGCCCGTTTCAGCAGCGACTGGTTATTGCCGTAGATGCTCATGTACTGGCCGCCATGGTCGACGATGATGAGGTTGCCGAAGCCGCGCAGCCATTCCGCAAACACCACCCGGCCGCCGGCGATGGCGCGGATGTCCGTGCCTTCGGCGGCGCGGATGAACACGCCCTTCCAGCTGGGGCCGTCGCCGCGCTTGGCGCCGAACCTGGCGGCCAGCTTGCCGGCCACGGGCGCGCGCAGCTGGCCTTTCATGGCTTCGAAAGCGCCGGCCGGGGCGGCCGGGGCCAGCGCGATATCGGCGGGATTGGCCGCTGGCCGCGCGGCCGGCTCTTCCTTCGGCTCCGGCTTGGGCTGCTGGGCCGCCTTGGGTTCGTCCGCGTCTATCGGCTCCAGCTTGACGGGCGGCTTGACGGGCGGCAGCGGCTTGATGGCGCCGCCCTTGCCGGCCTTGGCCAGGCGCTCGCGTTCGGCGCGCGCGGCCGCCTCGGCCGCGTGGGCCTTGGCCAGCGCCTGGGCCTTCGCTTCGGCGTCGGCCTTGGCCTTGGCGGCACGGGCGGCGGCCAGTTCCTGCTGGCGGCGCTGCTCGGCGGCGGCCGCTTCGGCCTGTTCCTTGATCAGGCGCGCCAGCTTGTCGACCAGGCCGGCCATGCGCTGCTCGTCCCGTTCCACATTGCCCGCTTCCTTGCGCTGGGCCGCCAGCCGCTTGGACAGCGTGGCCAGCAAGGTCGCGCGGCGGCCTTTTTCCTGTTCCAGCAAGGCTTTTTGCTGTAATTCTTCTTCCGCGATTTCGGCCAGCTCGTCCTTGGCGTTCTGCGCCTCGGCCTGGTTGGCTTCCACCGCCTTCAAATTGGCCCGCAACGCGTCCAGCAGACGGGCCTGGGCTTGCGACACATAGGCCATCATCTGCAGGTCGCGGTTGATGCGATTGGGGTTGTCACCTGACAACAATAACTTGATGCGATCCTCATTGCCCGCCACATACTGCTGGCGCAGCAGCCTGGACAGCTGCTGTTTCTGCTGCTCGACCGTCACCACCAGCCGCTCGTGCTCCACCGACAGGCGGGCCAGCTTGTCGTTGGTGGCGGCCTGCTCGGCCGTCAGGTCGCGCAGGCTGCGGTTGGCGTCGGAAATGGCTTGCTCGGACTCAGCCAGCGTGTCGGCCGCGTCATCCTTGGCCGACTCGGTCTTGCTGATGTCGCGCTTGAGGGCCGTGAGCTTTTGCTGCAAGCCGGCGCGCTCGGCCTCGGCCGCCGCTTTCTGCTTGCTGCGTTCCGTGGTCCGGGCCTGGGCCGCGCTGCCGGCCAGGGCCAAGGACAGCAAGGCGCACAGCAGGACCGCCGCGCCGCGGCGGGGGAAATGAGGCAGCGACAAATTACTTGGCCTTCCCTTGGTTGGCCACGGCCGCCTGGGCCGCCGCGATGGCGGCCGCGTCGCCCAGGTAGTAACTGCGGATCGGCTTCAGGTCCGCGTCCAGCTCGTACACCAGGGGCTGGCCGTTGGGGATGTTCAGGCCCACGATGTCTTCATCGCTGATGCCGTCGAGCATCTTGATCAGGGCGCGCAGGCTGTTGCCGTGGGCCGAGATCAGGATCTGCTTGCCGGCGCGGATGGCGGGGGCGATTTCCTCGTCCCAGGCCGGCATCACGCGGGCCACGGTATCCTTCAGGCATTCCGTCAGGGGAATGGCCGACTTGGGCAGGCCGGCGTAGCGCGGGTCGTTGAACGAGGTGCGCTCGTCATCCTCGGCCAGCGGCGGCGGCGGGGTGTCGTAGCTGCGGCGCCACACCAGCACCTGCTCGTCGCCGTACTTGGCGGCCGTCTCGCCCTTGTCCAGGCCCTGCAGGGCGCCGTAGTGGCGCTCGTTGAGGCGCCAGTCATGCTTGATGGGCAGGTACATCATATCCATCGCGTCCAGCGTCAGCCACAGGGTGCGGATGGCGCGCTTGAGCACCGAGGTGTAGGCCAGGTCGAAGGTGAAACCGGCTTCCTTGAGCACGGCGCCGGCCGCCGTTGCCTCGGCAATGCCCTTCTCCGTCAGGTCGACGTCGGTCCAGCCGGTGAAGCGGTTCGACAGGTTCCAGGTAGACTCGCCGTGACGCATGAATACGATTTTATACATATGACTATCTTCAAAAAGGAGTGAACGGACAGAAAAACACAGCTAACAGAACTCTTCCAGCCTTCTATTTTATAATGCGCGCATAGCCTATAACCATTGGACCACCGTGAAATTCTTCATTGATAATATTTTCATCATCGCCATCGTACTCGTTTCGGGCGGCGCCCTGCTGTGGCCGGCCCTGACGCAACGGGGCAAACGCGCCTCGGCGCTGGAAGTGACGCAGTTGATAAACCGCGGCAAAGCCACCATTGTCGATGTACGCGACGCCACCGAGTTTGCCGCCGGACACTTGCCTAACGCCAAGAACATCCCCCTGGGCGAGCTGGCCAAGCGGGTCGGCGAACTGGACGGCGCGAAAAGCAAGAGCGTGATCGTGGTGTGCCAGAGCGGCGCCCGCGCCGCTTCGGCTGCCGGCCTGCTGCAAAAAGCCGGTTTTGCCGACGTCGTCAATCTGGATGGTGGTGTTGCCGCGTGGAAAACCGCCGGCCTGCCGCTGTCGAAATAAAGGAAGGATGCTGCATGAATGCCCCTGTCACCCTGTATAGCACCGCCGTCTGCCCCTACTGCGTGCGCGCCGAGCGCCTGCTGGAAGCGAAGGGCGTGACCGCGATCAACAAGATCCGCGTCGACCTGGACCCTGAACAGCGCGTGCTGATGATGGAAAAGACGGGCCGCCGCACGGTGCCCCAGATTTACATCGGCGAGACCCATGTGGGCGGCTTCGACGACCTGTACGCGCTGGACCAGGCCGGCGGCCTGGACCCCTTGTTAAAAGGTTAAGGCATCCCCAAATACAACGCGCGGGTGGAAATAGTAGGAAACCGAATTGGTTTTGATACAATTGCCCTCGCGTTTGATTTGAGCCTTCCAGAAGACCTCGCAAACAAACATATATGGGGCGGCAACTGCCGCTCGTCTCCACTATAACGAAAGCGTTCCATGTCTGAAGAAAACCTGCAACCAGTATTCCAAATCCAACGCGTCTACCTGAAGGACATGTCGCTGGAACAACCGAATTCCCCAGCCATCTTCCTGGAACAGGAAGCGCCGACCATCGAAGTAGCACTGGACGTGGGCGCCGAGCCCCTGGCCGACGGCATCTTCGAGTCGACCGTGACCATCACCGTGACCGCCAAGGTCAAGGACAAAGTGGCTTTCCTGGTCGAAGGCAAGCAAGGCGGCATCTTCGAAGCGCGCAACATTCCAGCCGAACAGCTGGACCCGCTGCTCGGCATCGGTTGCCCGAACATCGTCTACCCTTACCTGCGCGCCAACATCGCCGAC
>JAZJZQ010000366.1:0-3143 GCA_040389625.1 Pseudomonadota bacterium | reverse complement strand
TGGGCATAGATCAAGTGCATACGATATTGCCCCTTATAGATATTGCCCCAGACTTCAAGGACATCGAACATCTGGTTCTTGTTCGCAGGATTCTTCATCGGCGCCAACACCTTGACCGTCTTGTCTATCTCGATACGTTCATCCGGGCCAAAATGAAACGTCAACAGGCGTTGGGCTTGCTTGCTGGCCGCGGCCGCGCAAGGGTGAACCGGTGCCGCATGCAAGGCACCGGATAGCAGCACCAATGACAGCGCAATGATCTTTTTCATTTGCTTCCCCCAATTGCCTACTCATCAATCTCGAAAGGGCCGTCGCGGCTTATTTTGCCTTGTCCACGATTTGGCTCAAAAGCTCCGGCGGAATCGGCTGGCCATTCGCGCTCAGCGTGCGGACCGTCTCATGCAGCAAATTCAGGCGGGTCACTTTCAGCACGGTCGACGCGATAATGCCGACGATCGGAATAAGCAGGGCAATCACGGGGATCAGAATGGGGGACAGGTCGGTGAATGTGCTCATGTTTCGCTTTCTTTCGCAAAGGTTATCAATCTAGCCATCGCCGGCAAGATGCCAATTGGACAATATTAACATAACATTCTTTGCGGCAAACCATGCCGTTGACGCGACAGGCGGCGCGGTGGCCGCCTGCCGTTCAGCCGGGCCAGGCGCAGGTGCGCAGGCCGGCGAAGATGTCGTCCCGTTCGGGCCGGTAGAAGTTGCGGAACTTGGCCGATCCCAGCCGCTCCGGCGTGGCGAACGAGGCGCCGCGCAGCGTCTGGTGGGTGCCGAACCACGGTGCGGAATATTCGCGGTAGCGGTCGGCCTGGAAGCCGGGATACGGTTCGAACGGCGAGGCCGTCCACTCCCACAGCTGGCCCCAGCGGAACGCGGGGTGGCCCGACAGGGCCGCATATTCCCACTCGGCCTCGGTGGCCAGCCGCCGTCCGGCCCAGGCGCAATAAGCCTGCGCTTCGTACAGGTTGATGTGGCGGACCGGCTCGGCCCCGGCCAGCGTGTGCAGCTGGCCGAAGCGCGTGGTGCGCCACTGCGCGCCGTCGCGCTGCCAGTAGCGCGGCGCGCAGCGTTCCTGGCGCATCAGCCACGCGCTGCCGGCCGCGCTCCAGTACTGGCGGTTGTCGTAGCCGCCGTCGGCCACGAAGTCGGCATATTGGGCGTTGCTCACCAGCGTGCTGTCGATGGTGAACGGCGCCACGAAGACGGGGTGCGCGTCGCGCTCGTTATCGAACACAAAGCCGCCCTCCTGCGCGCTGCCCAACTGGATGGTGCCGCCGGGGAAGCTGATCTCGGACGGGGAAAACAGGGTCTGCTCGTCGTGCGTGAGCTGCGACGGCGCCGTCAGGCCCAGCGTCTGCAGCGTGTACAGGAAGGCTTCGCCGTGCATGTCCTCGTGGGCCAGCGCCAGCCGGTACGGATACAGGGCCGCGTCCGTGTTCGGCTCGCGCGCCAGCTTGTCGAGCACGCGGTCCAGCACTTCGTGGCAGTAGGTCTTGAGCGCGCCCGTGCTGGGCAGGTCCAGGTTCCAGCGGCTGCGGTGCGGCACCGTGTTGGAATCGAACCAGTCATCGCCACGCGTGAGCAGCGAGTTGTACAGGGCGTCGGCCGGATGGCTGGACGCGGCTTCGCGCAGGATGAACCATTCGGCGAACCAGGCCGTGTGGCCCAGCTCCCACAACGGCGGATTGACGGTTACCAGCTGCGGCACGCGCGCCGGAGCGTCCAGTCCCGCAGCGGCGAAACAGTCGAACAGGCGCAGCGTATAATCACGCGCTGAATGGAGCGCCTCGGCCAGTTGCATCGGGCGGGCGTGGCGGAACGAAGCATGGATAGCACTCATCGTTCGATTGTAACGGCTTTTGCGCTGAAATACAGGGCCCCGATCAAGCCGCGGCGCACGGCATCCAACCACGACGACAGGCGGCAGTGAAACGACCCCACATCTGGATCATCAGCCCGGCTTCGGCCAAGGCCAACAACGGCAACTGGCAAAGCGCAAGGCGCTGGGCGCGCTTCTTGCGCACGCGCTACCGCGTGACGATCGCGCAACAGTGGCCCGATGCGGACGCCCCCGCCCCCACGCCGGAGCAGGCGCCGGCCCTGCTGATCGCGCTCCATGCGCGCCGCTCGGCCGCCTCGCTGGACGCCTACGTGAAATCCTGCCCGCGGCGCCCCACCATCCTGCTGCTGACGGGCACCGACCTGTATCGCGACATCGCCCACGACGCCAGCGCCCAGGCGTCGCTGCGCCAGGCCGATGCGCTGGTGGTGCTGCAGCCGGCCGGCCTGGCCGAACTGCCGGCGGCCCTGCGCGCCAAGGCCAGCGTGATCTACCAGTCGGCCGACACGCTGCGCCCCGCCGCCGGCCCGCGCCGCCAGCTGGACGTGTGCATGGTGGGCCACCTGCGAGAGGAAAAGGACCCGGCCACCTTCATGCGCGCGGCCGCCCGCGTGCACGATGCGCGGGTGCGCCTGCTGCACATCGGCGGCGCGCTCGATCCGGCCCTGGGCCAGCTGGCCGAGGCGACGGCGCGCGACCATCCGTGCTACCGCTGGCTGGGCGCCCTGCCCCACGGCGCCACCCGCCAGCGTCTCAAGCGCAGCTTCCTGATGGCGATCACCTCGCGCATGGAGGGCGGCGCCAACGTCATCATCGAGGCCGTCACCAGCGGCGTGCCGGTGCTGGCCAGCGACATCAGCGGCAACCGCGGCATGCTGGGCGAGGACTACGCGGGCTATTTCCCGCCCGGCGACGACGCCGCGCTGGCGGCCCTGATCGGGCGCTGCGCCGCCGATCCCGCCTTTTACGCGCACCTGCAGCGGCAGTGCGCGGCGCGCGCCGCCCTGTTCGCGCCGGCGGCCGAGCAGGCGGCGCTGCTAAAGTTAGTGGATAATCTGCTCCAGACGCATACACCCACGGCCGCAGCGACGGCGGCCGTATCACATTGAGGAAACCACCATGAGCGACGCTCCCATCAAACTCACCTCCTTTTCGCACGGCGGCGGCTGCGGCTGCAAGATCGCGCCCGGCGTGCTGTCGGAGATCCTGAAAAATTCGTCCGGCTTCCCCGTGCCCAAGGAACTGATGGTCGGCATCGAGACGGCCGACGACGCCGCCGTCTACAAGCTCA
>JAZJZQ010000365.1:0-4339 GCA_040389625.1 Pseudomonadota bacterium | reverse complement strand
GCCAGGTCGGCCTGCACGCCCGTCAATTCAAACGTCTTCAATGCCGCGAAGGTGGCGGCCGGGGTACCTTGGGCCACGGCCAGGTCGTGCAGGCCGAGCGCGGCGCCATCGAGGCCGGCGTCAAACTTGCCGTCCTTGTAGGCAAAGTGGTAAGGCAGCTTGGCCGACAGCAGGCCGGCCGTCACGCTCGCGCGCGTGTAGGGCTTGAGGTAGGCGGCCAGGCCCGGCAGGGCCACCTTGTCGAGCACCAGTTCGCCCTTGCCGGCGATCGGGTTCAGGCTGGCGTCGCCGCGCCAGCGCAGCGTGCCACCGTCCGTGGCGTCGGCGCTGAAAGTGTAGTTGCCGCTTTCGTCGGGCAGGGTGCTCAGGTTGGCCAGCTTGAAATCGATGGGCGTGTATTCGTCGGCGTAACCGGCGCGTTGGTCGTGCAGCGACAGCTTGCCCTGTTCCAGTACGAAGCTGGCGATGGACAGGCGCGGCATGCCGCTGCTTTCCTCGTGCGGACGGCGGTTGAGCGTGTCCATCAGCTGGGCGATGTTGAAGGTGCCGTCCGGCGCGATGGCCAGCAGTGCCTGCGGCGCCGTGAGGCGCACTTCGGCCAGCGTCCACGCGCGGCGGAACAGCGAGCGCCATTCCAGGTCCACCGTCAGCTGGCCGGCCGAGAACAGCGGCGCGCCGTTCGCTTCGGCCAGGCGGAAGTCCTGCACTTCCAGCCGCAGCGTGTACGGGTTGAAGCGCACGTCGCCCACCGACATCTGCCGTTCCAGCACGGTTTGCCCGATCTTGGGCACCTGGCTCTTGATGATTTGCGGCAGCAGCCAAAAGCCCGCCCCCGCATACACGGCCATCACCCCCGCACCGCCCGCGGCCCACCGTTTCCAACGCATTGCCATCAAACTTCCATCCTCATGTCATCTAGTCTTGCTTGCCCGAAATCCGGGCCACAGGCGAGAGTATGCCCCCTTACGGACTGAACCGCAAAGGTGCATGCTGCAAAGCAAGAGAAGCGCCGGCGGCGGGCGCCGCCGGCGAGACGTAGCTATTGAGGCGTGGCTGGCGGCGGGCCCGTCAGGCCCGGGCGCGGGCGATGTAGCGGTCGATCACAGTCGGCAGCACGGTCAGCGGCACGCCGGCGCTGCCGACGATGGCGTCGTTGAAACCGGCCAGGTCGAAGCGCTCGCCCAGCGCCTGGCGCGCCCGTTCGCGCTGGCGCAGGATTTCGTTGTGGCCCATCTTGTAGCCGCAGGCCTGGCCCGGCGATACCGTGTAGCGGTCGATCTCGCTGGTCATGGCGGCCAGGCCGCGGCCCGTGTTATCGACCAGGAAGCGGATCGCCTGCTGGCGCGTCCAGCGCTTGGCGTGCAGGCCCGTATCGACCACCAGCCGGCAGGCCCGGAACTGCTGCGCCTGCAGATAGCCGATCTGGCTGAACGGGTCGTTGGCGTACAGGCCGAATTCGTCCATCAGCTGTTCCGCGTACAGGGCCCAGCCTTCGACGAAGGCGTTAAAGCCCATCAGCGACGAGATCAGGGGCAGCTCGGCATGGTGTTCGGCCAGGAAGGCGCCTTGCCACGCGTGGCCGGGGATGCCCTCGTGGGCCGTGAGCGTGGTCAGTTCCGACTTCGGCCACAGGTGGGTGGACTTCAGGTTGATGTAGTAGATGGCCGGGCGCGAGCCGTCCAGCGCCGCGAAGTTCATGTAGCCCAGCGGCGCGCCCGCTTCGATGTCGGACGGCACGCGCTTGATCACCAGCGGCACCTTCAGGTCCAGGTGGGACACCTGCGGCATCAGGGCGCGGGCCGCCTTGACCTTCTCGTTGCAGAAGGCGATCAGCTGTTCGCGGCCGGCGGCGTCGTCCGCGTAAAAGCGCGACGGGTCCTTGGCCAGGGCCTGCATGCGCTGGCCCACGGTGCCCTGGCTGATGCCCTGGGCCTTGAGGATGGCGTCGATGCGCGCCTGCAGCATGCGGTTCTGTTCCAGGCCGATGGCGTGGATCTCGGCCGCGCTGCTGGTGGTGGTCGTGCCCAGCTTGAGGGCCCAGGCGTAAAAGGCTTCGCCGTCCGGCAGGCGGTGCACGCCGGCCACGCTGGTGGCATGGGCCGTGGCCTTGCCGAAGGCGGCGATCTGGCGGTCCAGCGCCGGGTAGACCTGGTCCTGCACCAGTTTTGTGGCGCGCGCTTCCCAGTCGCCGGCCAGGCCCAGGGCCTTGGTGCGGCCGGCGATCGAGGTCACCAGCTTCTGCCTGCCGATGGCCGTGTTGCGGTAGGCGCGCAGCTGGCCCAGCGCCGTGCGGGCGATGAAGTCGGGCGGCATGATGCCCTTGGCGGCCTGCTCCTTGATGCGGGCCGTTTCCTGGTCCAGCCGGCGCGCCATGCCGGCCACGCGGGCCAGGTAGGCCTCGGCGTCGGCCGCGTCGGCGATGCGGTGCTGGGAGTCGAGGAATTCAGGCAGGTGGGTCAGGGCGCCGTCCTGTTGGGTGACGGGGAAGGGGGCCGTGCCGCCATAAAAGCCGCTGGCCGCGCCGCCGAACGGGAAGCGCAGGCCGGCCACGCCTTCGCCGGCCGCGTAGCGCACGCTGTCGTAGCGGATCTGGGCGTCCTCGCCCAGCTGGGCGCGGTCGATGGCGTCGAGCCGGGTCAGCATGGATTTGACCTGGCTGGCCCAAAGCGCGTCGCCGGCCGGCGACTGGTCTTCCAGTTGCGCGCGCAGGGCGGCGCGGGCGCCCGTATCGAGCCCAAGCGAAGTGGCCGAGGTGGGCGACAGGCGCAGGATTTCTTCCGCAAAGTCCGACAGCAGGGCGGTCAGGTTGGCATCGGCCGCCGTCTGGCCTTGGGCTGGAGAGGCGGCCTGCGCCAGCGAGGGCAGGGCGGACACGGCGGCGGCCGACAGGGCCGTGCGCAGCATGTCGCGGCGGGTGAACTGAATGGGGGGCATGGCGTCCTTTTGATTGTTGGGGGAAGGAATCAAAACGCCGCCGACCTTAGCGCGAGTTACGCCAGAGTGTCAATCACTTGTGTTAATTTTGTCAGGTTGATAACTCCCTGTCGTCATTCGTCACGCAGGCGCCAGATGGCGCGTGAACCACGCCGTGGCGAGCCGGGCCACTTCCTCCAGCGTGCCCGCTTCCTCGAACAGGTGGGTGGCCAGCGGCACGATGGACAGTTCCTTCTGGCAGTGCAGCTGGGCGAACGCTTCGCGGTTCAGCTCGAGCACGACATCGTCGTTGCCGCCCACGATGAGCAGGGTGGGCGAGGCCACGCGCTGCAGGGCGTCCGGCCCGGCCATGTCGGGCCGCCCGCCCCGTGAGACGACGGCGCCCACGGCCCCATTGCGGGCCCCGGCCGCCACCCGCAGGGCCGCCGCCGCGCCCGTGCTGGCGCCAAACAGCCCCAGCGGCAGGGCGGCGCTGGCCGGCTGGCGCCGCAGCCAGGCGGCGGCCGAGGCCAGCCGCTCCGTCAGCAGCGCGATGTCGAAGCGGGCATTGCTGTCCTGGTCTTCCTCGGGGCTGAGCAGGTCGATCAGCAGGGTGGCCATGCCGGCCTCGCGCAACTGGGCCGCCACGGCGCCGTTGCGGGGGCTGAAGCGGCTGCTGCCGCTGCCGTGGGCGAACAGGACCACGGCCAACGGTTGGGCGGGCCAGTCCAGCATCCCCTCCATGTGGACGGGGCCGGCCGGAATCCGCACCAGTTCACGCCGCGCCGTGGGCATGGCCGTCTCCCTGGCGTTGGCCGGCATCGATGCCGCGCGCCGCGTCGGCCCGCTGCAGCAGGTCGATGACCTCCGCATCGCTGGTCTGTTCGAAATCGTGGTACCAGAGGCCGATGGCGAAGAACGGCTCGGGCACCGTCAGGCAGACCAGCTGGTCCACCAGGGGCCGCAATGTGTGCATGGCCTCCGCCGAGGCGACCGGCGCGGCCACCACCACCCGTGCCATGCCGGCCGCATGCAGGGCCTTGACGGCCGCTTCCATGGTGGCGCCGGTGGCGATGCCGTCGTCGACGACGATGGCGACCCGGCCCGCCAGCGGCAGGGGCGGACGGTGGGCGTGGAACAGTTGGTCGCGCTGCGCCACTTCGGCCATCTTGCGGGCGGCCAGCGTTTCCACATATTCGTTGGAGACGCCCAGTTCGGCCACCATGTCGTGATGGATGACCCGGATGCCGCCGCTGGCGACGGCGCCGATGGCCAGCTCCTCCTGGCAGGGCGCGCCCAGCTTGCGCACCACCAGCACGTCCAGGTCCACGTCCAGTTCGCGGGCCACGGCATAGCCCACCGGCACGCCACCGCGCGGCAGGGCCAGCACCACCACGTCGGCCCGCCCCGCGTAGGCTTCCAGCGC
>JAZJZQ010000364.1:0-2454 GCA_040389625.1 Pseudomonadota bacterium | reverse complement strand
AACTGGCTTCCACGGCCGAGGAAATGAGCAGCCAGGCCGAGGAATTGCAGCAGACTATGTCGTTTTTCAAAGTGATGCCGGAGACGCAGCCGGGACGGCAGGCGGCAGGCTGAAGCGCCGCTGGCGGCCGCTGGCCGGCGCTGCCTTGCGCCGAAGACAACACTGTGCCCGCGGCACAACAGCGCCCCTGCGCGCCCGCCCCATCCGGACAGGCAAGCAGTGAAAATGCGCGACAAGATATATTGAATGCCGTCAAGTTTAAGCGTATAAAAGTGATAGTCACCTCGCCCAACGGGATGCCTGGCGAAGTACGGGCAGCTTGCTATTCGGAAGGACTTGCACATGTATTTCTTACAGCGCATGCGTCTGTGGCAAAGGTTCGCCCTGCTGGGCATCCTCGGCATCCTGCTGGTGGCGCCGCCCCTTTACCTGTACCTGGCGGGGGCCGGCAAGGACATCGCCTTCGCCACCACCGAACAGGAAGGTTTGCAACCGGGCAGCGCCGTGCTGACCTTGCTGCAAAAGATGCAGCAGCACCGGGGCCTGTCGGCCGCCTATCTGTCCAGCGGCCAGATGGCGCCCCAGCGCAGCGCCATGGAAGCGGAAGTGAACACGGCGCTGGCGGCGGCCGTCAAGTCGCTCAAGGGCAGCGAGCGGGGCATCGACGAGGCGCTGACCGGGATCCGCGGCGACTGGGAGAGCGTGGCGCGCGCCATCCATGGCGGCGAGCTGCGCCCAGCCGACAGCTTCCAGCGCCACTCGGCCCTGTGCGAACGGCTGCTGCTGCTCAATGAACAGGTGGCGGACCACTTCGGGCTGTCGCTGGATCCGGATGCCGATACCTACTACCTGATGCGGGCCGTCTATTTCGACCTGCCGCAAGTGACCGAATCACTGGGCCGCACCCGCGGCCAGGGCGCCAGCCGCCTGGCCAGCCGCCAGATCGACGTCGAAGGGCGTGCCGCCCTGTACAGCCTGATGGCGCAGACAGGCTTGCACAACAGCACCGCCAGCCGCACCTTCGGCAAGGCCTATGCGGCCAACAGCGCGCTGCACCAGGCGCTGGACGGCGACGTGGCGCAGGCCGGCGCCCTGACCACCGCGGCGATGGAGCTGACCCGGGCCAAGGTGGCGGCGGCCGACACGCTGACGCTGGCGCCGGCCGAATACTTCAGCGCCATGACGGGCGCCATCGACCAGCAATTCAAGGTCGCGTATGCCGCCAAGGGCCAGCTCGACGCGCTGGTGGCGGCCCGCATCGCCAGGCTACACGGCACCCGCAACCTGCTGGCCGGCGTGGTGGCCGCCATCGCCGTGCTGGCCGCCTTGGCTGGCTGGGCCATCAGCGCCAGCCTGGTGCGCCAGCTGGGCGGCGAGCCGGCCTATGTGGCCGACATGCTGGCCCAGGTGGCCGGCGGCGACTTGCGCGCGCAGATCCACGTCAAGCAGCACGACGTCGACAGCGTCGTCCATTGCCTGAAAACCATGGTCGACCGGCTGTCGGCCGTGGTGACGGAAGTGCGCAGCGGGGCCGAGCAGCTGGCCAACGCCTCCAACCAGGTCAGCAGCACGGCCCAGGCCCTGTCGCAATCGACCAGCGAGCAGGCGGCCGGGGTGGAGCAGACCAGCGCCTCGGTGGAACAGATGACGGCCTCCATCGCCCAGAACACGGAAAACGCCAAGGTCACGGACACCATCGCGGCCCAGGCGGCCACCGAGGCCGGTGAAGGGGGCGCGGCCGTGCGCTCGACGGTGACGGCCATGCAGCAGATCGCCAAGAAGATCGCCATCATCGACGACATCGCCTACCAGACCAATCTGCTGGCCCTGAACGCGGCCATCGAAGCGGCCCGTGCCGGCAGCCATGGCAAGGGCTTTGCCGTGGTGGCGGCCGAGGTGCGCAAGCTGGCCGAGCGCAGCCAGGTGGCGGCGCAGGAGATCGAGCAAGTGGCCAGCGGCAGCGTGGCCCTGGCGGAACGGGCCGGCGGCCTGCTGAACCGGATCGTGCCCAACATCAGCAAGACGTCCGAGCTGGTGCAGCAGATCACCATGGCCTCGGCCGAGCAGACATCCGGCGTACGCCAGATCAACGTGGCCATCAGCCAGTTGAGCCAGACCACCCAGCAGAATTCGGCCAGCTCCGAGGAACTGGCGTCCACCGCAGAGGAAATGAGCAGCCAGGCCGAGGAACTGCACCAGGCCATGTCCTTCTTCAAGGTGATGTCCGGTGAACGGCAGGCTGGGCTGGCGGCGGCCTGAATCCCCCACTTTTTCCCGGTACCGGCCACCGTGGCAAACAGCGGTGGCCGGCAGCAAGCAACAGCAATCAGCAGCAGCAACAGCAGCGAGCAATAGCGAGCAACTACGTGCAACAACGGGCCCCGGCCCACGTATCATCAGGAGAGCATTATGCGCAGCACATTGTCCATCAAGCAGATCTTCGCCGGCTTCTTC
>JAZJZQ010000363.1:0-2307 GCA_040389625.1 Pseudomonadota bacterium | reverse complement strand
CGCCATCAGGCGGTCCGGGTCGGGCACCTGGTCGGTGTCGACGAACAGGGCCAGCTGGATCTGGCCCGCGTACGAGATGAAGGCCAGGCCCACGCCCAGCTTGCCCGCCTGCGGCACCCAGCAGATCAGGTCCGTCATGCGCGAGCCGGCCAGGTAGCGCCGGCTGCCCGGGCCTTCGATATTGGTCAGCACCACCGAGCCTTTGGACGTGAACAGGTTCAGCGCGAAATGCTGGAGCGCCGTCGGCAGGCAGCCGGCAATGGACAAGAAGGTCATGGTGGCGCGCGGCTGGTGCGAGCGCTTGATGGCCGTCATGCGGGCGCTGGACTGGCGCAACCGCTGGCACGGGTCGTCCACGTTGGTGGGCAGCTCCACCGCCACCAGCCCGAACTCGTTCCCCAGCTGGAAGGCGTTGGCCTTTTCCCGCAGGTTGAAGGTGACGGCGGCCCGCAGCGAACGGCCATCCACCGGCTCGCCGTTGGACGACAGGTAGGCGCGCAAGGCGCCCGACACGGCGGCCACCCACACATCGTTGAGCGTCACGCCCATGCGCTTGGACAGCGTGCGCACCCGGTCCAGCTCCAGCGGCGGCAGCCAGACCAGCTGCTTTTCGCCGTGCATGGGGGCCTTCAGGCGGGTGCGGGCGTCCGGCCACAGCATCGACAGGCGCGTGACGTGGCCGGCGATCTTGAGCCACGACAGAGCGCGCGCCAGGTTGAAGCAGACGGCGTTGCCGGCCACCGAGGCGCGGTGCGGATGGCCAACGGGCGAGGGCGTGCGGCCGTGCAGGCCGTTGTCGTCCGTCAGGTGGTTCAGTACATGGACCAGCCCCAGGCCGTCCGTGATGCAATGGTGGACCCGGAACACGATGGCGTGCCCGCCGTTGACGCGGTCCAGCACCGTCATGTGCCACATGGGCCGGTCCGTCTGCAGCGGCAGGTGGGCGATGCGGGTCAGGTGGCCTTGCAGTTCGGCGCGGCTCACTTCCTCCACCATGCGCTCGTGCTTGATGTGGTCGAGGATGTTGAATTCCTCGTCCTCCACCCAGTGCGCACGGCCCCAGCGGCTGACCACCTTCTGCGTGAAGCGCGGGTAGTTGGGCAGGCGGTGGGCGATGGTCGAGACCAGCCGTTCCATGTCCACCTCGCCCTCGAACAGCAGGATGCTGTTGATGACCATCAGGTTCTGGTTGGTGTCCATGCGATGCCAGGCGTAGTCGCGCCGGGTCATGCGTGAGCGCGGCGCGCCGGCCGGACGGGCCGGTTCGGCGCTCGGTTGCTGCGCCTGCTCCGGCTCCTGTGGCGCTTGCGCGCGCGATGCGGAAGTGTGGTTCATGTGCTGCTGTCTCCTCTTGCCGCGCCGTTGTAGTTATAGTGGCGTCGGCCTGTTATCGATGCATTGCTGTGCTGGCGACCCTTGCTAGCTGCCGACGCTGGCCTCCTGGCGTGTGGCGGCCGGCGTCGCGATCGCCATGCCCGACGCGGCGGCGGCCGGCGCGGCCGCCGCTGCCGCTGCCTTGGATACGCCCCGGGGCCGCAGCGCGTAACGGTTCAAGCCGCCCATGTGCACGCGGCACAGGTAGTCGGGCCAGTCGATCTGGGCCGGGTCGACCGGGAAGCGGGCCGCATCCTCGGCGCTGAAGCGGCGCGCCAGCGCCATCAGCCGGTTGTTGTGGAAGCGGTAGCGCGGCGCCGTGTAGAACGAGAACGTCACGGCCAGGGTCTGGGTGGTGCGCAGCGCTTCCAGCGCCGGCGATTCGCCCGCCCCCAGCAGGCGGCGCACGCCGTTCCACGCGCCCGTGCCGGCGCGCATGGCGCGCAGCATCAGCAGGAACACGGGGCGGCTCACGACGCGGAAGTCGCTTTTGGGCGCATGGTAGAACAGGCGCTCGTACTGGCGCCAGTTGCGCTTGGCCTCGGTCTGGAACAGGTCGATCACCTTGCCCAGCTTGATCGGGTTGCCCGAACCGGTGCAGGCCTGGTAGATGCGGCGCGCCGGCGCTTCGGTCAACGCTTCGGCGCTGGCCAGCAGGATGCTGTTGGCCACCAGGTCGGCCGGCACGATGTCGATCACTTCGTCCGGGCGGGCCGGGAAGAAGCTGGTCTTGCCGCGCGCGTAGGCCAGGATGATGGCGTCGGCCACCTTGACCCCTTCGATCCAGCCCGGCACCGGTTCCTGCAAGGTGCTCTCGATGATGGAGGGGCGCACAATGGTCAGCGCGCGGCCCTGCATGGCGCGCATGGCCAGCTGTTCGCCCATCCACTTGGTGAAGGTGTAGGTGTCGTTCCAGCCGTGGTAGTTGGCCTC
>JAZJZQ010000362.1:0-5247 GCA_040389625.1 Pseudomonadota bacterium | reverse complement strand
GGGCGACGCCAGCGAAGTGGGCCGCATCGGCATCAAGACGCTGGGCTGGTTCTTCATCGCCTCGCTCATCTCGCTGACCCTGGGCCTGGTGCTGGTCAACATGTTCCGTCCCGGCGACGCCCTGCTGGGCCACCTGCCGGCCACCACGGCCGCCTCCGGAATCACCGCCTCCGGCCTGACGCTGAAGGAATTCGTCACCCACCTGGTGCCGGCCTCCATCATCGAAGGCATGGGCAAGAACGAGATCCTGCAGATCGTGATTTTCTCGCTGTTCTTCGGTTCGGCCGCCGCCGCCGTGGGCGAGAAGTCGGCGCCCATGGTCGACGCGCTCGACGGCGTGGCCCACGTGATGCTGAAGGTGACGGGCTACGTGATGAAGTTCGCGCCGTTCGCCGTGTTCGCGGCAGTGGCCGGCGTGATCGGCAAGAGCGGCCTGGGCGTGCTCAAGACCTACGGCGTGTTCATGTCCGAGTTCTACTTCGGCATCGCCCTGCTGTGGGCCCTGCTGATCGCCATCGGCTTCGCCTTCCTGGGCAAGCGCATCGGCGGCCTGATGGCCGAAATGCGCGGCCCGGCCCTGCTGGCCTTCTCCACCGCGTCGAGCGAAGCGGCCTACCCGAAAACGCTGGAAGGCCTGGAGCGCTTCGGCGTACGTAACCGCATCGCCGCCTTCGTGCTGCCGATCGGCTACTCGTTCAACCTGGACGGCTCGATGATGTACTGCACCTTCGCCACCGTGTTCATCGCCCAGGCCTACGGCATCGAAATGTCGCTGGGCCAACAGATGACCATGATGATGGTGCTGATGCTGACCTCCAAGGGCATGGCCGGCGTGCCGCGCGCCTCGCTGGTGGTGATCGCCGCCACCCTGGGCCAGTTCAACATTCCGGAAGCGGGCCTGGTACTGCTGCTCGGTATCGACCACTTCCTGGACATGGCACGCTCGGCCACCAACGTGATCGGCAACAGCATCGCCACCGCCGTCGTGGCCAAGTGGGAGGGCGAACTGGTCGACCCGATCAGCCGCGACCTGGCCGACGCGCCGCTGCCGTAATCCGTCAAGCGCAGCTCGACGCAGTACGGCGCAGCAAGCAAAAAGGCTTCCCTCGGGAAGCCTTTTTTTGCCGACGGGTAGCAATGGGACCGTAAAAATGGGGACGTACCCCTTTAAAAATGGGGACGTACCCCTTTTTCTGCTTTTTCTGCATGGCGCCGGCAGCGGATCAGGACTGCTCGGCCACCATCCGGTCCGGCCCCGGGCTGGGCGGCGACGCCAGGTCCTCGTCGGCGCGCGCTTGCTGGCGCAACCACATCTGGGCGTACAGGCCGTCGGCCGCCAGCAGCGACTGGTGGGTGCCCCGCTCGACGATGCGGCCGTGGTCCAGCACCAGGATCTGCTCGGCGTCGGCCACCGTGGACAGGCGGTGCGCGATCACCAGCGTGGTGCGGCTGCGGGCGATTTCCTTCAACTGGGCCTGGATCGCCTGCTCGGCCTTGGAGTCGAGCGCGGAGGTGGCCTCGTCGAAGATCAGGATGGCCGGGTTCTTCAGCAGCGTGCGCGCGATGGCCACGCGCTGCTTTTCGCCGCCCGACAGTTTGAGTCCGCGCTCGCCCACCATGGAGCCGTAACCGTCCGGCAGGCTCTCGATGAAGTCGTGGATGGAGGCCGCCTTGGCCGCCGCCACGATCTGCTCCTTGGTGGCGCCCGGCTTGCCGTAGGCGATGTTGTATTCGATGGTGTCGTTGAACAGCACCGTATCCTGGGGCACGATGCCGATCGCGTGGCGCAGCGAATCCTGGGTTACAGCACGCACGTCCTGGCCGTCGATGGTGATGCTGCCGCCGTTGACTTCATAGAAGCGGAACAGCAGCCGCGACAGGGTGGACTTGCCCGAACCGCTGTGCCCCACCACGGCCGTGGTGGTGCCGGGGGCGATGGTGAAGTCGACGTCGAACAGGATCTTGCGCTTGGTCTCGTAACTGAAATCGACGTGCTGGAAGCGCACCTGCGCGCCGTGCGTCTGCAGCGGCTGGGCGCCGGGGGCGTCGGCCACTTCGCGGTGCTCGTCCAGCAGCGAGAACAGTTTCTCCATGTCGGCCAGGCTTTGCTTGATCTCGCGGTAGATCACGCCCAGGAAATTGAGCGGGATGTAGAGCTGGATCATGAACGAATTGACCAGCACCAGGTCGCCCAGCGTCATGGTGCCGGCGATCACGCCAGCCGTGGCGCGCCACAGGATCAGCGTGACGGCGCTGGCGATGATCAGGGACTGTCCCGTGTTAAGCAGCGACAGCGACGTCTGCGACTTGACGGCGGCCGATTCGAAGCGCTGCAGGCCCTCGTCGTAGCGGCGCGCCTCGTAGTCCTCGTTGCCGAAGTACTTGACCGTCTCGTAGTTGATCAGCGAGTCGATGGCCTTGGTGTTGGCCTTGGAATCGAGATCGTTCATGGTGCGGCGGAAGTGGGTGCGCCAGTCCGTGACGAACACGGTAAAGGCGATGTACAGCACCAGCGCGCAGAAGGTGATGACGGAGAACCAGATGTCGTAGTGCGTGACCAGGTAGCCCAGCACCAGCGTGATTTCCACCAGCGTGGGCAGGATGTTGAACAGCGTGTACGAGATCAGCGAACCGACGCCGCGCGTGCCGCGCTCGATGTCGCGCGTCATGCCGCCCGTCTGGCGGTTCAGGTGGAAGCGCAGCGACAGCGAATGCAGATGGCGGAACACCTGCAGCGCGATGGTGCGCACGGCCCGCTGCGTGACGCGCGCGAACAGGAATTCGCGCAGCTCCGTAAACAGCGTGGTCGACACCCGCAGCGCACCGTAGGCCAGCAGCGCGCCCAGCGGCAGCACCAGCAGCGCCTGTGGGTGGCTGGGGTTGATGCTGAGCTGGTCGATCAGCCGCTTCATCACCAGCGGCACGCCGACGTTGGCCAGCTTGGCGCCGACCAGGCACAGCAGCGCCAGCAGCACGCGCCATTTGTAGACCCACAGGTAGGGGAACAGGGTTTTCAGGGTAGCCAGGTCGCTGCGGGTGGCGGCACGGGCGTCCGGTGCGGGACCGGAGGAGGACGGGGGATAACGGCGCATGGCAAAGCTCTGCTTTTTATGGTTCAATCTGGACCATTGTAGCCCTTCACGAGATTTTGCGATGACCACCCCCGAAAACACCACGCCCGCCTCCGAATACCGCAGCCTGCCCGCCGGCCGCATGCCGGAGCTGCGCATGATGCCGGCACCATCGGACGCCAACGTCTATGGCGACGTGTTCGGCGGCTGGATCATGTCCCAGGTGGACATTGCCGGCTCGCTGCCGGCCACCCGCCGCGCCAACGGCCGCGTTGCCACCATCTCCGTCAATTCCTTTGTGTTCAAGAACCCCGTGTTCGTGGGCGACCTGCTGTCGTTTTATGCCGACATCGTCAAGGTCGGCAACACCTCGATCACCGTCAACGTGGAAGTGTACGCCGAGCGCAACCGCCTGCAGGCATGCACGGTCAAGGTGACGGAGGCCACGCTGACCTATGTGGCCACCGATTCGAACCGCAAGCCGCGCAAGGTGCCGCCGCTCGAAACCCTGCTGGCATAAGCCGCGCCGGCGCATGGAAACGGCGCGCCGCAACTTCCTGGCTCAGGGCGCGCGCCTGTCGGCGCTGACGGCGCTGGCCGCAGCGGGCGCCGTGGGCACCATCGGCCCCGCCAGCGCCCGTGCCGCCGGCCAGCCCGGCGCACCTTACCCGTTCACGCTGGGCGTGGCCTCCGGCTCGCCGCTGCCGGACGCGGTGGTGATCTGGACCCGCATCCTGTTCGATCCCCTGAACGCTGCCGCCACGCCGCCGCTGGCCTTTGCCGTGCGCTGGGAAATGGCGGAGGACGAAGCCTTCCGCCGCATCGTCGCGCGCGGCACGGCCAGCGCCGCGCCCGCGCTGGCCCACAGCGTCCACGTCGACGTGACGGGTCTGGCGCCGGAGCGCTGGTACTGGTACCGCTTCCTGCTGGGCGACGCCGTCAGCCCCGTCGGGCGCACCCGCACGGCGCCCGCGCCGGACGCCATGCCGGCCCGCCTCAAGCTGGCCGTGGCCTCGTGCCAGCACTGGGAATTCGGCAGCTATGCGGCGCACCGCCACATCGCCGCCGCCGCGCCCGACCTGGTGGCCTTCCTGGGCGACTACATCTACGAATGGGGGCCCTACCAGCTGCGCCACCCGCTGGCGGCCATGCGCAGCAACGAAAGCTTCACGCTGGCCGACTACCGCGCCCGCTACGCCCAGTACAAGACCGATCCCGACCTGCAGGCCGCCCACCTGGCCGCGCCGTGGATCGTCACCTGGGACGACCACGAGGTGGCCAACGACTACGCCAACGACCATGACGAGCGCCTCGATCCCCGCTTTGCCGAACGGCGCGCGGCGGCCTACCAGGCCTTCTACGAGCACATGCCGCTGCGCCTGCCCGCGCCGCCCGGCGGCTTCGGCCAGCTGCGCATGTACCAGCGCTACGACTGGGGCCGGCTGGCCCGCTTCCACGTGCTCGACGACCGCCAGTACCGCGCCTACCCGGCCTGTTTGCCGCCGGGCCGGGGCGGCTCCAGCTCCGTCTACCTGCGCGACTGCCCTGCCCTGCGCGATCCGTCGCGCACCATGCTGGGCGCGCAGCAGCAGGCCTGGCTGGAGCAGGGCTTGCAGTCGTCGCGGGCGCGCTGGAACATACTGGCCCAGCAGACGCTGATGGCGCAGAACAGCCAAGTGCCGCTGCGCACGGAGCAGGATGGCCGCTACTGGACCGATGGCTGGGATGGCTATCCGATGGCGCGCCAGCGCCTGTACGACGCGCTGCGCGCCAGCCATGCGGCCAATCCGCTGGTGCTGTCGGGCGACGTACACAGCTTTTTCGCGGCCGAACTGCGGCGCCAGCCGCTGCGGCCCGTGTCGGCCGCCAATCCGGTACTGGCCACGGAATTTTGCGGCGGCTCCGTCACGTCGCCGTCGCGCCCGCAGGCCCGCACGGCTCAGTACGTGGCCATGAACCAGGAACTGAAGTTCGGCCGCAGCGACCTGCGCGGCTACATGCTGCTCACGCTCACGCCGGCCGACTGCACGGTACTGTTCCAGGCGCTCGACGATGTGCACGACCCGGCCTCCGGCGTGAGCACGCTGGCCCGCTTCCGGGTTGCAAACGGCAAGCCTGGATTGGCGCCGGCCTAGCCTTGCATCACCGGGTGGGCGGCCTATACTGGGTAGACCAT
>JAZJZQ010000361.1:0-2528 GCA_040389625.1 Pseudomonadota bacterium | reverse complement strand
AGGGCAGTGGTGACGAACAGCTTGCGGGTCATGATTGATGCACTTTGTGGGTGGATAAAGGAAGCATTTTAACAGCGGATGTGCGGAATGCGCACTTCCGCGGCAGGGGCAATCCTGTAATTTCGGCTATTTTGCGCTAGACTGCTGCATCACTTACGGAGATTTTCATGAGCATCACAGCAGAAGACGTCAAAGCGGCATTGTTAAAAGTGGTAGATCCGAATACAACAAAGGACTTCATCACGGGTAAGTCCGTGAAGAACGTCAAGGTCGAAGGCGGCGCCATTTCGCTCGATATCGAGCTGGGCTACCCGGCCAAGAGCCAGTTCGACGCCATCCGCGCCAGCATCGTGACGGCCCTGCAGGCGCTGCCCGGCGCCGGCGCCGTGACCGTCAACGTGCAGTCCAAGATCATTTCGCACACGGTGCAGCGCGGCCTGAAGCTGATGCCCAACGTAAAGAACATCATCGCCGTCGCTTCCGGCAAGGGCGGGGTGGGCAAGTCGACCACCGCCGTCAACCTGGCGCTGGCGCTGGCCGCCGAGGGCGCCTCCGTCGGCGTGCTCGATGCCGACATCTACGGTCCGTCGCAGCCCATGATGCTGGGCGTGAACGGCCGGCCCGAGACGAAAGACGGCAAGACCATGGAGCCGCTCGAGAACTACGGGCTGCAGGTGTCGTCGATCGGCTTCATGATCGATCCGGACGAGCCGATGGTGTGGCGCGGCCCCATGGTCACGCAGGCGCTGCAGCAGCTGCTGGAGCAGACCAACTGGCGCGACCTGGACTACCTGATCGTCGATATGCCGCCGGGTACGGGCGACATCCAGCTCACGCTGTCGCAGAAGGTGCCTGTGACGGGCGCCGTGATCGTCACCACGCCGCAGGACATCGCGCTGCTGGACGCGCGCAAGGGCCTGAAGATGTTCGAGAAGGTGGGCATTCCCATCTTGGGCATCGTGGAGAATATGAGCACCCATATCTGCTCCAACTGCGGCCATGCGGAGGAAATCTTCGGTTCCGGCGGCGGCGCAAAAATGTGCAAGGACTTCGGCGTGGAGTTCCTGGGCGCTTTGCCGCTGACCATGGCCATCCGCGAGCAGACCGATTCCGGCAAGCCGACCGTGGTGGCCGAGCCGGACGGCCCAGTGGCCGCCATCTACAAGGATATCGCCCGCAAGATCGCGGTGCAGGTGTCGGAGAAGGCCAAGGACATGACCAGCAAGTTCCCCAGCATCGTGATCAAGAACGATTGATGCTGCAGTTGTTTGACCCCGTGGTTTAACCTGGAGATGCCCGCAATGAAAATAGCAACAAGCATGATGTGCCGCGCAGCGGCTGCCGTGGTCCTGATGGCCGGCATGGCGGCCGGCGCGCAAGCCCAAGCCCAGTCGGTCAGGATCGTCGAGCCGGCTGACGGCGCCACCGTCAGCAGCCCGTTCAAGGTCAAGTTCGGCGTGGCCGGCATGGACGTGAAGCCGGCCGGCGACATGAGCGCCAACACGGGTCACCACCACCTGCTGATCAACGCGGACGCCATCAAGGCCGGCGAATCGGTGCCGTTCGACGAAACCCATCTCCACTTCGGCAAGGGCCAGACGGAAACGGAAGTGAAGCTGCCGCCCGGCAGCTACACGCTGACCCTGCAGTTCGCCAACGGCGCGCACCAGTCCTATGGGCCGGAACTGAGCAATAGCATCAAAGTCACCGTCAAGTAATACTCTGTCCCGGCCGGTCCGGCGCAAGGCTGCGGCAACGCGGCAGTGTGCCGCTCGGCCGGGCCGACCTCGCCAGTCCACCTGATATAGGTGCCACTGCGCTCCCTGTTCGCGATCGCCCGGCAACGCGGTAAAATAGCTTCTTTTACATACAAGCTTTCCTACTTCGATGACCACAGCACCCGTCAAGCCAGTCCGTACCCGTTTCGCTCCCAGCCCTACCGGCTACCTCCACCTGGGCGGCGCCCGCACGGCGCTGTACTCCTGGGCCTTTGCCCGCCACTTCGGCGGCACCTTCGTGCTGCGCATCGAAGACACCGACCTGGAACGCTCCACGCCGGCCGCGGTGCAAGCCATCATCGATGGCATGCAGTGGCTGGGCCTGAATCATGACGAAGGTCCGTTCTACCAGATGCAGCGCATGGACCGTTACCGCGAAGTGGTGGCGCAGATGCTGCAAGAGGGTACGGCCTACCTGTGCTATTCGTCGCCGGAAGAAGTGGAAGCGATGCGCGAGCGCATGCGCGCGGCCGGCGACAAGCCCCGTTACGACGGCACCTGGCGTCCGGAGCCGGGCAAGACCCTGCCGGCCGTCCCCGCCGACCGCAAGCCGGTGGTGCGCTTCAAGAACCCGCTTGACGGCGACGTAACGTGGGACGACGTGGTCAAGGGCACCATCACCATCTCCAACAAGGAGCTGGACGACCTCGTGATCGCGCGCCCGGACGGCACGCCGACCTATAACTTCTGCGTGGCCGTGGACGACTGGGACATGGGCATCACCCACGTGCTGCGCGGCGACGACCACGT
>JAZJZQ010000360.1:0-6238 GCA_040389625.1 Pseudomonadota bacterium | reverse complement strand
CGCACGCTGCCATCCACCGATCCCAGCACGGCGTCCATCCGCTCGTCGCCGAACATGCGGCGGAAATTGACCACGTAATCGTCCAGTTCCAGATCGTCATCCAGCAACACCTCCAGCACCACGTTCAAGGCCTGATAAAACAATCCGCGCTCGACCGTATTGTCGTTGTACTGCAGGAAGGCGCCCACCAGCTCGTGTGCTTCCTCAAATTGCTGTAATGCCAGTTGAATCAGCAGCTTCAATTCCAACACCGTCAGCTGGCCCCAGACCGTGTTTTCGTCAAATTCGACGCCGATCAAGGTGGCGATATCGGAGTATTCATCCAGCTCGCTGTTTTCCAGACGGTCAAGCAGCGCTTCCAGGCCGGCATTGTCCAGGCGATGCAAATTCAAGACGTCGGCGCGGAACAACAGCGATTTGTTGGTGTTATCCCAGATCAAATCTTCGATCGGATAGATTTCCGAATAGCCGGGCACCAGTATCCTGCAGGCCGTGGCGCCAAAATGCTCATACACCGCCATGTACGCTTCCTTGTCCATCTCTTGCAGAATGCCGAACAAGGTCGCGGCTTCCTCGGCATTCGAGTTTTCGCCCTGGCCGGAGAAATCCCATTCAACGAATTCGTAATCGGCCTTGGCGCTGAAGAATCGCCAGGACACGATGCCGCTGGAATCGATGAAGTGTTCGACGAAGTTGTTTGGCTCGGTCACGGCGTTGCTGACAAAGGTGGGCCGCGGCAATTCGTTCAAGCCTTCAAAACTGCGGCCTTGCAGCAATTCCGTCAGACTGCGTTCCAGCGCCACTTCGAGGCTGGGGTGCGCGCCGAACGAGGCGAATACGCCGCCCGTCCGCGGGTTCATCAAGGTGACGCACATGACCGGATAGGTGCCGCCCAGCGAGGCATCCTTCACCAGCACCGGGAAGCCCTGCTCTTCCAATCCCTTGATACCGGCCAGAATGCCGGGGTATTTCGCCAGTACTTCGTCCGGCACATCGGGCAGTGCGATTTCGCCTTCAATAATTTCGCGCTTGACCGCCCTTTCGAATATCTCCGACAGGCATTGCACCTGTGCTTCGGCCAGCGTATTGCCGGCGCTCATGCCGTTGCTGCCGTAGAGGTTTTCGACCAGGTTGGATGGGAAATACACCACCTCGCCATCCGACTGGCGTACAAACGGCAGCGCACAGATTCCGCGCTGCACATTGCCCGAGTTGGTGTCGTACAGATGCGAGCCGCATAACTCGCCGTCCGCGTTGTAGATGTCCAGGCTGTACTCATCGAGAATTTCCGGCGGCAGCGCGTCATCCGGGCCAGGTTTGAACCAGCGCTCGTTCGGATAATGCACGAATGGTGCGTCGGCGATGTCTTCGCCCCAGAACGAACCGGCGTAGAAGTGATTGCAATTCAGCCGCTCAAGATATTCGCCCAGGGCCGACGCCAGGGCGCTTTCCTTGGTCGCGCCCTTGCCGTTGGTGAAGCACATAGGCGAATGCGCATCGCGGATATGCAGCGACCACACATTGGGGACGATATTGCGCCAGGATGCGATTTCGATCTTGATCCCCAGGCCCGCCAATATGCCCGACATGTTGGCGATGGTCTGTTCCAGCGGCAGGTCCTTGCCCGCAATATAGGTGCTCGCCTCCGCAGCCGGATTCAAGGTCAGCAACGCCTGGGCGTCGGCATCCAGATTTTCCACCTCTTCAATCACAAACTCCGGCCCGGCCTGTACCACTTTTTTAACGGTACAACGGTCGATGGAGCGCAAGATGCCCTGGCGGTCTTTTTCGGAGATATCCGCTGGCAACTCGACTTGAATCTTGAATATCTGCTGGTAACGGTTTTCCGGATCAACGATATTGTTCTGCGACAGGCGGATATTTTCGGTCGGAATATTGCGTGTAGTGCAATACAACTTCACGAAGTAAGCGGCGCACAGGGCCGAAGAAGCCAGGAAATAGTCGAATGGACCTGGCGCGGAGCCATCGCCCTTGTAGCGGATAGGCTGGTCGGCTATGACGGTGAAGTCATCGAACTTGGCTTCAAGACGTAGCTTATCGAGAAAGTTGACCTTAATTTCCATGGGGGATATCCAATTTTTGCGCAAAATAATCCGCGATTATCCGCCCTTTTGGCCGTCCAGCAAAGGCCGTTGACCGAGGCCGGCGCCGGGCGGAGCTCGCCGGGTGCGCACGTATCCCGAGATTGGAAGCGGTGCCCCGCCCGTCGCCGCCCTCTTCCAGCCAACGCCACCCGCGCCTGCGTGGTCCGGTTACACAGCAGCCTTGGCGCGCCGTTTGGTCGTGCCCCGCTCGGCATTCAACGCCGCGGCCGCGCAAATCAAAGCCTTGAATGCCTGCGCGTCGAGCACCTCGCCCTCATGGATGTCGATGGCGCGCCGCGCGTTGCCTTCCAGGCTGGAGTTGAACAACCCCGCTGGATCGTCCAATGATGCACCCTTCAGGAACGTCAGCTTCACCACGGACTTGTAGGTTTCGCCGGTGCACAGGATGCCGTTGTGGGACCAGACCGGCGTTCCCATCCACTTTACTTCTTCCACCACCTCCGGCACCGCCTCGTGTATCAGCGCGCGCATCCGGCTCAATGTGGCGCCGCGCCAGTCGTCCAGGCGGGCGATTTTCTGGTCGATCTGGGCCGACGCGGGCTGGCTGTCGTCCGAATCCGGTTTGTTCATGCAGTCCTCCTGGTGGGTAATTGTTGTGCGAGTCGCTTTTTCATGTCCACGCCGCCGTCACCGCTAGCAGGGATACACAGCGTATCGCAGGCATCCGATCCAGTCGCGGTTCAAACGAACGCCACATCTGGCCGCAAAAAGGAACTCCCAGGATGATAGGCGTCCAGCCCAACCTGGACACCTGTCATCCCATCGCCGTTCAAGCGTCCTGCCGCTCCAGCACCTGTTCCAGCGAGTTGAAGAACTTCTGCCAGCCATATTGGGCGCCCTGGTATGCCTGCTCCTGGTCTGGCCGGAATCCCGACTGCTCCATGCGCAGCAGCGTACCCTTGCCGGAGGGTTCCAGCGTCCAGGTGACCACGCTTTCCAGCCCGTAGGCGGCCCAGGTATAGGCCAGCGTGCGTTGCGGTTCCACTTCCGTCACTTCGCAATCGACGGCGCCCCAGTCGGCGCTGAACTTGAAGTGGTGGCCCGCCTTGGGCAGGAAGTCGCTTTTCATCAGCCATGCCTCGATCAGGTGCGGCTGGGTCAGTGCGCGCCAGAGTTTTTCGGGCGGATGCGCAAACTCCCGTTTGACAACGACGGTGCGCAGTTGTTGTGCAGTTTGGTTCATTGGTCGATCCTTTGCAGTAAATTTTCGAGGTCGTCGAACCGGCTTTCCCAGAAGTGCGTCATCTGGGTGGTCCAGTCCAACAGCGGTGCCAGCGCGGCGGGCCGTGCGCTGTAGTGGGTCTGGCGCCCCTGGTGCCGGTCCTGTACGAGGCCAGCTTGCTTTAACACGGCGAGATGCTTGGAGACGGCCGGCTGTGAAACCTGGCCCTGCCCAGTCAGCACACCGACGGTCTGTTCGCCGCCGCTGCACAGCTGTTCAAAGATGGCCCGCCGCGTGGGATCGGCCAGGGCCCGGAAGAGCGCGTCATGAGAGGTGTCCATTTGAATCCATAGCTGCCAGGTTATGGATTTAACTATAACCACACAGTTATGGATCGTCAAGGAAAATTTGCCCGGAATGGCGCTGCGCAGGCGCCTCCGGGCGCCGGCCGCTAAGCCTGCGGCCGGTACAACTGCAGGATGCTGGAGAAGTCGAGCTGGCCGTGACCGCCCTGCTGGTGCAGCTGGTACAACTGGCGCGCCAGGCCACCGAGCGGCGTGGCCGCCCGCGCATTCAGCGCGGCCTGTTGCGCCAGGCCGAGGTCCTTGAGCATCAACGCCGAGCCAAAGCCGCCGCTGTAGCCGCGCGACGCGGGCGCCGCCTCCATCACGCCCGGCCACGGGTTGTACAGCTCCAGCGCCCAGTTGCGGCCGGAACTCTTGGCCATGATGTCAGACAGCACCTTGGGGTCCAGGCCGTGCGCCACGCCCAGGTTCAGCGCTTCGGCCGTGCCGGCCATGAGTATCCCCAGCAGCATGTTGTTGCAGATCTTGGCCACCTGCCCCGCGCCCGCGCCGCCCGCGTGGAAGATGTTCTTGCCCATGGCGCCCAGCACGGCACGGGCGCGGTCCAGCGCAGCATCGTCACCGCCGACGATGAAGGTGAGCGTGCCGGCCGCGGCGCCCGCCGTGCCACCCGATACCGGCGCATCGAGCATGGCGTAGCCACGGACGGCTGCGGCGGCCGATACTTCCTTCGCGACGTCGGCGGCGATGGTGCTGCAATCGATCAGCAGCGCCTGCGGCCGGGCGCATTCCAGCACGCGCCCGCTGCCTAGGTACAGCTCCCGCACGTGCTCATTGGCCGGCAGCATGGAGATGACGACGTCCGCTTCCCGCACGGCGTCCGCCGCCGTTGGCGCGCTACGGGCGCCGGCGGAGCACAGCGCGTCCATGGCCGCCGCCGACAGGTCATGCACCGTCAGCGCATGGCCGGCGCGCAGCAGATTGTGCGCCATCGGCGCGCCCATGTTTCCCAGTCCGATAAATGCGATTGTTTGCATGCGATACTCCCTAGTCATTGGTCAGGTCGGCCAGCGGATGCCGCGGCCACGGCGGAACAAAGTGCAGCGCGGTGCTGTCGGCGCTCACCGCTTGCCATTGCGGCGCGTTGTCCTTGTCGATCAACAGCGCGCGCACGCCTTCGGCAAAGTCGAGATGGGCGCAGCAGCGCAACGCCACCAGCAGTTCCAGGCGGAACACGTCGGCCAGGCCAAGATGCCGGGCCTTGTCCTGCATGGCCCACACCAGCGCAGCCGACGACGGCGCGCCGGCCGCCAGCGACTTCGCGGCCCGTTGCAGCCACAAGGCCTCGCCATCATAGCTCCGGATGGCGCGCAGCACTTCGTCCAGCGATCGCGCGTCCGTCAGTTGCTGGATGGCGTCGAAATTGGCCCGCACTTCGGACGCAGGCAGCACCTCCGCCGAAGCACGGAAGCCACGCAGCACATGGTCCACCGTCAAATCGGCACTATCGGCCTGCCAGTCGGCTTCGCACAACGCCGCGATCACGCGGTCCCGGTCCTGCTGCGGCACGAAGTAGTCGGCCAGGCCGGTGAACAAGGCGTCGCCCGCGTTCAGCGGCGCCCCGGTCAGGCCCAGGAACAGGCCGCTGCGGCCCGGCATGCGCGGCAGGAACCAGCTGCCGCCCACGTCCGGGAACAGGCCGATGGTTATTTCCGGCATGGCGATGCGGGTCGTTTCCGTCACGACGCGGTGGCTGGCGCCCGCCATCAAACCCAGTCCGCCGCCCATGACGATGCCGCCGCCCCACACCAGCAAGGGCTTGCCGTACGTGTGGATGCGATGGTCGAGCCGGTATTCCTCGCTGAAAAAGTCTTGCGCCGTGGGATTGGGCACCACGTCCGGCGTGGCCAGGATGGCGTCGCGCAGTCCGCGCACGTCGCCGCCGGCGCAAAACGCCTTGTCGGTACTCGATTGCAGCACCACACAGGCGATAGCGGGATCGGCTGCCCAGCGCTGCAGGGCGGCGTCCAGCAGTCGTATCATTTCCAGCGTCAGCGCATGCAGCGACTTGGGCGCATCCAGCGTGGCGACGGCTATCCGCTTGCCGCCCGCAGCGGCGCGCTCTTCAAGCCGCACCGGGGCGGCCAGGTGGTCGGGGCTGTTCATCTCACGCATTGCGCCAACTCGCTTCACGTTTGCCCAGGAAGGCTTGCACGCCCTCTTTCTGGTCTGCCGTATCGAACAGGCTGACAAAGCGCTCCCGCTCCAGCGGCAGTACGTGCTGCGTGGGCATGATGCGGCCGGACTGAATCAGGGTCTTGCAGGCGGCGACGCTGCTCGGGCTTTGGCGCGCCACCTTGGCCGCCAGGGCCATCGCGCGCGCCAGCCCTTCCCCGCTGGGCACCACTTCCTCGACCAGGCCGATCGCCTGCGCCTGCGCCGCGTCGATCCGTTCGCCGCACAGTATCATGCGTTTGGCCCAGCCCTCGCCCACCAGGCGCGCCAGGTTCTGCGTGCCGCCGGCACACGGCAGCAAGCCCACGGACGCTTCCGGCAGCGCCATCTGCGCATGCGCCTCGGCGATGCGGATGTCGCAGGCCAGCGCGCATTCCAGCCCGCCGCCCATGGCGTAGCCGTTGATGGCG
>JAZJZQ010000359.1:0-6353 GCA_040389625.1 Pseudomonadota bacterium | reverse complement strand
GGGACGTACCCCATTTTTCCCTTTTTTCCGTTGCGGCCCGGGGACGCCCTCTGCACACGCGAAAATGGGGTACGTCCCATTTCTCCCGTCCCCATTCCCCCTTTATTTCCGAAAATGGCGGAAATGGGCGTCCCCATTTTTTTCCCATTTTTTTCTGGTTGCTTGCCGGGGATGTCCTCCGCGCACGGGCAAGCCGGGCTTGTTGTATCCTAGCGCACTACATGCCGGCAGCTTCGCTCGCCGGCTTGCCCCTGCAAGGACAACCTTAAAATGAATTTATTCGGGCTGATCGGCCACTTCGTGCGCCAGCATTTCCGCGCCTATGCGGCCGCCGGCGCCATGCTGGCCGGCGTGGCCGCGCTCGGCGTGATGGTGCCGCGCAGGGTCGGCGCCATGATCGATGGCCTGGCCGCCCACCGCCTCGCGGGCAACGCGCTGCTGCTGGAAATCGGCACGCTGCTGCTGATCGGCATCGCGATCTACTTCCTGCGCGTGGGCTGGCGCCAGACCTTGTTCGCGGCCGCCTACCAGCTCGGCGTGTCGCTGCGCACCCGGCTCTATGACCGGCTGTCGCAGCAAGGCCCCGCCTTCTACCAGCAACAGCGCACGGGCGACCTGATGGCGCTGGCCACCAACGATATCGACGCGATCGAAATGGCGGCCGGCGAGGCCATGCTGGCCGGCTTCGACGGTTCGCTGACGCTGGTGATGGTGCTGGGCATCATGCTGCTGGGCGTGGACTGGCGCCTGGCCGCCGTCGCCCTGCTGCCGTTTCCCTTGATGGGACTGGCGTTCTGGCGCATTTCCAGCCACATCCACAAGGCCTCGACCGATGCCCTGCGCTGCTTCAGCGCCCTGAACGACCATGTGCAGGAGACGCTGGCCGGCGTGCGCACGCTGCGCGCGCTGGGACTGGAACAGCGCAGCGCCACCCAGTTCGCGACGCTGACGGAACACGCGGCCAGCGCCAGCCTGCGCGCGCAAGTGTGGGAGGCGGCCTATGAACCGGCCGTGGGCCTGACCCTGACCACGGCCAGCGCCCTCACCCTGGGCCTGGGCGGCTATCTCGTCTGGCAGCAGCAGCTGACCATAGGCGCCCTGACCAGCTTCACCATGTACCTGGGCCAGCTGATCTGGCCCATGTTCGCGGCCGGCTGGGTGCTGTCGCTGATCGAACGGGGCCGCGCCGCCTGGGCCAGGCTGCAACCGCTGCTCGACGCGCCGCTGGCCATCGACGACCACGGCACGCTGACGGCCGTGGCGCCCGGTGCGCTGGCCCTGCACGACGTGGGTTACGCCTATCCGGGCCAGACCACACCGGCCCTGTCCCACATTTCGCTGACGCTGGCGCCGGGCCAGACCCTGGGCCTGGTGGGCCCCACCGGCTGCGGCAAGTCGACCCTGCTGCGGGTGCTGCTGCGCCAGCTCACGCCGCAAACGGGCAGCGTGAGCTGGTCCGGCCACGCGCTCGACACCTACCGCCTGCACGCGCTGCGCGCGGCCATCAGCTGGGTGCCGCAGGAGTCGTTCCTGTTCTCGGCCACCATCGCCGACAATATCGCGCTGGCCCGCCCCGGCGCCAGCCGCGCCGACGTGGAGCGGGCCGCCACGCTGGCCGCCATCCACGACGACATCCTGCTGTTCCCCGACGGTTACGAGACGCCGGTGGGCGAGCGCGGCATCACGCTGTCGGGCGGCCAGCGCCAGCGCGTGGCCATCGCCCGCGCCCTGCTGGCCGATAACGATTTGCTGCTGCTGGACGACGCCCTGTCGGCCGTGGACACGGGCACGGAAGCGCACATCCTGCAGCACCTGGAACAGCTGCGCCAGGCCCGCCCCGGCCGCAGCGCCATCATCGCCAGCCACCGCCTGAGCGCCGTCGCCAGCGCCGACGTGATCGTCGTACTGCGCGACGGCCGCGTCACCGAAACGGGCAGCCACGACCAGCTGCTGGCCCTGGACGGCTGGTACGCCAGCCAGTGGCGCTACCAACAACTGGAGGCCAGCCTCGATGCACTCTGATCACGACCTGCAGCCGCACGATGCGCGCCGCCAGACCTTGCAGGCAGTGGCGCTGCTGCGCCAGGCCGCCCATCCGGACCGGCGCCACCTGGGCTGGGCCGTCCTGTGGCTGGTGCTGGCGGCCCTGCTGGAAGTGCTGGGCCCCATCATGGGCAAGGCCCTGATCGACCAGCACCTGCTGCCGCACCGCCTCGACTGGCCGCGCATGGCGACCCTGTTGGCCGGCGTGCTGCTGACGGGCTGGGTGGCCAGCGGCCTGCGCTACCTGCAGCTGGTGCGCCTGTCCGGCCTGGCCATGCGCTCCGTGCAGCGCTTGCGCGAGCAGGTCTACGGCCACGTGCTGCGCCTGCCCATGGCCTTCTTCGACCGCGCCATCACGGGCCAGCTGGTGTCGCGCGTGACCAACGACACGGAAGCGGTCAAGACGCTGTACGTGCAAGTGCTGTTCGTCATGCTCGACAGCTCCATCGTGCTGGTCGGCACCGTGTGCGCCATGGCCTGGCTGGACTGGCACCTGATGAGCATCGTGCTGGCCCTGCTGCCGGCCGTGCTGGCCATCGTCTGGCTGTACCAGCGCTGGAGCGCGCCGGCCGTCACGCGCGCGCGCGCCCTGCGCAGCGACATCAACGGCCAGATGGCCGAGTCGATCGGCGGCATGAGCGTGCTCCAGGCCAGCAACGCCGAAGCGCGCTTCAGCGCCCGCTTCCTGGCCACCAACCGCCGCCACTACGACGCCCGCATGGCCGAATTGCGGGCCAACGCCTGGCTGCTGCGCCCGGCGCTGGACCTGCTCAACATCGTGCTGCTGGGCTCCGTCATCTTCGCCTTCGGCCAGCGCCAGATGACGGCCACCGAAGTGGGCGTGCTGTACGCCTTCATCAGCTACATCGCGCGCGTGATCGAGCCGCTGATCCAGATCACCATGCAATTCAGCCAGCTGCAGCAGTCGGTGGTGGCCAGCGCCCGCGTGGCCTCCCTGCTCGACGAGGCGGGCGCGCCCGAGCACGCGCCACAGCGTAGCGCCGGCAAGGGCGGCGCCGTCCGCCTGCACGACGCCAACGCGCCGGCCGTGGCGCTGCGCCATATCGAATTTGCCTACGTGCCGGGCCAGCCCGTGCTGCACGACCTGTCGCTCGACATCGCCCAGGGCGATTTCATCGGCATCGTCGGCCACACGGGCAGCGGCAAGTCCACCCTGCTGTCGCTGCTGCTGCGCTACTACCCGGTGCAGCAGGGCGCCATCACCATCCTGGGCGCGCCCCTGGAAGCGATCGCCAACGCCCAGTTCCGCGCCGAAGTGGGCCTGGTGCCGCAGGACCCGTTCCTGCTGGCCGCCTCGGCGCGCGAGAACATCGCCATGGGCCGCGACTTGAGCGAGGAACAGATCGTGACGGCAGCCCGCGCGGCCCACGCGCACGAGTTCATCATGGCGCTCGAACACGGCTACGACACGGCGCTGGGCGAAGGCGGCTCGCGCCTGTCGGTGGGCCAGAAGCAGCTGATCGCCATCGCCCGCGCGCTGGCCGGCCAGCCCCGCATCCTGCTGCTGGACGAGGCCACTTCCCACATCGACAGCCAGACCGAGCAGATCGTGCAGACGGCCCTCAACGAATTGCGCGGCCGGGTCACCATCATCGCCATCGCGCACCGGCTGTCGACCATCCGCGAGGCCGACCGCATCGTCGTGCTAAACCATGGCCGCATCGCCGAATCGGGTCCGCACGACCAGCTGATGCAAGTCGATGGCGGCCTGTACCAGCGCCTGTATCTGCTCCAGCAATTGGCGGCCTGACACCGCATTTGATCTGAATCAAACCATTTATCTTCGTTCAAGATTGCCTCAAAATACAGCAAAACAGTACCAAAATACCAACCTCCTTAGCAAAACGGCCATGAAAAATGTGCGGATTTGCACGAAAATACGGCATGGCTTGAACTTTCTGGACTGCAACAAGAATATAATTGTCTAGACACTTTGCGCACCGATGGCGCATTGCAGGCGGGAGGTGACGCGTTGGCTGGATGGATGGAGACTTCGGTAAGCGGCGCCCGGCGCCTGCTGCTTGCGACTGCCCTGCTGGCGCCCGCGCTGGCCTGTGCCCAGGCGCCGCTGGAGGCCCGCATCGCCGAGATCCGCGAGCAGAGCCGCTTCGTGCCCGACAAGGCACTGGCCCAGCTGCTCAAGCTGCAGACGGAAGCCGACAGCGCGCCGCCGGCCACCCGCGCCGAACTCCTGTCCCAGATCAGCCTGGCCCATATGCGGCTGGGCCAGAACGACGCCGCCGTGGCCCAGGCCGACGCCGTCATCGCCTACGGCAAGAGCCTGCACAACAATGCCATCCTGGCCAACGGCCTGCTGTCGAAAGCCTACGTGAAGTTCGCCCAGGCCGACGTCAAGCTGGCCCACCAGCTGGCCTTCGAAGCGGAAGCGACAGCCTTGCGCAGCAACGACCTGCCGCTGCGGGTGCAGGCCATCATCACGGCCGGCCAGGCCTACGCCGAACAGGGCGACTTTCCCACCGCGCTGGTCCGGATGCAGGCCGCCGTCGACCTGGCGCGCCAGATCAGCGACCAGCTGCCGCTGGCCTCCGCGCTCAACTCACTGGCCGTGCTCTACACCCAGATGCGCGAAACGGACAAGGGCTTCACCGTGCTCGACGAACTGCTGCGCGTAACGCGCGAGCTGAAGTCGGCCGGCCGCATGGCCATGGCCAAGAACACGGAATACGGCCTGGCGATCGACGCCCACCAGCCCGAGCGCGCCCTGCGCGCGCTGCAGGACGGCCTGGCCCTGGAGCGCCAGCTGGGCGCCCGCAGCATGATCGCCAATTCGCTGGTGAACCTGTCGGACAACTACCTCAAGCTGCACGACTACGCGCGCGCCCTGCGCTACGGTAACGAGTCGCTGCAGGCCGCGCAGGAAGCCGGTTCGGCGCCGATCGAGGCCACCGCCCGCGTCAACATTGGCGAGGCCTATATGGGCATGGGCCGCATCGCCGATGGCAAGAAGAGCTTCGAGGCCGGCCTGGCGTTCTACGAAAAGGCCAACAGCAAGCCCGATATGCAGACCCTGTTGACGGAATACGGCCAGGCGCTGGAACGGGCCGGCGACCTGCGCGGCGCCGTGGCAGCCTACCACCGCGAGCGCGCCCTCTCCAACGAACTGTTTGAAAGGCAGCGCCAGCAAACCGTGCTGGAACTGCAGGAGAAATACGAGACGGAGAAAAAGCAGCGCCAGATCGAGCTGCTGAGCCGCGAGAACCAGGTCAAGGGCACCGAGATCGACAACCGCCGCCTGCAGCAGCGCGTGTGGTGGCTGCTGGCCCTCGTGTTCGCGCTGGCCTCGATGGTGGTCGGCCTGTTGTACCGCAAGGTGCGCCATGCCAATGCCCAGCTGGAGGTGAAGAACCTGGAACTGAAGGCGCAAAGCGCGCTCGATCCCCTCACCTCGCTCTACAACCGGCGCCACTTCCAGGACTACATGCGGGGCCACGCGCCACCGGAACGGCGCGAGGCGCCCGTGCGCAGCAGCCATGGCGACGACATCGTGGGCGCCCTGTTCCTGATGGACGTGGACCACTTCAAGCACGTCAACGACACCTATGGCCACGCGGCCGGCGACGCCGTGCTCAAGATGATCGCCGAACACCTGCGCATCGCGCTGCGCGAGACGGACATGATCGTGCGCTGGGGCGGCGAGGAGTTCCTGGCCTTCCTGCCGGCCATTCCGCGCCACGGCGTGGAGGAAGTGGCGCGCCGCATCCTCGAGAGCATCTCGGCGCAGACGGTGGCCTACCAGGAGCACCGCATCCAGGTCAACGTGTCGGTTGGCTTCGCCCCGTTCCCGCTGTTCCCGGACGAGCGGGCGCTGTCATGGGAACGCGCCGTCAACCTGGTGGACATGGCGCTCTACCTGGCCAAGGCCCACGGCCGCAACCGCGCGTACGGCGTGCGCGGCTTCGCCAATTTCAGCGAGACGTCGATGGAAGCGATCGAACAGGACCTGGAGCGGGCCTGGCGCGCCGGCTACGTCGACCTGAGCGTGGTGCTGGGCCCGGCCGTGGACGGCCCGCCGCCGGCCGGATCGGAAGCGAGCAACGTGGTGCCGCTCAAGCAGGCGGCCAAGAACGGACACTAGGACGGGCCACAGCTGCCGGTCAATCCGGGTGCCCAACTGCGGCTGCGACCGGGCGCCGGCTGGCCGGCTCCGCACTTGCAAAATAAGCAAATCAAGTTGATAATGTTTGCATGCAGACAATAGTGGCGGCACCATGCCATGCGCTGCATGCCCCGCGCGCCGTAGCGATGCTGCCCGCCAGTCCGGCCGGCGC
>JAZJZQ010000358.1:0-2139 GCA_040389625.1 Pseudomonadota bacterium | reverse complement strand
GCCGCCGCCGTGATGGACATCGGGTATTTCGGGGGCTGTGCCATGCTGGTCTCCGGTATCGTGATGGGATCGGACAACAGTGTTGCACTGATAAGTATCGCAGAATTTCGGACCGGACAGACAGCTTCCGGGGCGACTGTCGCGCGATAGACTCAAGTGGCCGTGCCACGCGGCGCACCGGCCTGCTGGCAGCGGGCACCGGGGCGGCTATGGCGCGGCGACCAGGTCGGCTGTGGCGCGCACGTGGCCGAGGATAGGGAAAATGTTCTGCACCGCGAACCGGTGCAGCTCCGCGTCGATGCTGGACATGGCATCTTCCGCGAATACCAGCGCGTAGCCCAGGTCGCGCGCTGCGCGGGCGGTGGATTCGACACCGAAATTGGTGGCGATGCCGCCCAAAATCAGGGTGCGGATGCCGCGCCGGCGCAGTTGCTGGTCCAGCGACGTACCGTAGAACGCGCCCCATTGGCGCTTGTCGATGATGATGTCGCCCGGCTGCATCCCGGCCGCCTCGACGATTTGCCAGGCCTGCGGCGGCAGCGGCGGAGCGGACGGGTCGCGGGAAACCGAGAGGTCGGCGGGCAGTTGCTGCAATTCGTTGACCAGCACGCGCACATACACCACGGGGCCGCCCTTGGCGCGTATGGCATCGGCCAGCCGGGCGCTGTTGTGCACCACTTGCTGGGACGAGTGCGGCGCCAGTGTGCGCGCCACGTTGCTGTGCTGGAGGTCGATCAGTACCAATGCCGTTGCTTCCATGAGGTGCTCTCCTTAAGTGAGGGTATCCTCACATATTCTAGCCTATAATGTGAGGATGGCCTCAGAAATAGAAAAGACAGCAAGACGCAAGCCGCAGCAGTTGCGCGGCGAGCAGCGCATGGCGGCCATGCTCGATGCCGCCGCCGCCGTATTCGCCGAATCGGGCTTCGACGCCGCCACCATGACGGCTATCGCCGAGCGCTCCGGCTCGTCCATCGGCGCGCTGTACCAGTATTTTCCCGACAAGCTGGCGCTGGCCCGTGCCTTGCGCGAACAGTACGGTGAAGAGATGGCGCAACGTTGGCGTGACCTGATCGCCGATGCTGCCCACTTGAGCGTGGTGGCGCTGGTCGACCGGGTATTCGATTTGATGATCGGTTTTTTCGATGCGCATCCGGCCTATTTCACACTGCTCAACGCGACGCTGGACTACCAGCGCACGGCGGACGCGCGGCAGCGACTGCGGGCCCAGTTCGGTGCCGCATTAAGGGAAAAAAAGCCGGAGATGGGGGAGGCGGAAGCGTTGCGTACCGCCAATGTGGCATTACAGATCGTCAAGAGCCTCAATCCGCTATATGCCCAGGCCGGCGTGGCCGAGCGGCGCGAACTGGTGGCTGAATTCAAGGTGGCGCTGGTCGCTTACCTGAAGACCCGCCTGCGCAAATAGCGCGGCAGCTTGCAGCAGCTTGTGGCGGCTCGGGCGAGAATGGTGCGAGATTGGCGGGCGCCAGACGCTTCCCCCGTCGTCGTTAGCTGCCAAGATTGTTCAAGCGAAAAGCCGGCTGGGGTAACCGGCTGCCGTCGAGGCGCGCCGGCACAGCAGGCGGCGCCGTCGCGGCAGCCGCTGTGGCCGGCGCCGCAGGTATTACCAGTCGTCGCTGCCGCCGCCGCCACCGCTGCCGGCGTCGTCCCACGAGCCGCTGTCGCTGACGCCGAAGTCGGTGCCGCCCATGTCGTCGCCGGCCAGGTTGTTGCGCTGGGTGGGGTCGTCGTAGACGATGTCGTCGCGGCTGCGCTCATGGTCGCGGCTGCCGCTGTTATTGCCTTCGGTAAAGTGACGCATCAGCGCTTCGCCGGCCACCACGCCGGCGCCCACGGCCGCGCCCGTGGCCAGGCCGCCCATGATGCGCGACCCCATGCCGCTGCCTTGCGGCTGGCCCATGGTGGCGCCTTGCTGGCCCCAGCCCTGCGGCTGGCCATAGCCGGGGGCGTAGCCTTGCGGCGCGCCCGGCGCATAGGGCGCCATGCCGGCCGGACCTTGGGCCTGGGCCTGGCGGTTCGCCATGAAGCGGCTGGCCAGTACGATGAAGCCGACCAGGCCGGCACCCAGGATCAGCAACATGCCCCAGGGCAAGCCGCTACTGGCGGGCCGGGCCGGTT
>JAZJZQ010000357.1:0-3030 GCA_040389625.1 Pseudomonadota bacterium | reverse complement strand
CCGGCTTGCCGGTGGGGATGCGCAGCTCGATCAGCTTCTTGTCGCCGAACAGCGACAGGGCCTGGTTGGCCGCCAGCAGTTCGCCCCACTTGAAGGTGCGTTCCACCGTCAGCACGTCGCGCTCGGAATAGCCTTGCGCACGCGCGGTGCGGCGGATCTTGTCGGCCGCCTCCAGCGCCAGCAGATGCTCGTCACTGGTGATCACGTACAGCTGCGCCAGCTGCTTGCCCAGGTGGCCGTCCAGCGCCTCTAACCGCAATTGCATAAGCGTCCCCTGCTTACTGCTGGCCGGCCGGCGCAGACACCGGCTGCGCCGGCGCCACCGACATCGGCACCGGCTTGATGGCCGCCAGGCGGCGCATCATCTGCTGCACCAGGTCGGTCTGCATGTCCTTGTACAGCAGCTCCTCCTCGCGCTCCTTGGCCAGCAACTGGGTTTCGTTGAAGGTGATGGGGCGGTTCAGCGCGATCGTGGTCGGCCCCAGCAGCTCGTTGCCCTGGCGGTCGCGCACGCGAAACACGATGGTATAGGCCAGCAGGTATTCACGCACCCGGCCATTGTTGTTGAGCGACAGGATGGACTTGCTGCGCGTCTTTTCCGGATCGCTCAACACTTCGATCACGCCGTCCGCATCCTTGGCGCTGGCCGCCACGGTGGTGCCGCCGTTGGCGCGGATGTTGCGCTTCAAGTCGATCGCCAGCGGCGACGAATCGGGCAAGCCCACGTACAGCGACGGGAACGGCAGCGTGTAATGGCCGCCCTCCCCGCGCAGGTGGAAGCCGCAGGCCGTCAGCGACAGGGACAGCGCCAGCAGCGCGCCCCAGCGCCGCCACAACACGGGAGAGGTGGCCGTCATCGCTTACACCACGATGTTGATCAGCTTGCCGGGCACGACGATGACCTTCTTCGGCGTGCCTTCGATGAACTTCTGCACCGCCTCGTTGGCCAGCGCCGCGGCCTCGATGGCCGCCTTGTCGGCCGTCTTGGGCACGGTGACGCTGCCGCGCAGCTTGCCGTTCACCTGGATCATCATCTCGATCTCGGCCTGTTCCAGCGCGGCCGGATCAACCTGCGGCCACGGTGCGTTGAGCAGGTCGCCGTGCACCTTGCCGTAGCCCAGCTCTTCCCACAGCACGTGGGTGATGTGGGGCGCGACCGGGTTGAGCAGGCGCAGGAAGATGGAGAAGCCTTCGGCCACCAGCGCGTTCGACTCGGCGCTGTCGTCCAGCTTGGCCGACTCCATCGTGTTGAGCATCTTCATGCAGGCCGACACCACGGTGTTGTACTGGATGCGCTTGAGGTCATAATCGGCCTGCTGCAGGATCTTGTGCAGTTCGCGGCGCAGGGTTTTCTGCGGCTCGGTGGCGGCTGGCGCGGCCGGCGCGGCCAGCGCGGAGCCGATGCGGGCGGCCTGCGCATAGCCATAGGCCCACACGCGGCGCAGGAAGCGGTTGGCGCCTTCCACGCCGCTGCCCGACCATTCCAGCGTCTGCTCCGGCGGCGAGGCGAACATGGTGAACAGGCGGGCCGTGTCGGCGCCGTACTGCTCGATCTGGGCTTGCGGGTCGATGCCGTTGTTCTTCGACTTGGACATCTTCTCCGTGCCGCCGATGTGCACCGGCTGGCCGTCCGTCTTCAGGACCGCGCCTTGCGGGCGGCCCTTGTCGTCCAGCGTCAGGTCGATGTCGGCCGGGTTGAACCAGGTCTTCTTGCCGGCCGCGTCTTCGCGGTAGTAGGTCTCGTTGAGCACCATGCCCTGGGTCAGCAGGTTGACGAACGGCTCGTCGAACTTGACCAGGCCGAAGTCGCGCATGATCTTGGTCCAGAAGCGGGCGTACAGCAGGTGCATCACGGCGTGCTCGATGCCGCCGATGTACTGGTCCATCGGCATCCAGTAGTCGTTGCGGGCGTCGACCATGGACTCGTTCGAGCCGGGCGAGGTATAGCGCATGTAGTACCACGACGAATCGACGAAGGTATCCATGGTGTCGGTCTCGCGGCGGGCCGGCTTGCCGCACTGGGGGCAGTCGCACTTGAGGAAGGCTTCATGCTTGTTGAGCGGATTGCCGCTGCCGTCCGGCACGCAGTCTTCCGGCAGCACCACGGGCAGGTCCTTTTCCGGCACCGGCACCGAGCCGCAGTCGTCGCAGTGGATCATCGGGATCGGCGTGCCCCAGTAACGCTGGCGCGATACGCCCCAGTCGCGCAGGCGGAACGTGACCTTCTTCTCGCCCAGGCCTTTTTCGGCCATGGCGGCGGCCACCGCTTCCACCGCCTCGGCGTAGTTCAGGCCATCGAACTGGGCCGAGTTGCAGACGATGGAGATATCCTTGTCGCCGTACCATTCCTGCCAGCCGTCGGTCGAGAATTCCTTGCCTTCGGCGCGGATCACCTGCTTGATCGGCAGCGCGTATTTCTTGGCGAACGCGAAATCGCGCTCGTCGTGGGCCGGCACGCCCATCACGGCGCCGTCGCCGTAGGTCATCAGGACGTAGTTACCGACCCATACTTCCACCTGGGCGCCCGTCAGCGGATGGGTGACGAACAGGCCGGTCGGCATGCCCTTCTTCTCCATGGTGGCCATGTCGGCCTCGATCACGGAACCGAGCTTGCATTCGGCGTTGAAGGCGGCCAGCGCGGCGTTGGTCTGCGCGGCGTGCACGGCCAGCGGGTGCTCGGCGGCCACGGCGCAGAAGGTCACGCCCATCACCGTGTCGGGACGGGTGGTAAACACGTACATTTTGCCGTCGCCGATCAGGGCGCCGGCGGCATCCTTGATCTGGTGCGGGAAGGCGAAGCGCACGCCGGTCGACTTGCCGATCCAGTTGGTCTGCATGGTGCGCACGCGCTCGGGCCAGCCGGGCAGTTTGGTGTCCACGTATTCCAGCAGCTCATCGGCGTAGTCGGTGATGCGGGCGTAGTACATGGGGATTTCACGCTTTTCGATCAGCGCGCCGGAACGCCAGCCACGGCCATCGACCACCTGCTCGTTGGCCAGCACGGTCTGGTCGATCGGGTCCCAGTTCACG
>JAZJZQ010000356.1:0-1983 GCA_040389625.1 Pseudomonadota bacterium | reverse complement strand
GCGTCGTCGTCCATGCAGGGCATGTCGTCGTGCACCAGCGAGTAGGCGTGGATCATTTCCACGGCCGCCGCCGCGCGGCTCAGCAGCTGCTCGTCGGCCCCGAACAGGGCGCCGGCCGCATACACCAGCAGCGGGCGCACCCGCTTGCCGCCGCCCAGCAGGGCGTAGCGCATGGCGTCGTGCAGCTTGGTGGGCACCACGTCCGGGCCCGGCAGGTAAGCGCCCAGGTCGCGCTCGGAGGCGGCCTGCACGGTTTTCATCCAGTCGTCGAAGGCAGGCGTCATGCTGCATCCTCCTGGGCTTCGGCGAAGGGCTTGAGCATGTCCCCTTCCAGCACCTTGACCTGGGATTCCACCTTGTCGAGTTGCTGGGCGCAGAATTTCACCAGCTCCGAACCGCGCTGGTAGGCCGCTACCGACGCTTCCAGCGGCAGCTGGCCGGCCTCCATTTGGGCGACCAGTTGGGCCAGTTCGGCCATCGCTTCCTCGAAGGTAGCGGGCGGCGCGGCCGTTTGCGCGGCGTCCGCGCTTGATTTCTTAGACATAGAATTCGGATCTTTACAGGCAAAAGTGCCCGAGTTGTGCAAAAAAACAGCGCTGCGGGCGCAGTGTAGCCCGTTATTTTAGAACAAACCAACTTATCCGGTGGAACTAAAGCGCCCCCGCCCATGGCGCCTGGGCCTGCGTTTTATCAGGAAAACTGGATTTTATCGCAATCGGTCCCATCTCACTCCGGGACAGGGTTGCCGGATCAAGGCCGGGGCAGATGGCTACCGATCAGCCCGCCAAGGGGGTGGAAACACGGTATAATCTCCGGTTCTGTCCGAAATACCATTTTCAACAACTTGAATTCAGGTCTTTACGGATTCTGTCTCTCTTTGGTTTGATGTACATATTAAGGGGGGTTTGGATGTCCGATCTGGGTAGCCACGCCAAGCTCGCGCGATCTGAAGCGCAACTTCCGGTAAACGTCTATTTTGACGACGCGCTGTTGCAGCGCGAAATACAACAATTATTCCAGGCGGGTCCGCGCTATGTGGGCCATGAGCTGATGGTGCCGAACGCCGGCGACTTTGCGACCCTTGTTTCCGAAAACGAAGGGCGCATGCTGGTGCGCAACGCCAACGGCCTCGAACTGCTGTCCAACGTGTGCCGTCACCGCCAGGCGCTGATGTTCAATGGCCGCGGCAACGCCAACAACATCGTCTGCCCGCTGCACCGCTGGACCTATGACCTCAAGGGTGAACTGATCGGTGCGCCGCACTTCGAGACCACGCCCTGCCTGAACCTGCCCAAGACCCAGTTGCAGAACTGGAACGGCCTGCTGTTCGAGCAGAACGGCTACAACGTCATGGAGCAGCTGAAGGAACTGTCGGTCACCAAGGACCTCGATTTCTCGGGCTATATGTTCGACCATGTGGAAGTCCAGACCTGCAACTACAACTGGAAGACCTTCATCGAAGTCTACCTGGAGGACTACCACGTCGAACCGTTCCACCCGGGCCTGGGCAGCTTTGTCAGCTGCGAAGACCTGCGCTGGGAATTCGGCCGCGACTACAGCGTGCAGACGGTGGGCGTGAACCGCGGCCTGGCCAAGGCCGGCTCCGACATCTACAAGCGCTGGCAGGAGCAGGTACTCAAGTTCCGCGGCGGCGAAGCGCCGCCCTATGGCGCCATCTGGCTCACGCTGTACCCCAACATCATGGTCGAGTGGTATCCGCACGTGCTGATCGTCTCGACGCTGTGGCCGGAAGGTCCGCAGCGCACCAAGAACGTGGTGGAGTTCTACTATCCCGAGGAAATCGTGCTGTTCGAGCGCGAATTCATCGAAGCCGAACGGGCCGCCTACATGGAAACCGTGGTCGAGGATGACGAGATCGCGCTGCGCATGGACGCGGGCCGCAAGGCCCTGATGGAACGGGGCACGTCCGACGCCGGCCCCTACCAGTCGCCGATGGAAGACGGCATGCAGCACTTCCACGAG
>JAZJZQ010000355.1:0-8434 GCA_040389625.1 Pseudomonadota bacterium | reverse complement strand
TCACGCCGGTGGCGATCGGCGACACCATCCGCGCGCGCCTGACCTGCAAGCGCAAGGTGGACCGCAACCGCACCGACGACAAGGGCGTGGGCCAGGGCGTGGTGGCGTGGGACGTGCAGGTGACCAACCAGCACGAGGAGCTGGTGGCCAGCTACGACATATTGACGCTGGTGATGAAGCGGGGCTGAGCGGGGCGACTGTCCCTGGTGCGCCGGAGGCCGGCGTACCAACGGGGCGCGCCGGCGCGGCAGTGAGCGCGGACAGGGCCACGCCCGCCCGCCTCACAGGTGCGCGCGCACGAAGCTTGCGAAGCGCTCGGCCGTCAGCGGCCGGCTGTAGTAAAAGCCCTGGATTTCATCGCAGCCCTGTTCGCGCAGCAGGGCCAGCTGCTGTTCCGTTTCCACCCCTTCCGAGATGGTGCTCAGGCCCAGGCCGCGCGCCATGCTGACGATGGCCGCCACGATGGCCCGGTCTTCCGGATTGCTGCCGATGTCGCGCACGAACGAACGGTCGATCTTGAGCTTGTAGATCTTGAACTGCTTGAGGTAGCTGAGCGACGAAAAGCCGGTGCCGAAGTCGTCGATCGACATGCGCACGCCCCGTTCGTGCAGGCTGTTCATGGTGAGCACGGCGCCGTGCGGATCGTGCATGGCCACCCCTTCCGTCAGCTCCAGTTCCAGGTATTCGGGCGCCAGCCCCTCCTCATGCAGGATGCGGCTCACCAGCTCCGGCAGGTCGGGCTGGCGGAACTGCACGGCCGACAGGTTGACGGCCATGGTCAGCGGCGGCAGGCCGGCGTCCATCCAGGCCCGCGCCTGGCGCGCGGCCTGGCGCAGCACCCACTCGCCCAGCGGCAGGATCAGGCCGCTGTGCTCGGCCGCGGGGATGAATTCGCCCGGCGGCACGGCGCCCAGTTCCGGATGCTGCCAGCGCAGCAGCGCCTCCGCCCCCACCACGGCGCCGCTGTGCAGCGCCACCTGCGGCTGGTACACCACCTGCAGCTGGTCGCCGCCGAGCGCCTGGCGCAGCGCGCCCACCAGCTGCAGCTGGCGCGTGAAATGGTCCTGCATCGGGGGCGCGAACAGGCGGTAGCCGTTGCGCCCTTCGTGCTTGGCGCAGTACATGGCCATGTCGGCCCGCTGCAGCAGCAGTTCCAGACCGGCCCCGTCGTCGGGGTAGACGGCCACGCCGATCGAGGTCGACAGGTGCAGCTCGTACTGTTCGATGCGGCAGGGCGCGGCGACGGCCGCCAGCAGCTGTTGGGCGCGCGCCGCCGCTTCCATGCGGCCGGCCCCGTACAGCAGCAGGATGAATTCGTCGCCGCCCAGGCGGCCGGCCAGGTCCTGCGCTTGCAGTTGGGCGCGCAGGCGGTGCGCCAGTTCGGCCAGCACGGCGTCGCCCACGCTGTGGCCCAGCGCGTCGTTGATGTCCTTGAAGTTGTCCAGGTCCAGGAACAGCAGCGCCACCGGGCGCCCGGCCTGGCTGGCGGCGGCAAAGGTCTGGCGCGCCAGCTCGTCCATATGGCTGCGGTTGGCCAGCCCCGTGAGCGGGTCGAAATGGGCCAGGAAGCGCACCTGGTGCTCGGCCGCGGCGCGGTGCGCGTCGCTGGCGGCCAGCTTGGCGCGGGTGGCGGCCAGCCAGCCCTGCACACTGTTTTCCAGGCCGGGCTGGACGTCGATGGGCGTTGTAAAGTCGCCACCGCCCAGCCGCGCGATGCTGGCATGGAGCGCCGTGACGGGCGCGCCCAGCGTGTTGCGCAGCACCCGCAGTACTTGCAGCAGCAGCACCACCAGCAGCGCGCCGGTCAGCAGGAAGGCCAGGCGGGTCCAGATGGCGCGTGCCTCGGCTTGCCGCACGCTGGCGCCGGTGCGCCGTTCCAGCTGCAGCTGGAACTGCATGATGGCGGCCTTGGCCTGGTGGTAGGCGGCGTCGTTGAGCATGCGGCTGGCCTGCGCCCGCGCCGCCCCGTCCGCGTCCGCGCCCGGCCCGGCCAGCGCCATGGCCGTACGTTCGATGGCCGTCAGGCGGTCGGAATTGGTCTTCGATTGCTGCAGCAGTGCCAGTTCGGCCGCCGTCATGCCGGCCCGGCGCATCAGCTCGAGCAGCGGCACGGCCGGGCCGTCGGCGCGCGGCGGGCGGCCATCGGCCGGCACCAGGTCCCAGTAGACGACGTGGTAGTCGAGCGGGCGCGCCCGTGTGCCGTCGCGGATCGCGAGTATGGCGTCGTAATGGTGAAGGAAGGCCGGCTCGCCGGTGGCCACGTAGCTGCGCGCCATGTGGGTCAGGTCGTCCGACGACTGGCGCAGTTCCTCCGACAGCAGCACGCTGTCATGGCGCGCGTCGTTGGCGCGGTCGATCTGTTTTTCGCTCCACACATAGAGCGCGAACGCGGCGCAAAACAGCAGCGACAGGCCGGCGGTGAGCCAGCCATAGCGCGCAAATCCGGTAGCGTCGGAGGTGGCCATGGGAGCAGGGGGGAGCGGATGCGCCGCGCGGTCCGGCGGACCCGGCAGGGCGCATCATTCCCGATGACTATAGCACCGTGGCCGCCGTCTGGCCGCTATTTTTGGCCGGATGTGCGCTGCAGGCGGAACGGGTCGTCGATGCTGTAGGCCGGTTGCGTGAACCATTGGGGACCGTGTTCCGTCATGTAGAAGTGGTCTTCATGGCGCACGCCGAATTCGCCGGGGATGCAGATCATGGGTTCGTTCGAGAAGCACATGCCCACGTCCAGCGCCGTCTCGTCGCCGCCCACCAGGTAGGGCCACTCGTGGATGTCGAGACCGATGCCGTGGCCGGTGCGGTGGGGCAGGCCGGGCAGCTTGTAGCCGGGACCGTAGCCGTCCTCCTCCAGCGCGCGGCGGGCGGCGCGGTCCACATCCTCGCACGGCACGCCCAGCTGCGCCGCGTTGAAGGCGGCCAGTTGCGCCTTCTGCTCGCTGTTCCACACGGCCCGCTGGCGTTCGCTGGGCTGGCCGAACACGTAGGTGCGGGTGATGTCGGAGATGTAGTTATGCACCTTGCAGCCGGTGTCGATCAGCACCGTGTCGCCCTGCCTGAGGGTCTGCACATAGCTCACCCCGTGCGGATAGGCGGTCGCCTCGCCGAACAGCACGATGCAGAAATAGGAGCCGGAGGCGCCCACCTTGCGGTGCGCGCGCTGGATGAATTCCTCCACTTCCACCGTCGTGATGCCCTCGCGCAGCATGCTGGCGGTGGCCACGTGCACGGCCAGCGTCATGTCCTTGGCGCGCTGCATCAGGGCGATTTCATTGGCCGACTTGCGGCTGCGGCACCAGGCCGTCACGCTGCGGGCGTTCTCCAGCGTGTAGCCGGCCGCCAGCGGGGCGATGCCGTCGGCGATGAAGTAGGCGGCGCTTTCGCACATGCCGATGCGGGGCGGGCGGTCCGCGTCGGCCCCTATGCCCATGCGCTGCAGGGTGGCGATGAACAGGCGGTACGGGCTTTCATGCTCCTGCCAGCAGTTGACGTGGCCTTCGACCAGCATGAAGTCCTTGAGCGTGCTTTCCTCGAAGGCGGGGGCAATGTATTCGAGCGCGCCGTGGGCCGGCAGGATGGCGCCCACCATCCGTTCGCTGGCCGACCAGCGGGTGCCGGTGAAGTAGGTCAGGTTGGCGCCGGCGTTGAGGTAGATGGCCGCGATGCCGCGGTCGCGCATGTGCGCTTGCGCCTTCAGGATGCGTTGCCGGTGCTCGTCCGGGCCGATCGGGACGGCGCCCGCCGTCATGTCGGACAGGGTGGCCAGTGCTTGTTCGATGGTGTTGCCGCCTATGGTCATTTTTGTCTCCAGTTGTGGTTCCGTGGCAGCGCGGATCAGTGTGTCTGCGCTGCGCCGATGATAGCAGTTCCGGCCGCCGAACCGGCCGCCGGCGGGCGCCCAAAATGCAAGCATGTAGTGGAAGATGTACAATTGCCCCTCTGGCGCCCGCGCGCCTTGTCAAAGATGCATCTCCGTCAACTTGCCATCCCTACCTGTATGACCACTGCCAATTACCCCAACTACTACTCCGAAACTGTGACCCAGGTCCACCACTGGAACGAAACGCTGTTCAGCTTTAAAACCACGCGCAGCGCGGGTCTGCGTTTCCTGTCCGGCCAGTTTGTGATGATGGGGCTGGAAGTGGAAGGCCGTCCGCTGGTGCGCGCCTACAGCATCGTGAGCCCCCACTACGACGAGGACCTGGAGTTCTACAGCATCAAGGTGCCGAACGGTCCCCTGACGTCGCGCCTGCAGCACTTGAAGGTGGGCGATACCGTCCTGGTGGGCAAGAAGCCGACCGGCACGCTGATCAAGGATAACCTGAAACCGGGCCGCAACCTGTACCTGCTGAGCACCGGCACGGGCCTGGCGCCGTTCATGAGCATCATCCGCGACCCCGAGTACTACGACGACTACGAGCACATCGTGCTGGTGCACGGCGTGCGCTTCGTGAGCGAATTCGGCTACAAGGAATTCATCGAGGCCGAGCTGCACGACCATGAATACCTGGGCGAACTGATCAAGGACAAGCTGATCTACTGCCCCGTGGCCAGCCGCGAACCGTTCGTGCGCTCCGGCCGCATCCCGGAACTGCTGGAGACGGGCGCGCTGGCGGCCGAATTCGGCCTGGACCAGCTGGACCCGGAACAGGACCGCGTGATGATTTGCGGCAACCCTGCCATGCTGCACGACCTGTCGGCCATGCTCAAAGCCAAGGGCTTTACCGAAGGCAACATGAACAACCAGGGCAGCTACGTGGTGGAGCGGGCCTTCGTCGAGAAGTAAATTTTTGAACGACTCCCAAGCGTTCAGCTCGCGCCGCGCTCCTGCAGCCGGCGCAACTGGGCGGCCTGATAGGCGCCGAAGGCGTCGTTGAACAGGCAGCGGATCAGGGGATCGTCCACCAGCTCCGCCGTCTGGATCTCCGCCTCGGTGGCCGCGTCGAACACGGCGTCGTTGATGCGCATGTACATCGACGTGAGCGACTCGCCCAGTGCCAGCGCCGCATGGCATTTGGCCAGCGGCACTTCCGTGGTCCAGCCCAGCGGACTGGCATCGTCGTCCGGCAGCAGCGCGATGCTGTCTTTCTCTACCCGGTAGCGGAACTGCGTGACGGCGCCCGCATGGTCATACAGCGACAGGCGCCAGACGCGCGCCTGCTCGAAATAGCTGTCCTCCGGCAGCTCCATTCCCGCATATTTTTCCAGCAAGCCCGCGCGGCAATAGTCGAGCACCAATTGCGCCTGCTGCGCCGTGAGCGGCGCGAAATGGCGTGCGATGTCGGCCGTGGACGGCGGCGCCGCATGGCCGTCGTACTGGTAATCGACGTTCTGTTCACCCACCGGGATCACCCACGGCAGCGGCGCCGCGGGCTTTAGCGAGTTCGCGTCCAGCGTCACCGACACGGACGGATCGAGGCGCACCACCTGCGTCTGCGGCAGCGCCGCCGCCACCGCCTGCCCGAACAGCCGGTAGGTGAGCGGGAAGAAGGCCCGGTTGTACCACGACCACGGCTCCTGCTGGAACTGGCAGGAACTGGGCACGACGTAGCGGGGATTGAGTACCCGCAGCTGCTCGAGCCACTCGGCGGGAATCTCCACCGGATCGATCTCGGCGCGCGACGGCATCAGTACCTCCACCTCGCGCATGGTCTGGAACGGCCACAGCACCATATCCCACGGCGCGTCCTGCGCCAGTTCGGCCAGCGTGACGGGGGCGATCCAGGCGTCGACCACGTTGAGCACATTCAGCCCTTCGGCCCGGACCTGGAACATGGCATCGACGTCGGCGTCGAGCGCCTCGCGCGGGATCACCTCCATCGTCCCCACGGTCACCGGCACGTTGAGCCGCAGCGCATGCACGTGGCGAAAGCCCAGCTTCCGCAGCATGGCGAACAGTTCGTCGAACAGGCAGTAGAGGTAGAGCGGCGTGTCGCGCTCCAGCAGGTCCAGGCTTTCGAGCGAGCAGTGGTCGTCGTGGAAGTGCGAAATGAAGACGGCGTCGAAGCGCTGCCGGCGGATCTGCTCGACGTCGAAGCGCACGTCGGGAAAGGCGTGGCAGTTGCGGCTGAACGGATTTTCGAAGATGGTATCGAAGGCGATGCGCGTGGCGCCGCATTCGAAAACATAGCCGGCGTGCAGGATACGGGAAATGGTCAGGCTCATGGCGGCGCGCTGGCAGGCAGCGAAAGGATGGTTCTCAAGCCGCCATTCTATCCTCCCCGCATGGGCGAGCCGACGGGCCGGGCGCCGGGCGCGGGGGCGGCGCCGTTCTGGGGCGGGATGAACAGGTCGTGCGGATAGGTGAACACCCAGTCCGCGTAGTGGGCCTTCTGCCGCAGTCCCGCGTCGTCGTCCTCGAAATGATCCTGCTTGATGGGCTGCTGGGCCGACAGCGAATGCACGCCGGCGATGCGGCCCTGTACCAGCACCGGCGCCCATTCCGCCTTGCCCGTGACGGGATCGGCATACAACCGGCGCAGGTGGCGCGTGGCGCCGGCGAAGCGCGGGTCCTTGAGCAGCTCTTCCAGCGTCTGCGGATACTGGTTGCGCCCGCCCGCGTTGTAGTAGCGGCCGATGGCGTTACGGAACTCATGCCCCACGAACAGCAACTCGCGTTCCTTGTCGCGCCGGGCCGCCGTGGCGTACAGGTCGCCCGCCACCGTCAGGCCCACGCCCATGAAGGCCACCAGCAGCAGCGTCCACAGGTAGGCGAAGCCGCGCGCGGGGGCGGGACTGGCGCGGCGCCGTTCACAGCTGGCCAAAGGGCACCCCCTCGCGCGTATTGCCCTTGGCGCCGCTGCGCACGTCGGCCACGCCCGGCTTGTCCACGTCGGGCGAGGGCAGCAGCTGCCAGGTGGAAGACGATTCCGTCACCGGGTCCAGCGGCACCGTGCGGAAGTAGTGCTGTGCCACCAGGTCGGCCAGCGCGGACGGGTATTCGCCCTTGTCGGCGTAATACTTGTCGATCCCGCTGCGCAGCACCTGCAGGTTTTCCTTGAGCGCCACCTCCTTCGACTTTTCCACCGAGCCGAAATAGCGCGGCAGGGCGATGGTCAGCAGTAGCGAAATGATGGCCAATACCACCAGCAGTTCGATCAGCGTGAAACCGCCCCGCGCGCGCCTGTGCATGGCCGTCACCATTGCTTGAGCGGCACGCCGTTCAGGCCCACCGCGTCCGAGCGCGAGGCCACGTCGAACACGTCCTCGCCCTCGCTGGGGTTGTCCGGCGGCGAGGCGTAGCTGCGCTTGGCCCAGCTGGCCGCCGCGCTGGTGCCGGGCGGGGCGAACGGATCGCGCGGCAGGCGGCGCAGGAAGTACATGTTCTGCTTGCGCGGGCTGCGCAGGTCGGGCACACCCTCCACCAGCTCTTCCAGCTTTTTCGGGTAGCCCGATTCGCCCAGCCCCGGCTTGATGCGGCCGTTGTCGGCGGCCCGCTTGTAGGCGTCGATCGCCTCGCGCAGCTCGATCAGGGCCGCGCGCAGTTGGCGTTCCTTGTCGCGCTGCAGGGCCACCTGCGCCATCGGCACGGCCACCGTGGCCACCGTGGCCATGATGGTGAGCGTGATCATCAGCTCGATGAAGGTGAAGCCGCGCTGGCGCGGGGAGCGGGCCGCCATGCTCACTGCCCCTTTTTCGGCGCGTAGGGAATGCCGCCCGGCGGCACCGGCTTGACGGCCGGCGATGCCGGCGGGGCGTTGCTATCGCCGTCCGCACGCGCGCCGTTGTCGGAGGCCGGCTCCGTGCCCATCGCGCCGGCGGCGGACGCCTCCGTGGGCGGCGCCAGCGGCGCGTCGGCGCCCGTCATGGGCGAACCACCGGTCATGGCCGTAGCGGCGCGCGCGGGCAGGGCAGGCTGGCCGGAACCTGCACCGGCCGAGGCCAGCACCAGGCCGGCCGCGCCGCGTCCGCCGATCTCGGTCTCGGTGCCGGAATTGAATTCGGCCGCGCTCATTTCCGGGCGCTGGATGGCGCGCAGCACGTGCGGCGTGATCGACAGCACGATCTCGCTGCGGGTGCTGTCGTCCTTCTGGCTGCCGAACAGGCGGTCCAGCACGGGAGCCTCGCCCAGCCCCGGTACCTTGTAGGCTGTCTTGCGGTCCTCGTCGCTGATCAGGCCCGCCAGCACCTGGGTCTCGCCGTCGTGCAGGCGCAGCACGGTGGCGGCGCTGCGGGTGCCGATCTGGTAGGCCTGGGTGCCGGACTTGCTGGTCACCTCCTTGACCACGCTGCTGACCTCCAGGTTGATCTTGATGGCCACCTCGTCGTCCAGGTAGACGTTCGGTTCCACGTCCAGTTTCAGGCCCACGTCCACGTAGTTGACGCTGTCCGAGCTCACGCCGTTGTTGGTGGTGACGGTGATGACGGGCACCCGGTCGCCGATCAGCACCTTGGCCTTGTCCTTGTTGCGCACGCGGATGCGCGGGTTGGCCAG
>JAZJZQ010000354.1:0-3584 GCA_040389625.1 Pseudomonadota bacterium | reverse complement strand
GCGCCAGCTATCCGGGCAAGGGCCGCACCAACGGCAGCCAGGCCGACATCGGCCGTATCAGCGAAATCTGGGAAGAGTGCCTGTCGCGCTTCGGCCACCACCAGTTCCTGTTCGGCGAGTTCACCATCGCCGACGCCTTCTTCGCCCCGGTGGTGATGCGCTTCCGCACCTACGGCGTGACGCTGGCGCCGGCCCTGAACGCCTATTGCGACCGGGTGTGTGCCCATCCCGCCGTCGCGCGCTGGGTCACCGAGGCGCTGGCCGAGACGGAAATGGCGCCCCGCCACGACGCCGAAATGCCGGACTGACGCATGCAAATCTACGTTGTGGGCGGCGCCGTGCGCGACGCCTTGCTGGGCCTGCCCGTCAAGGACCGTGACTACGTGGTGGTGGGCGCCACGCCGGAAGCCATGCTCAAGCTGGGCTACCGTCCGGTGGGCAAGGACTTCCCCGTGTTCCTCCATCCGGATACGCACGAGGAATATGCACTGGCCCGCACCGAGCGCAAGACGGCGCCCGGCTACCGCGGCTTCGTGTTCCACACGGCGCCCGACGTCACGCTGGAACAGGACCTGGTGCGGCGCGACCTGACCATCAACGCCATCGCCCGCGCCGGCGACGGCACGCTGACCGACCCCTTCGGCGGCCAGCGCGATATCGAACGGCGCATCTTCCGCCACGTGTCCGACGCCTTCGAGGAAGACCCGGTGCGCATCCTGCGCGTGGCCCGCTTTGCCGCGCGCTTTCCCGATTTCACGGTGGCGCCGGAAACCAACGCCCTCATGCGGCGCATGGTGGAGCAGGGCGAAGTGGATGCGCTGGTGGCCGAGCGGGTATGGCAGGAACTGTCGCGCGGCCTGATGGAACAGCGGCCCTCGCGCATGCTGCAGGTGCTGCGCGACTGCGGCGCGCTGGCGCGCGTGCTGCCGGAGCTGGACAAATTGTGGGGCGTGCCCCAGCCGGTGCAGCACCATCCCGAAATCGACACCGGCCTGCACGTGGAGCAGGTGATCGACTGCGCAGCCGACGCCGGGCTGGAGTTGCCGGTGCGCTTTGCCTGCCTGATGCACGACCTTGGCAAGGGCGCCACGCCGCCGGCAAACTGGCCGGCCCACCACGGCCATGAGGGCCTGGGCGTCAAGCTGGTCGAGCAGTTGTGCCAGCGCCTGCGGGTGCCGTCCGAATGCCGCGACCTGGCCGTGATGACGGCGCGCGAACACGGCAACGTATGCCGTGCGCAGATCCTGCGTCCGAACACCATCGTCACCTTGCTCGAGCGTTGCGACGCGTTCCGCAAGCCGGCCCGTTTCATCCAGATGCTGCAGGCCACCGAGTGCGACGCGCGCGGGCGCACGGGCGCGACGGCCAGCTTCCGCGACCAGCCTTTCCCCCAGCTGGCCCATTTGCAGGGCGCGCTGGCCGCGGCGCGCGGCGTCAACGCGGGCGAGGTGGCGGCCCGCTGCGGCGCGCAACCGCAGCGCATTCCGGAGATGGTGCACAAGGCACGGGTGGCGGCCGTCAAGGCGGCGCTGGGCGCGGCCGCGCCGGACGAGGATAAGGACGAGGATGAGGACGACGGTGAAATCAAGGCCGGCCAGGATAGCGGGGCAGGCGGCGCGAGTGGCCCGTCCCCCGGCGCCTGAGCTGGGTTACAATAGCTGCATGTTGCGCCGCACCATAAGCCTGATCGACCATCCTGTCCTGCGGCGGCGAGGAGCCTACGAGTGAACCCGACCGACATGTTTTCCAATCCGTTCCGGCGGCGCGACAGCAACGGTGAGCGCAAGCGGCCCACCGTACTGGTCAAGGAATTGAGTGAACGCGACCGGCGCCGCATGGTCAAGCACTTCCTGGCGCTGGAGCCGCGCGACCGGCTGCTGCGCTTTGGCACCATGCTGCCCGATGAGCAGGTGGTGGCCTACGTCAACCGCATCGACTTCGCGCGCGACATGGTATTCGGGGTCTATAACCGGCTGTTCACGCTGGTGGCCGTGGGCCATCTGGCGTTCGCGCCCAAGGAACCGGACCGGAATGCGGTGACGGAAAAGGAGCAGGTGGCCGAGTTCGGCGTCTCCGTGGGCCGTTCGGCGCGCGGCATGGGCGTAGGCACCAAACTGTTCGAACGGGCCGCCATCCATTGCCGCAACAGCGACGTCGACACGCTGTACATGCACTGCCTGTCGTCCAACGCGACCATGATGCATATCGCCAAAAAGGCGGGCATGGAAATCCACCGCGATTACGGCGAGGCGGACGCCTATCTGAAACTGCCGCCCGCCAATCCGACCAGCGTGCTGCAGGAAGCGCTCGACGAACAGTTCGCCACGCTCGACTACACGTTCAAGGCCAACAAGCGCTTCGCCAGCAAGTGGCTGAACCGCCTGGTGGGCCGCAAGCGCCAAGAGTAGCTGACGGCAGGGGGAAATCCGCTTCCTGGGTCTGTTCGTTGCCCGGTCGCTTGACGCCGCCGCCGGCCAGGCTGTAGTCGTTTGGCGGGTCGATTGCGTAGCCCGTATCTGATCTGGTGGCGTGTTTTACAAAGGGGCGGAGATGTCGATGAGCAGTCGTCTGAACACGTCTTTTTTGGCGACAGCATCCCAATACCTGGTGGTACTCACGCGAAGCTCCGCCAACTTTGCTATCGACAAATGCTGGACCTTTTCCGTCAGGTCAAGAGGAAAGCGGATGTGGACTTTACCTTCGGAAGTTCTTAGTTCGAGTTTCCCCGTGTCGGTTATTCCGGCGACGCAGCCTGAAATAATTTCCTCATACGTTTCCGGTTCGGCGACAGCCGCTTCCTGAGCATGCGCGACGGCGAGGGCCTGCATTGCGTCGCTCGCTGCCCGACGTTGATTGTCCGCCGCGATCGCCAGCCACCGGTCGTCAGGATGTTGACTGGCGCGTGCCTGGGTGGCAGCGGCAAATTCGCTGAGCGTTTGAGCATGCCGCTTCAGAAATTCGGTGCTCATAGTTTCAACTCCACAAATCCTTTCGGCGTCTTCTCGTCGTGCTGGAATCCGAATAAACCACGAAAGTATGCTTGTCGGTGCAATCTTGTTTGCTCATCCGGCTTTTCCATATAGAAATCCAGACCGTACCGAACTTTTGCGGTATTGCGATCGGTGAGCTCACGAACTTCGATCCATTGCTGAGCCGTGAGATCAAAGGTTGTCTCGGGATCCCACATGATGCAATCAATATCCTCAGGACCATGTTTTGAGGTCAAAAAAGATCCGTCTATCCAGAGTATAGCCTGTACATGCAGCGCTTGAAGCTTTCGCAGCCACTGTTGAAACGATGCAAACAGCAGGGTGCGTCGTGGATCAGCCAAGAAGGGGGCGACCGTTACCGCGTGAAGCTCTGCGAGAGTTAGCGTGTGTATTCCCGGAGGTAAGAGAGGTGGGAAATCTTGTTTTTTCAATTGCGCCCCCGTCCGGATAAGTTCCCTGGCGTACGAGGCCACCCCGGATTGGTGCGATAGAGCGCCTCGTCAGCCCCCGGGTATCCTTATACCAGTGGCAGCGCCGTCGTGTCCTTGATGCGCTGCAGGGCGAAGCTCGATTTGACGTCCAGTACGGCCGGGT
>JAZJZQ010000353.1:0-3953 GCA_040389625.1 Pseudomonadota bacterium | reverse complement strand
TCGTTCTGGATCGACTTGCGGTCCGAATCGGAGTTGGTGCCGTTGGCCGACTGCACGGCCAGTTCGCGGATACGCTGCAGCAGATCGCCGGCGGTGCTCAAACCACCCTCGGCAGTTTGCGCCAGCGAGATGCCGTCGTTGGCGTTGCGTGCTGCCTGAGTATCGCCCCGAATTTGCGAGGTGAAACGCTCGGAAATGGCCAGGCCGGCGGCGTCGTCCTTGGCGCTGTTGATGCGCAGGCCGGAAGACAGACGTTGCAACGAAGTCGACAGCGAAGCTTGCGAGGTGTTCAGATTGCGTTGTGCATTCAGCGAGGCAATATTGGTGTTGATGGTTTGTGCCATGATGTTTCTCCAGACTAGTACTTCGATTTGGGCGAGGTGCTCATTTCACTTTGGTCTGTCTCCGCGTTCCGAGACAATCAAACCGCTGTTGTAATCGATAACGGTTGCCGCACGGGAAAATTGAGAGGAGAAAACACGCTAAATTTTATTTTTCAGGCCTAAAGTTCGTCCGCTTGCCCCGTTAAACGACAGCAAACGGCGAATCTTTAGGGTGAAAATAATTATATTTTGGCCTTTATTTCCGCCGGATCTGGACAGGGTGGCGGCTAAATGATGGATTGCTTGGCAACAATGGCGGTCGGCGACGGCCAAAAAAAGGCCGGCGCCATCGCTGGCGCCGGCCTGGGGCGGGCTACTCGGGGCGGGCGGGGGCCGTCAGTCGGCCACCACCACCCGGTTCTTGCCCGACTGCTTGGCCTGGTACATGGCCTTGTCGGCCCGCTTGACCAGGTCGCCCTGCTCCTCGTTGGGGCGGCGCAGGGCCACCCCGGCCGAGAAGGTGATCAGCACTTTCTCGTTATCGTGCAGGAAGAAGTGCTTGGTCAGCTCGCGCTGCAGGCGCGTCATCGTCTGCGAGGCCGCCTCCACCGTCGTCTCGGGCAGCAGGATCAGGAATTCCTCGCCGCCGAAGCGGGCGATCACGTCCATCGAACGCAACGTTTCCTTGACGATCTTGACCAGGTGCTTCAAGGCCGCGTCACCGGCGATGTGGCCGTAGGTGTCGTTGAGGCGCTTGAAGTCGTCCAGGTCCAGCAGGGCAATGCACAGCGGGGTGCCGCGGCGGTCGGCGCGGGCCGTCTCGCGCTCGAACACGTCGTCCAGGCCGCGCCGGTTGAGGCTGCCCGTCAGCTGGTCTTCGCGCACCAGCTCGCTCATATGCTGCAGCTTCGCTTCCAGCGCGTGGATGCGCTGTTCGGCGTCCTGCACTTCCTGGCGCGCCAGCACCATCTTGTCGCGCGCCTTGAGCGCCTCGTTCTGGACGATGCGGGTTTCGCGCAGCACGTCGTCGAGGATCTGGTTGAGCTCGGCGATGTTCTCGGCGCGGCTGATCTTTTCCGAATAGCCGCCTATCTTTTCATGGAAGTCGCCGGTGGAGGCGGCCACCTGGCCCAGGCGGTCGATAAAGGTCATCATCATGTTCTTGACGGTGAGCTTGACGTCCGACAGGCTGTGCTTGAGCTGGCTTTGCTTGTAGATCACGTCCTTCAGGCTGCGGGTGGCCTCTTCCAGCGCGCGCTGGTCGATGGGGCCGGCGATCAGGTTCTGCACGGCGTCGATCTGGCCGCGCAGCCAGCTGTCGTCGTCCAGCAGTTCGCTGACGTTTTCCAGCAGCAGCTTGAACAGGCGCAGCAGCAATTCCTGCTGCTCGGCCGTGTCGCCGCTCTTGAGTTCGATCTGGTAGCACAGCTGCTTGAGGCGCACGGCGATCTCGGCCAGCGCTTCCTCGCTGTGGGCCTGCTTGGTGGCCGCGCCCAACGATTCGGCCTCGGCCACCAGGGCCGGGGTGCCCGTCAGCAGCGAGGCGACGGCGAAGGTGAGGGTGCGGCTGAGCAGGTCGCGCAGCATGCGGCTCTGTTCGGAATCGGGGGCGGCCGCCGTCTCGATGCCTTTCTTGACGGTGACGTGCTTGTCGACCAGTTGCGACAGGGCCTTGGCGTAGCCGTCCCAGTCGCGCGACTTGACGGCGCGGTTGAAGCGGCGGCCGAACTCGGCCAGGTCGCCCACGCCGTCCGACAGGCGGCTGGCGAAGCCGCTCAGCACGGTCTCCGGACCGGGATCGACGCTGCCCAGCGGGGCCGGGGGCGCGGCCGGCGTGGCCGGCGGCAGGCCGGCGATTTCCAGGTAGATGTCGCGGTAGGCGTCGGGGGTGGGCGCGATGCGGCGCGCGGCCAGGCGGCGGAACGCTTCGCGGGCGATGTCGGCCGGGTTTTGCTGCGCCGCGGCCGCAGGGGTGGGTTTGCTAGACATGGTTGCGCACAGCCTCTTTCAGTGACTCAGTCCTATCATGATAGGCGACCGGGCGGCCATGCATAGCGTTGATTAGCGGCCGGAAGATGTCTTAATTAAACGCATACATAATATTCTTTTTGGCAACTTCGCCCGTCGGGCGGGCGCCGTGCTCATTCGATCAGCTGGTTCTTGATGGCGTAGTGGGTCAGCTCGGCGCTGTTCTTGAGCTTCATCTTTACCAGCAGGCGGGCCCGGTATTCGCTGACGGTCTTGACCGACAGCGACAGTTCCTTGGCGATGGCGCCCACCGTCTTGCCGGAGGCGATCATGGTCAGGGTCTGGTATTCGCGGTCCGACAGGGCGTCGTGGGGCGGCGCCTCGTGGTCCTCGCCCACGTGGTTGGCCAGTTCCTGGGCCAGGGCGGCACTGATGTACTTGAGCCCGCCGGCCACCTGGCGGATCGCCGTCACCAGTTCGCGCGGGGCGCTCTGCTTGGTCAGGTAGCCGGACGCGCCCGCCTTGAGCGAGCGGATGGCGTACTGGTCCTCGCGGTGCATGGACAGCATCAGCACGGCCAGTTCCGGCTTTTCCTTCTTGATCTGCTTGAGTACTTCGATGCCGTTGCGGTCGGGCAGCGAGATGTCGAGCAGGATCACCTGGCAGTCGGCCTTGCGGAACAGCTTGACGGCATCCAGTCCGTTCTCCGCCTCGCCCGCCACGACGATGTCGCGCGTCTCGGCCAGGATCTGTTTCAAGCCCTCGCGCACAATGGCGTGGTCATCGGCGATGAAGACCTTGATGATGGCTTTCTCTGTCATGGTTGCGTCTGTCTTTTACTCGGTTGCGCTATTTCGCAGTGGAAACATTCTGATCCGCTATTGTAGCGCCGGCGGGCGCCGCGGTGCGCCCCGCACGGTGTTCGTCGCATTTAATTTTCACGGCCACCACAGTGCCGCCGCCCACGGCGTGGCTCAGCGTCAACGTGCCGCCCAGGGCACGGGCCCGCTCGGTCATGCCGCGGATGCCGAACGAGTCCGGCTTGGCGCGGTCGCCCTGCCAGATGCCGCTGCCGTTGTCGGCTATCTTCAGGCTTACCTGGTGGCGGGTGCGGGCCAGCTTGACGGTGACCCGGCTGGCGCCGGCGTGCTTGGCGATGTTGGTCAGCGCTTCCTGCACGATGCGGAACAGGGCCGTGGCCTGGTCGTGGTCGAGCGCCACTTCGCGCGCGTTGGCGCTGAAGGCGCAGCGCAGGCCGGCCTGCTGCTCGAATTCCTTGCACAGCCACTCCAGTGCGGCCACGATGCCCAGGTCCAGCAGGGGCGGGCGCAAGTCGAGCGAGATGCGGTGCACGGCGTCGATGGTGCGGTCGACCAGCTGGTCCACATAGGCCGCCTTGTCGTGCAGTGCCGGGTCGCCCGGCGGCAGGCGGGCCGCCAGCATGGCCAGCGCCATCTTGATGGCCGTCAGGTTGCCGCCCAGGTCGTCGTGGATTTCGCGCGCGATGCGGGTGCGTTCCTGTTCCTTGACCTTCTCGATGTGGGCCGTCAGCTCGGCCAGGCGGGCGCGCGAATGGCGCACCTCCTCCTGCTCGCGCCGGCTTTCCGTGATGTTGGTCATGATGCCTTCCCAGCGCACGGCGCCGCCGGGCAGGGCGTGCGG
>JAZJZQ010000352.1:0-14949 GCA_040389625.1 Pseudomonadota bacterium | reverse complement strand
GGCTGGTCAGTCGGTCACTTCGAAGGCGGCCGGGTCGAGCGCGGCCAGCGTGCCGGCGCCGTTGCGGACGGGGCGGACGGCCTGCAGCTCCAGCCGTTCGCGCAGCTTGGCAAGATAGTCGGCGCGGCAACGGCGCAGCGCGAAGTCGCGGAAGTTGTCGTGCTCCAGGTCGTGCCAGGCCTGCTCGCGGCCCGCGTCGGAATGGGCCTTCGCTTTCACCTCCATGGCCGGCGTGATGAGCGTGTCGCCTGCCGTCATCGGGGTGTAGCCGTAACGCTGCATGTACTCGGCCGTTACCGTTTCGATCACGCCGATTTCGTCCAGCGTCAGCTGCTGCTTGAACTTGTCGGCGTGGGCCGGAATCGGCGCATAACAGTTCGACGACCACAATGCCGACAGCTGGGCGATCTGGCGCGCTTCCTGCGAGTGGGCCACGTCCAGCATCTTCGGCTGAAACTCGATCTCCATGAACCGGCACAGCGCCTGCAGCGTGGCCTGCTGGTGCGACAGGAAGTCCTCGTAGCGGATGGTGAGCACGCGCTGCGGATAGCGCTGCATCACGGCGTCGGCCGCGCGGTGCGCCGCCAGCCAGGTGCGGGCGTTGAGCAGTGTGTCGAAGTCGTGGATGATGGCGCGGTTCATCGAGGCCACCTGCGCGCGCGGATCGCGCACCACGTTCACGAACAGCATGTCGGGCAACAGCGTCATCAGCTCGTCGGCGTAATGCACGCTGTCGAGCGACTTGTCCATCACCACGCCGGCCTGCTGCGCCTCGCCCGAACGCAGCAGCAGTTCCCACACCACGCGATGCACGCTGCGCGGCTGGTTGCGCAGCGTCTCGAAGATTTCCACCGGGTCGAACACCAGTTGCGGCCACTTGACCATGCTCACGGCCTGCAGCCCCACCACGTCCACCACCAGCCGGAAATAGGCGCGGTCGTCGGCCAGGTCGCCGTACAGCGGCAGCAGCGGCATGAAGTCGACGATATGCAGCGGATACGGCGAATAGAACTGCGGCGACATGTTCAGGCGCAGGCGCAGCGCGTGGCTGCCGCAACGGCGCAGCGGGATCATCATGACGGGACGCGGACGCTTGCCCTGCTGGGCCGGTTGTGTATCGGACTTCATTGCACTCTCCATGCGAACTGACGGTGTGTCGGAAAAAAAAATCGGTGCTAGGCCGCCGGGCAGCCCATGCCTTCAAGCTCGAAATGCTGGCGGAACTGGTCGATGAACTGCGCCAGCTGCGCGCCCGGCAGGCGGTTGATGCCGGCCGCCGCCATGCGCCCGCCGCCCGTGTCGAAGCGGCGGCACAACTCACAGGCACTGTAGGCGCCGGGCAGGCCGGAACGCACGCTGACCACGTAGCTGCCATCGGGCCGCTCGCCCAGGATGGCGAACGAGGCGCCGGGATGCTGCGCCGCCAGCCGGTTGGCCAGCACGCCGCTGATGCGGCGCGCCCACGGCGCGTCCGGCAGCAGGTAGACGGCGCCGCCGCTACGCTCCCAGTGCGGCCGCAGTGCCTGCAGCCGGGCACAGTCGTCGTGGTAGCCGGCGCACAGGGCACAGTAGTCGTCGCTGTCGGCGATGAACTGGAACGGGTCGGCATAGCCGGCCAGCGCGCGGTACAGTGCGGCCGGCGCCATGTGCAGGTCGGCCAGGCTGTCGCCATAGGCGTTGTAGTTGATGACCTGCCCCAGCTGGGCCAGGGCGGCCGCGCCGTCCTCGCGCACGCCGGCGCCGCGCGCCAGCGCGCAGGCGACGCCCATCAGGTTGTCACCGTAGGCGGCCACCACGGCCCAGCGCCGGTAGCGGCCACCGAGCTGGCGGTCGACCAGGATGCTGGTGCATACGTCCGGCGCCGGATCCCAGTGCAGGCGCAGGCCGGGATGGGGAAAGGCGTCGTCGGCCGCGTGATGGTCGTAGTAGTCGACCGTCGCGCCGCCGTCCAGCACGCGCCGCAGTTCGGCCGTGTTGGCGTCCAGCGATATGTCGAGCACCACCACGTAACCGGCGCCGCTGGGCACCTGGCGCAGCAGTTCGATGTCGCGCTTGACGCCGGTCACCAGCACGGCGTCGTCGGCCGGCCGGGCCAGCCGCAGCTGGTGCAGCGCGCAAATGCCGTCGGCGTCGCCGTTGAACACGTCGTAGCGCGCGGCGGGGGTAAAGGATGCGGGCGTCATGGCGTCAGATGTAGCGCTTGGCCAGATGCTCGAACAGCAGCGCGCAGGCGCGCGCCAGCGGCACGCTGCCCGTGTCGATGGTCAGGGCCGGATGCTCGGGCGCCTCGTACGGCGCCGAGATACCGGTGAATTCCGGGATCAGCCCGGCCCTGGCCTTGCGATACAGGCCCTTGGGATCGCGCTCCTCGCACACGCCGCATGGGGTGCTGATATGGGTTTCGATGAAGTCGTCGGCGCCGATGATGCCGCGTGCCAGTTCCCGGTCGCGCCGCAGCGGCGAGATGAAGGCGGCGATCACGATCAGGCCCGCGTCGTTCATCAGCCGCGCCACTTCGGCGCTGCGGCGAATATTCTCCTGCCGATCCTCCGGCGTGAAGCCCAGGTCGCGGTTCAGGCCATGGCGCAAATTATCGCCGTCGAGCACATAGGCCGGACGGCCCGCCTCGACCAGCATCTTTTCCAACGCGCTGGCCAGGGTCGACTTGCCCGAACCGCTCAAGCCCGTCAGCCAGACGGTGGCTGCGCGCCGCCCCACCCCGCCCATGCGGGCCTGGGCCGTGACCTGGCCCGCATGCCAGTAAATGTGCGGCGCGTGGCCGGCCGCCGGTTCCGGATTGCGCAGCAGCGCATCCAGCTTGTCCAATTTGGTCATTTCTCACTCCTGACCGGTCTCGCGGGCCGGCATGCTCGTTAAAGGCTGGCCACGGGGGCCGCTGACAGAACTGCTGGAACTGCTAAAACTGCTCCCACTCGGCATCGGCCGGCTGGGCGGGACGCCGCGCGGCGGCGCCGGCGGTGATCGCGCGGCGCGGCGCCGGCGCCGGCTTGCGCGCGGCCACCTTCACCGGCGCCACCGGCTGCTGCAGCACCTGCAGCGCGGGCCGCAGCGCCCGTCCCGCCTCCGTCTCGAGCCGGAAAATACCCACCACTTCCGTCAGGCTGTTGGCCTGGTCGCGCATGGCCTGGGCGGCGGCGGCGGCCTCCTCCACCAGCGCCGCGTTCTGCTGGGTCACCGTATCCATCTGCATCACGGCCTTGTTGATCTGCTCGATGCCGCTCGACTGTTCCTGGCTGGCCGCCAGGATCTCGGACATGATCTCGGTCACGCGCCGCACGCTGTCGACCACTTCGTGCATGGTCGATCCGGCCTGCTCCACCAGGCGGTTGCCTGCCTCCACCTTGTCCACCGAGTCGCCCACCAGTTCCTTGATCTCCTTGGCGGCGGCGGCCGAGCGCTGCGCCAGGTTGCGCACCTCGGTCGCCACCACGGCGAAGCCGCGCCCCTGCTCGCCGGCGCGGGCCGCTTCCACCGCCGCGTTCAGGGCCAGGATATTGGTCTGGAACGCGATGCCGTCGATGACGGCGATGATGTCGCCTATCTTGTGGGCCGACAGGTCGATGGCGGCCATGGTATCGACCACCTGGGCCACCACGGCGCCGCCGCGCACGGCCACGTCCGAGGCCGACACGGCCAGCCCGTTGGCGGCGCGCGCGTGGTCGCTGTTGATGCGCACGGTGCTGGTCAGCTCCTCCATGGACGACGCCGTCTCCTCCAGCGTGCCGGCCTGCTGCTCGGTGCGCGAGGACAGGTCCAGGTTGCCCGAGGCGATCTGCCCGGCCGCCGTGGCGATGGTCTCGGTGCTGCTGTGGACCTGGCTGACGATCAGCGCCAGGCTGTCGCGCATCGATTTCATGGCGTGCAGCAGGCTGTCCGTGTCGCCGTCGCGGGTCTCGATGGTGATGGCCAGGTTGCCGGCCGCGATCTGGCCGGCGATGGCGGCCGCTTCGGCCGGCTCGCAACCGAGCTGGCGCACCACGCCGCGCGTGATCAGCACGGCCGCCGCCACGCTCGTCAACATGGCCAGCAGGCCGATCACCAGCATCTGGGTGCGGGCCGCCGCATAGGCGTCGACGGCTTCGGCGGTGGCCGTATCGTTCTGCTTTTCCTCCACCGCGATCAGCTTGCGCAGCAGCTCCCACCAGGCCTTCTGCACGGGGCGGAACTGGTAGCGCAGCAGCTGGTACGCTTCATCCTGTTTCTGCTCCAGCGCCAGCGCGGCCGCCTTTTCGATGAACGGCAAGGCCAGCTGGTTCTGCCTGCGGATCTGGTCCAGCAAATCCTTTTCCTCGGCCGAGGTACCGGCCAGGGCGAACATCTGACCCAGCTTGTCCTGGGCCGCCCCATACTTCTTGGCCTGCTCGGCGATGCGGTCCACTTCAACCTGTACCTCCTTGGCTTCTTTCAGCAGGATCAGGTTGCGCAGCGCCAGCGCCCGTTCCGTCACTGTCAGGTCCATGGCCGATGCGAGCCGGGTTTCCACGTCGTTGACCTTGGTGATATCGTCCAGCCGCTGCTGGATCTGGCTCATGCTCGACAGGGCCAGTCCGATGATCGCCATCAGCAGCAGCGACACCACGCCGAAGCCCAGGCCCAGTCGCTTGGCGACTCCCATGTTACGCAAATTCATGCTCACCTCCTGAACACTGCGATCCACGTCCTGGCAACCATGCAGCCTGTGCATATCGGACGACATGAACCGATCTTAGTTGATTCCGTACGGCAAAATTATCTCGAAAAATCACCGACGGGCGCGCAAGCAACGGCGTCAAGTTAGGCATTGACCTTGATCGAATTCATGCTTGATTTCTGCAGCGCCAGCTGGCCATAGGTGCGGCACCACGATCGGCCCGTTTGTGGCTTGCGGCATGCAAGAGAATAAGGTGCAACTAAGATGTTTGAGGGCAATTTTTAGCAGTGGCGGCCACCCGCGCTAACGGTTACCAGCCCGACATGTTTTGATATGAATCAAACTATTTTTCGAACGGCAGACCTATAGTCCATGCATCTCCATCCCTTGGCGAAAGGCAGCACCATGTACACCAGCCAGCCTCCCCAGCAGAACGTGGTCCGCATCATCCAGGACGAGCATGCCAACCTGGCGGCCGTCATCCACTGCATGCAGCAGTTCGTGCGGACGCTGGGCCAGGGCGCGGCGCCGCCCGACCTCAAGCTGATGCGCGCCATGCTGCTGTATGTGATCGACTTTCCGGAGCGGGTGCACCACCCGAAGGAAGAAGAGCAGCTGTTTGCCCGCCTGCGCCAGCGCACCCACGACGTCGACAGCACCCTCGATGAACTGGACCGCCAGCACCAGCGTGGCACGGAGCTCACGCGCGCGCTCGAACATGCGCTGGTGCGCTACGAATTCCATGGCGAGGCGGCCCTGCCGGCGCTGCGCACCCAGGTCGAGGAATACGGCAAGTTCTTCTTCGACCACATGCAGCTGGAAGAACAGGTGGTGCTGCCGGCCGCCCTGCGCAGCCTGACGGAGGCCGACTGGATCGTCATCGACCTGGCGTTTTCCGCCAACCGCGATCCCCTGACGGGTGTCCCCATCAAGGGTGACTTTTCCCGGCTTTACCAATTGATCGTCAACGCCGCCCCCGCCGTACACTGAGCACGGGCGCCGGCGGTCGCCTGTCGCCGATTGTCAAGCGCATGATGGCGGTTGCGCGCCTTTTTTCCTGCATTGTCGCGCCACGCAAACAGCGCATTGCATGATGGTACGTATGCACCTACAATCGTTGCCGGCCCTCCGCCGCCTGCGCTCCTGCAGGCGCGCGCCCTGTCCCTACAAAGGAAACGCCCGACAATGTCTACCCTGGTTCGCGCCGCCGTACTGACCAACTATCTGGAAGTGGCCCAGCATCTGGGCCTCAATGCGCAGGCCGAACTGGCCCGGGTCGGCATGAACCGCAAGATGCTGCAAGACCCCGAGCAGCCCATCCCCATCGCCAGCGCCGTGCAGTTGCTGGAGAACTCGGCCAACGACAGCGGTTGCCAGACCTTCGGCCTGCGCATGGCCGAATCGCGCCAGTTCTCCGACCTGGGCGCCGTCAGCCTGCTGCTGTCGCACCAGCCCACGCTGCGCGACGCGCTGCACGTGCTGGTGCAATACCGTCACCTGCTGAACCGCTCGCTGGCCCTGTATGTGGAAGAAGCGGGCGACCTGGTGATCATCCGCGAAGAAGTGGTCAACGATGACCCGGTGCCCTGCCGCCAGGCCAACGAACTGGCCATCGGCGTGATGGCGCGCATGTGCGCCACCCTGCTGGGCCAGCACTGGCGGCCCGTGAGCGTCAATTTCACCCACGACGCGCCGGACGACCTGCGCCTGCACCGCCGCCTGTTCGGCTGCCAGGTGCAGTTCGGGGCCGAGTTCAACGGCATCGCCTGCCCCGCCGCCGCCTTCGACGCGCCCAATCCGAACGCCGATCCGGCCATGGCCCGGTACGCCCAGCGCTTTGTCGATTCGCTGCAGGACCAGGGCGATCCATCGATCGCGCACGAAGTGCGCAAGGCCATCTACCTGCTGCTGCCCATGGGACGGGCGACGATAGAACAGATCTCGCAGGCACTGGGCATGAATGTACGCACGCTGCAGCGCCGCCTGGGCGAATGCGACGCCAATTTCAGCGACTTGATCAACGAAGTGCGGCGCGAACTGGTGCAACGCTACATGAACAATCCCAGCTACTCGCTGGCCCGCATCGGCGACCTGCTGGGCTACTCGCTGCCCAGCAGCTTTACGCGCTGGTTCGCCACCCAGTTCGGCGCCACGCCGGCGGCCTGGCGCAGCGAGCATGGCAAGCCATACCAGCAGCCCGTTTAAGCACAAAAGCCGGCATCAGCCGGCCTTTGTATGGCGAAAGTGCAGCGCCGTTCAGGTGGCCCAGCGCATCATCGCCATCACCAGCGCGGCCAGGAATATCGTCTCGCCCACCATCAGCGCGATCGGCTTGATGCCGACGGCGGCCAGCTCCTTCAACTGCGTCTTCATGCCCAGCGCGCTGATGGCGATCACCAGCGCCCAGCGCGACAGCTCGTTGCCGGCGTGCTGCACGGCGACCGGCACCCAGCCGGTGCTGTTGACGCAGGCCAGCACGAAAAAGCCCACCGCAAAGCTGGGCAGCAGCGGCGGCCGCTGGCTGCCCGCCTGCGCGCCCTGGGCCCGCGTGATGAGGGCCGCGCACAGGATCACGGGCAGCAGCATGGCCACCCGCATCAGCTTGACGACGGTGGCCGCGTCGCCCGTCTCGCGCGACATGCTGTAGCCGGCGCCCACCACCTGGGCCACGTCGTGGATGGTCCCGCCCAGGAACACACCGGCTCGCAGCGGCGACAGCGCGAAGAAGTTGGCGATCATAGGATAGGCGATCATGGCCGTCGTCGACAGGGCCGATACGCCGATCACCGTGAACAGGGTGGCCTTTTCCTTTTGCTCGTGGGCCGGCAGTGCGGCCGCCAGCGCCAGCGCGGCGGAGGCGCCGCAGATGGCCGTGGCGCCGCCCGTCAGCAGGCCAAACAGGCGGTTAAAGCCCAGCAGCCTGGCCACCACCACCGACAGCAAGATGGTAACGGTGACGACCACGACCACCAGCACCACCGGCTTCCAGCCCAGCGCGGCCATCTGGGCCAGCGTCAGCCGCAAGCCCAGCAGCGCCACGCCCAGGCGCAGGATGGTGCGTGCCGTGTATTCGATACCCGGCTTGCACTGCCCTTCGCCGGACAGGAAGTTGAGCGCCATGCCCAGCAGCAGCGCAAACAGCATCACGGGCGCGCCGTAATGCTCGGACAGGAAGCTGGCCGCCGCCGCCACCATGGCGCTGACGATAAAGCCGGGCGCCAGCAGGCGCACGCGCGCATTGAGGTTCAAAAGAATGGCATGCATGGCTAGTGGTCCTCGTCGGGCAGCGTCAGGTAGACGCCGTCCGCTTCTATGGTGATGGGATACACGGCCACCTTCATCTGCGGCACGTTGGCCAGGCTGCCCGTGGCCAGATGGAAGCGCAGCCCGTGCGCCGGGCATTGCACGTACGGCCCGTCAAGCTTGCCGCCGGCCAGCGAAGCACCCTGGTGCGGGCAACTGTCGGCGATGGCATAGTACTTGCCGCTCACATGGAACAGGGCCACGCAGTGGCCATCGATGCGCAGCACGGCGCGCCCGCCGTCCGGCGGCAACCGGGCCGCCTCCAGCGCCACGCGCCGGCTCATGGCGCCACCGCATCGGCCTCTTCCAGCGCGGCCAGCATGCCCGCCAGCAGCACTTCGGGCGGCTGGGCGCCGCTCAGCGCCAGCTTGCCGTTGATGGCGTAGTACGGCACGCCGCCGCTGCCGTTGCCCGCACCGTCGGCCTGGAACGGCACGGCCGCGCCCAGCATCAGCGGTTCCAGCTCGGCGCGGGCGATGCCGCAGGCCAGGCCGTGGGTCAGCAGGACGGCCGGGTCGCCCACGTCCTCGCCGCGCTGGAAGTAGCCGGTGAACAGGCGCTCCAGCAGTGCGTCATGCTGGGCGGCGCTGCCGTTGCGGGCCGCGTGCTGCAGCAGGCGGTGCGCGTCGGCCGTGTTGGGCATGGTGCGGATGCGGCTGTATTCGATCTGCACGCCGGCCGCTGCCGCCGCCTCGCTGACCTGGGCCTGGCGCCGGCGCACGGCCGTGTCGCCGCCCAGGCGCTGGCGGTAGAAGTCCATGAAATTCCAGCCGGTGGCCGGCGCATGGGGCAGCAGCTGCACGCCGCGCCAGTGCACATGCAGCGCCACCTCGGGCGCGCAGGCGCGCAGCCGGGCCGTGGCGGCCTGCAGGTTGCGCAGGCCGATCAGGCACCAGGGGCAGATCACGTCGAAACCCACTTCGATCCGCAATACGCGCTTCATGCCTGCACCTCCAGCGTGCGGGCGCGTACCACCGCGGCGGCGGCAGCGGCGCCGGCGGCGCAGCGGGCGTCATCCTCGTAGTGGCGGCGGGCGTACCAGAACACGGCGGCGGCGGCGATACTGAGCAGGGGCACCAGCTGGAAGGCCGTGGCCAGGCCCAGGTGGTCGGCCAGCACGCCCGTCACGAACGGGCCGGGGGCCAGGCCCAGCAGGTTGTTGGCCAGCGTCAGCGTGGCGAAGGCCGTGCCGTGGATGGAACGGTGGGTCAGGTTGGCCACCATGGCGCCGGCTGGCCCCGTGGTGCCGGCGGCCAGGAACATGCCGGCCCCGATCAGGGCCAGCTGCAGCGCGCCCGGCGTCATGGCGAAGGCCACCGACAGCAAGGCGCAGCTGCCCAGGCAGTAGGCGATGGCCAGCGTGATCTTGCGCGGCGGCGACTGGCGGCACATGCGGTCGCTCAGCATGCCGCACAACACCATGCCGGCGCCGCTGGCCAGCACCACCAGTGCCGCGCCGGCGCCGGCGCGGTCGGCGCCCATGGCGTAGTAGCGGTTCATATAGCTGGGCATCCAGACGATGAAGGTGCCGCCCACGAACAGCTGCAGGCCGCTGCCCACGTAGGCCGCCCGCACGGAACGGCTGCCGAACAGGCTGCCCAGCGGCAGGCGCGGCGCCTTGCCGCCGTCGGCGCCACGGACCGCCCCTTGCGGCGCGATGCGCCCTTCCTTGACGATGATGGGGTACAGCACGGCCAGCGCCAGCCCGAACAGCGCCATGCCGGCAAAGGCCCAGCGCCAGCCGATGTGGGCCGCGATGCCGCCGCCCAGCGCCATGCCCAGCACGGAACCGAACATGCCGCCGGCCATGAAGGCGCCCGTCAGCGTGGCCCGCAGATGCTTGGGGAACACCGACAGCACGACGGCGATGCCCACGCTGCCGTAGGCCGCCTCGCCCACGCCCACCAGGAAGCGGGCCGCGAACATCTGGTGATAGTCCTGGGCCAGGCCGCAACCGAGCGTGGCCAGGCTCCACAGCACGGCCATCAGGGCCAGGCTGCGTACCCGCCCCCAGCGGTCGGCCAGCAGCGACAGGGGAAAGGTCAGCAGGCCCACCATCAGGGCCACGATGCCGCTCAACAGCCCGAGGCGGGCGTCGCTCAGCTGCCATTCCACCTTCAGCAGGGGGAAAACGGCATTGAGCACCTGGCGCGACATGTAGTCGGAGATCAGCAAGCCAAAGCTGAGGGCGAACACGATCCAGGCGTAATAGCGGGGAACGTTGGGGTTGTCGTCGGCCAGGCCGTCGTCGGAGGGGGTGTGATAAGCCATGATCTGCTCTCATTGCGTTGCGCTGGATGAAAAAAAAGCCGGCACCGGCATCGTACGCCAGCGCCGGCCCGATCGCGGGATCAGGTCCGCAGCGGCACGTTCTTCTGGCCGCGCTGGCGGTTCGGCGCCATGCCGTTCATGCGCAGCGTCTCCTCGGCATCCTTGTACTGTACGCCGATCTTGTAGATGGCACGCGCTTCCTGGCCGTTGGCCACCTCGCGCCCCAGTTCGCGCGCCACGCGCACGCACTGCTCGATCTGCTGCACCGACGTCATGCGCTTGCCATGCTGGTCGATCAGCGTGTCCTCGGTGCCGCAACGGGGGTGGAAGCCCATGGCCATGGACATCATGTTAAACGGCAGTACGTTCTTGAGCAGCGATTCGGCCGTGATGCAGGCGCCTTCCGGTGCGCGGCGGATGAAGTCCATGAAGTTGAACGGATTGGGGCCGTCGAAGCCGCCGCCGATGCCGATCCAGGTCAGGTTCAGCGGGCCGGTGTAGACGCCGCGGCGCACCAGGCGGTCCAGCGTTTCGAGCGCGTGCATGCCGGTCAGCTGGAAGTGCGGCTGGATATTGGCCGCCTGCAGCCGGCGCAGGTGTTCCTGCACCCAGGCCGGGCCGGCCGGCACCGTCATTTCGCTGTAGGCCGCGTGCATCATGGGCGAGGCCAGCGAGGTGCCCTCCAGGTACTCGGGATAGAGCAGCTCCATGATGTTCATCTGGCAGGTGTTGATGGCCACCGTCACCTGGTCCGGTTTCGGGTCCAGTTCGGCCAGCATGTGGCGGGTGTCGTCGGACAGCCACTTGGCGGCCTGGCCGTCGTCTTCCGGCGCGAACGAGATCGAACCGCCCACCTGGATGATCATGTCGGGCACGCGGGCGCGCACGCCGGCGATCAGCTCATTGAACTTGGAGAGGCGCTTGGAGCCCTTGCCATCGAGTTCGCGCACATGCAGGTGCAGCACGGTGGCGCCGGCGTTGTAGCAATCGACGGCTTTCTGGATCTGCTCCTCCATCGTGACGGGGATATCTTCCGGGAAGTCTTCCGGCGCCCACTCGGGGCCGTACGGTGCCACGGTGATGACTACTTTATCCTGGTTCTCGGGGTGCAGGGAATCGTCGAGAAATTGCATGCTGGTCTCCTGATTGTTAGATGCTGTTAAAAGTTGTTAGATGCGGGATAGCCTGGATACGAACTTCAGAACGGCACGTCGCCGACGATGCCGGCCCGCTCCATCTTGCGGTGGCAGGGCGGATAGTCCATCACGGCGTAATGCTGGGTCGAGCGGTTGTCCCAGATGGCCACGCTGTTGGGCTGCCAGCGCCAGCGCACCTGGAACTCCGGCACATAGGCCTGGCTGATCAGGTAGCTGAGCAGGTTGCCGGCGCCCGGATTGGCGTCCTGGCCGAAGCGCACGCGATCGGGCGTGTGGTAGTTGGTGATGTGGGTGGTGAAGGCATTCACGAACAGGATCTTCTCGCCCGTTTCGGGATGGGTGCGCACCACCGGGTGCTCGGCGTCCGGGAACTGGTTCTTGAGCGCCAGCCGGCGTTCGATCGGCATGGCCGCGCCGAAGCTGGCCTCGATGCTGTGACGCGCGCGCAGCCCTTCGATCTTCTGCTTCACGTCGTCGGGCAGGCGCTCGTAAGCCAGCGCCATGTTGGCCCACATGGTGTCGCCGCCCACGGGCGGGCACTCGATGCAGCGCAGCACGGCGCCGAACTGGGGCGCGGCGCGCCAGGTGGTGTCGGCATGCCAGGCGTTCTCGTAGCGGTCGTTGGGCTGGTCCGGGTTCTTGTAGATGCGCACCAGGCCGGGGTTTTCCGGATCGCTGCCGGCCACCGGATGGTCTTCCAGCTCGCCGAAGCGGCGCGCGAAGGCCACGTGCTCGGCGCGGGTGAAGTCCTGGTCGCGCAGGAACAGCACGCGGTGCCTGAGCAGCTGGGTGCGCAGTTCGGCGAACAGGCCGTCGTCATGGATGGCGTCGGCCAGCTTGACGCCCACCAATTCGGCACCGATGGCGCAGGTCAGTTGTTCTACTCGCATGGCTGTCTCCTCAGATCACGAAAATCGACGAACCGGTGGTCTTGCGCGACTCCAGGTCGCGGTGCGCCTGGACCGCATCGGCCAGCGGATAGTGCTGGTTGATCTCGATCTTGATGCGGCCCGCGCCCACGTGGTCGAACAGTTCGCCCGCCAATTCAGCCTTCTCGGCCGGGTCGGCGATGTAGTCGGCCAGCGCGGGACGGGTCAGGAACAGCGAGCCTTTCATGGCCAGCAGCACCGGATCGAACGGCGGAATGGCGCCGGAGGCCGTACCCACGCACACCATCAGGCCGCGCTTGCGCAGCGAGTCGAGCGAGGACATGAAGGTGTTCTTGCCCACGCTGTCGAACACCACGTCCACGCCGCGCCCGCCGGTGATGTCGCGCACCCGCTTGGCCACGTCCTCGCTGCTGTAGTTGATGACGTGGTCGCAACCGTGGGCCATGGCCATTTCCGCCTTGGCCGGGGTGGACACGGTGCCGATCACGTTCAGTCCCAGCAGCTTGGCCCACTGCGACACGATCAGGCCCACGCCGCCGGCCGCCGCGTGCAGCAGGATGGTGTCGCCGGCGCGGAAGTCATGGATGCGACGCATCAGGTAGGCCGAGGTCAGGCCACGCATGGTCATGGCGGCCGCCGTCTCGAAGGCGATGGTCTCGGGCAGCTTGATCAGCGGCGCGGCCGAAATCACGCGCTCGGTGCTGTAGGCGCCCAATGTGTTGAGAAAGCCGGTGTAGGTCACGCGGTCGCCCAGCGCCAGGCCGGTCACGCCCTCGCCCAGCGCCACCACCACGCCGGCCGCTTCCACCCCGATGCCATTGGGCAGCGGGACCGGATAGGTGCCGTTGCGGAAGTAAGTGTCGGCGTAGTTCAGGCCCACGGCCACATGGCGCACGCGCACTTCGCCGGGACCTGGCTGGCCCACTTCCACATCTTCCAGGTACAGTACTTCCGGTCCGCCGGTCGCATTGAAACGCACTGCCTTTGCCATGCTTATTCTCCTCAGATTTGTTGTCCTGCCTTGCCACACGATGAATTCAGTATAGACGCGGCGAATTTATCCGGCCATGCATCGGGCGACAGCGACTTTTCATTTGACGACAGATGCCGCCAGCGTTTGCACTTGGGCGATCAGCGCCTCGGCCCGGGGCCATGGGCCATAGCCGGCGGCCGGGTTGAGATGGCCGACGGCGCCCAGTTCCACCACCTGGCTGCCCCAGTCGGCGGCCATGCGGTGGACGGCATCCAGGCTGGCCAGATGATCGTTGCTGCTGGCGGCCACGATGCTGGGGAACGGCAGCCGCGTGCGCGGCAGGGGCGACCAGCCGTGCTCGCGCAGCGTGTCCGGCTGCGGATAGTTGGCCGGCCAGCTGGCCTCCAGATCGGGCGGCGTGACCAGCAGCGCGCCCAGGATGGGGCGCTTGTGGCGCGCGGCCCAGTGGACCGCCATCAGCACGCCGGCGCTGTGGGCCACCAGAATTACGGGGCCGGCTATCTGAGCCAGCGCCTGGTCGATGGCCTCCACCCGGGCGGCCAGGCTCAAACCGTTTTCCGTCAGCGGCGGCACCGAGCGCGCGCCCGGCGTGGCTGCCTGGAGCAGCGTCTGCCAGTGCTGCGGCACATGGTCGCGCAGGCCAGGGACGATCAGCAGCGTGGGTGTGGTTGTTTCAGTCATCAGGTTTTCCTCGTCGGTGTGGGTTCAGTTCTGGCCCGGCAGGCGGTAGTCGCGGAACATCTCGCGCAGCTTCATCTTCTGCAGCTTGCCGGTGGCCGTGTGCGGCAGCTCGTCGACGAACACTACGTCGTCCGGCCGCCACCACTTGGCGACGCGGCTCTCCAGATGCGCCAGCAGCTCGTCGCGCGTGACCTCGCGGCCGGCCTTGCGCACGGCCACCAGCAGCGGCCGCTCCTGCCAGGTGGGGTGGGCGATGCCGATCACGGCCGCCTCGGCCACGTCCGGATGGTCCATGGCCGCGTTTTCCAGGTCGATCGACGAAATCCACTCGCCGCCGGACTTGATCACGTCCTTGGCGCGGTCGGTGATGAGCATGTAGCCGTCGGCGTCGATGGTGGCCACGTCGCCCGTGTCGAAATAGCCGTCGGCGTCGAGCACGTCGCCGCCTTCGCCGCCGAAGTAGCCGCTGGCGATCCATGGGCCGCGCACTTTCAGGTGCCCGAACGCCACGCCGTCGTGCGCCAGCGCGTGGCCGTCGTCGTCGGTAATCTTCAGCGTCACGCCGAACACCGCCCTGCCCTGCTTCATCTGCAGGCGGTGGCGCTCGGCGGCCGGCAGCGCCGCATGCTTCGGCAGCAGCTTGCAGACCGTGCCCAGCGGCGACATCTCCGTCATGCCCCAGGCGTGGATCACGGTGGCGCCGAAGCCTTCCTCGAAACGTTCTATCATCGACAGCGGCGCGGCGGCCCCGCCGATCACGCAGCGCGTCATGCACAGTTCGCGGCGCGGGTCGAGCTGCCCGGTTTCCACGTGGCGGAACAGCATCAGCCAGACCGTGGGCACGCCCAGTGCCAGCGTCACCCGCTCCTCGCGCATCAGTTCATAGATGCTCTTGCCGTCCATCTGCGGGCCGGGCAGCACCAGCTTGGCGCCGCACAGCGCGCCCGCGTACGGCATGCCCCAGGCGTTGACGTGGAACATGGGCACCACCACCAGCGCCGA
>JAZJZQ010000351.1:0-50343 GCA_040389625.1 Pseudomonadota bacterium | reverse complement strand
TGATGCTGACCGGCGGCGGCGCGCTGCTGCGCGACCTGGACCGCCTGCTGATGGAAGAGACGGGCCTGCCGGTGCTGGTGGCCGAAGATCCGCTCACCTGCGTGGTGCGCGGCTCGGGCATGGCGCTCGAGCGGATGGACCAGCTGGGTTCCATCTTCTCCTACGAATAAAGCCGTGGCCCGGGGCCGCCGGCGGCCCCGGGCTGGTGGAAGAGGTGACAGGCCAGCTCAGGCCGTTGGTTGGTTGGCGCGCGAGCGCCGGATAATTGGAAGTCATGGAATACAGTCCTCCGCCACTTTTCAAGCAAGGCGCCCCGGCCCGCGTCAAGATGACGGTGTTCGCGTGCATTTCGATCGCGCTGCTGCTGATCGATTCGCGCATGCATAGCCTGGCCACGGTGCGCCAGGTGGCCGGCACCGTGCTCTATCCGCTGCAAATGGCCGCGCTGCTGCCGCGCGACGCCATCTACGGCATGGGCGATTACTTCTCTTCGCTGTCGTCGCTGGAAAAACAGGTCCGTGAACTGCAACGCCAGCAGATCGCCAGCGCCCAGGCCCTGCAGCAGGCCCAGCTCCAGTTCGCCGAAAACAACCAGCTGCGCAAGCTGATGGATGCGCGCCAGCGCCTGCCCGTCAAGTCCATGCTGGCCGAAGTGCTGTACGACGCGCGTGACGTCAACAGCCGCAAGATCGTGCTGGACCGGGGCACCCAGCAAGGTGTCACGCTGGGCCTGCCCGTGATCGACAATCTGGGCGTGGTGGGCCAGGTCACGCGCGTGTTCCCGTTCACCTCCGAGGTCACGCTGCTGACCGACAAGGAGCAAGCCATCCCGGTCGAACTGCTGCGCACCGGTTTGCGCAGCGTGGCCTATGGCCGCGGCAAGTCCGGCACGCTGGAGCTGCGCTTCACGGCGCCCAATGCCGACATCCAGGTCAACGACGTGGTAGTGACTTCCGGCCTGGACGGCGTGTACCCGGCCGGCCTGGCCGTGGCCCGCGTGACCCAGGTGGAAAACAGCGCCGGCGGCTCGTTCGGCGGCGTCGTGTGCCAGCCGCTGGCCGGCATTTCCAACCACACCCAGTTGCTGATTCTGATGACGCCACCGGACATGCCGCCCCGTCCGCCCGAGGAAGAAGCGCGTCCGCTCAAGAAACACGCCGGCAAGATGGGCCCGGTCAAGGAATCGGGCGCCACCCAGGGCGCCACGCCCGGCACTGCGGCACCGGCGGCCATTCCTGGTGCTGGCGCTGGTGCGCCGGCCGCCGCTCCTGCCGCGGCCCCGGCTGCCGGTCCCGTGGCTGCCCCCGCGCACACCAGCCCGCCCGCCGCCACGCCGGCCGCGCCGCTCCAGCCCAAACCGAAGGAGACCGCGCGATGAGCCGTCCCCACTACATCCTGCTGCCCGTCAGCCCCCTGTTCATCGCCTTCAGCCTGTTCTGCGCCTTCCTGCTGAACCTCCTGCCGTGGGGGAGCTTCATCGGCACGCCCGACTTCGTGGCGCTGGTGCTGGTGTTCTGGGGCGTGCACCAGCCGCGCAAGGTGGGCATCGGCACCGCCTTCTTCCTCGGCCTGCTGATGGACGTGCACGACTCCACGCTGCTGGGCGAGAACGCGCTGGCCTATACGCTGCTGTCCTATTTCGCCATCATGCTGCACCGGCGCGTGCTGTGGTTCCCGCTCATGACGCAGGCCATGCACGTGTTCCCGCTGCTGCTGATGGCGCAGTCGGTGCAGCTGGGCATACGTTTCATCGTGTCGGGCAAGTTCCCCGGCTGGTTCTATTTCCTGGAAAGCGCGGTGGCCGTCGCCCTGTGGCCGCTGGCCACCTGGCTGCTGCTGGCGCCCCAGCGGCGCGCCGTCGACCGCGATCACACGCGGCCGATCTGAGCGCCGCCCCCTTTGACGGTAACGATTTACCCGCATGACTGAACTGAAGAACACGGAACGCGAACTGCACCTGTTCCGCCTGCGCCTGACGGCGCTGGGCTTGATGGTGTTCGTCTGCTTTGGCCTGCTGCTGGCGCGCTTTATCTGGCTGCAGGTGGTCAAGCACAGCGACTACGCGGCGCAGGCGGAGGAGAACCGCATCGCCGTGGTGCCGATCGAGCCCAATCGCGGCCTGATCCTGGACCGCAACGGCGTGGTCCTGGCCCGCAACTACTCGGCCTACACGCTGGAGGTGACGCCGTCCAAGCTGCGCATGACGCTCGACGAGACGATAGACGAACTGGCCAAGCTGGTGCAGATCGAGGCCAAGGACCGCAAGCGCTTCAGGAAGCTGCTGGAGGAATCGAAGAATTTCGAGAGCGTGCCGTTGCGCACCCGCCTGACGGACGAGGAAGTGGCGCGCTTCTCGGCCCAGCGTTTCCGCTTCCCCGGGGTGGAGATCCAGGCCCGGTTGTTCCGCCAGTATCCGCTCGGTGAACTGGCCTCGCACGTGATCGGCTTTATCGGCCGCATCAACCAGGCCGAGGCCAAGGCCATCGAGGACACGGACGACGCGGCCAACTACAACGGCACCGACCATATCGGCAAGGAAGGGCTGGAAAAGAGTTACGAGCGCCAGCTGCACGGCACCACCGGCTACGAAGAAGTGGAAGTATCGGCCGGCGGGCGCGCCATCCGCACCCTGTCGCGCACGGCCGCCGCGCCGGGCAACAACCTGATCCTGTCGATCGACATCGAACTGCAGAAGGTGATCGAGGAAGCGTTCGGCGAGTGGCGCGGCGCGCTGGTGGCGATCGAGCCGGAGACGGGCGACATCCTGGCCTATGTCTCGCGCCCTGGCTACGACCCCAACCTGTTCGTGGACGGCATCGATGCGCAAAGCTGGTCCGACCTCAACACCTCGCTCGACAAGCCGATGGTGAACCGTCCGCTGTCGGGCACCTATCCGCCCGGCTCCACCTTCAAGCCCTTCATGGCGCTGGCCGCGCTGGAACTGGGCAAGCGCACCCCGGGCCAGACCATTTTCGACCCCGGCTCGTTCACGCTGGGCGGCCACAAGTTCCGCGACGATAAACCGGGCGGCCACGGTACGGTGGACATGTACAAGTCCATCGTCGAATCGTGCGACACCTACTACTACATGCTCGGCAACGACATGGGCATCGACGCCATCCACGACTTCATGAAGCCGTTCGGCTTCGGCGAGCTGACCGGCATCGACCTGGAACACGAAAAGACCGGCATCCTGCCGTCCAAGGAATGGAAGCGGGCGCGCTTCAAGAAGAACGCGGCGGCCCAGAAGTGGGTGGGCGGCGACACCATCTCGGTCGCCATCGGCAACGGCTTTAACAGCTACACGCCGCTGCAGATGGCGCATGCGATCGCCAACCTGGCCAACAACGGCGTGGTGATGAAGCCGCACCTGGTCAAGATCATCGAGGACGGCGTCACGCGCGCGCGCAAGCTGACCGTGCCCAAGGAAAGCTACCGCATCCCGCTCAAGCAGGAAAACGTGGACATCATCAAGAACGCAATGGTGGGCGTGACACTGGGCGGCACGGCGGCCAAGGCCTTTGCCGGCGCCGGCTACACGTCGGGCGGCAAGACCGGCACGGCGCAGCTGATCGCCATCAAGAAGAACGAGAAGTACAACGCCAACCTGATCGCCGAGCGCCTGCGCGACAACGCGCTCTACACCGCCTTCGCGCCGGCCGACAAGCCGCGCATCGCCATCGCGGTGGTGGTGGAGAACGGCGGCTTCGGCGCCGGCGTGGCCGCGCCCATCGTGCGCAAGGCGCTCGACTTCTACCTGCTGGGCAAGCGCCCGCACGAGAAGGACACGACCAAGGTGCCCAAGGAAGACGCCGAGCTGCGCTCGGTGGAAGACGTCAAGGCCGAGCAGGGCGTGAGCGGCGAACCCAAGCCCGGCGCCGAAACGCCCGGCAACACTGAGTAAGGAACGGATCATGCCGATCAACGAAAGGCGCTCCCTGTGGCGCCGCATGCGCCCCTATTTCACCGTGTTCGACGGCCCGCTGGCCGTCATCATCCTGATGCTGCTGTCGACCGGCCTGGTGACGCTGTACTCGGCCAGCATTGGCATCCCCGGCAAGGTGGAAGACCAGCTGCGCAACATCCTCATGGCCTTCCTGGTGATGTGGATGGTGGCCAATGTCTCGCCCCAGATGATGATGCGCATCGCCGTGCCGGCCTACCTGGTGGCGGTGGCGCTGCTGATGGCGGTGGCGCTGTTTGGCACCGTCAAGCTGGGCGCACGGCGCTGGCTGCACGTCGGGGTCGACATCCAGCCGTCCGAATTCATGAAGATCGCCATGCCGCTGATGCTGGCCTGGTTCTTCCAGCAGCGCGCCGGCCAGCTGCGCTGGCATTCCTACCTGGTCGCGGCGATCCTGTTGGCCATCCCGGTCGGCCTGATCGCCAAGCAGCCCGACCTGGGCACGGCGCTGCTGGTGGTGGCGGCCGGTTTCTGCGTGATCTTCCTGGCCGGCCTGTCGTGGAAGGCGCTGGTGGGGCTGGTGGTGATGGGGGCGGCCAGCCTGCCCGTGGTCTGGTCGCAGATGCACGACTATCAGCGCGAGCGGGTGATGACGCTGATCGACCCCACCTCCGACCCGCTGGGCAAGGGCTTCCACATCATTCAGTCCACCATCGCCGTCGGTTCCGGCGGCCTCACGGGCAAGGGCTGGACCCACGGCACCCAGGCTCACCTGGAATTCATCCCCGAGCGCACCACCGACTTCATCTTCGCCGTGTTCTCCGAAGAGTTCGGCCTGACGGGCAACCTGATCCTGATGGTGCTGTACCTGCTGCTGATCGGTCGCGGCCTGATGATCGCCGCCAATGCGCCCAACTTCTTCACCCGGCTGCTGGCGGGCGCCATCACCATGATTTACTTCACCTACGCCTTCGTCAACATGGGCATGGTCAGCGGCATCCTGCCGGTGGTGGGGGTACCGTTGCCGTTCATGAGCTACGGCGGCACGGCGCTGCTCACGCTGGGCCTGGGCGGCGGCATCCTGATGAGCATCCAGCGCCACCGCAAGCTGGTGCAGACCTGACCCGTCCCATCGCGGCTGTGCCGGCCACGCCAAAAATCCACCGTTGCGCGGCCGTCCGGCCGTTTGAGCGATAATGCGCGGTTGGCGGCGCACGCGCCGTCAACCGGACGCGCTATGCCGTCCGGGTAAAAATAACAAGGATGGCAAGATGGTTAAGTACAAACACGGTTACTTGAAAGCGGCGGGCCTGGCGGCGATGCTGGCGCTGGCTGCCTGCGGCACGGTGCCGCAGCAGGGGACGCCGTCGGCCACCGCGCCCAAGACTGGCAGTGTGAGCAAGGGGCCGGGGCGCGCCGAGCCTGGCGTGCCGGTCCTGCCGCCGGCCGGTTCCGGCCGCGGCGGCTATTACCAGGACGACGGTCCGGGCGACAATCCGCCGCCCAACCTGGCCGACGTGCCGGACGCGGAAGTGCGCAACGATCCGCTGCTGCCGCGCTCCAACCGGCCCTATGTCGTCTTCGGCAAGACCTATACCCCGATCACGGGCGACCAGCCCTACGTCCAGCGTGGCATCGGCAGCTGGTACGGCAAGAAATTCCACGGCCAGCGCACCTCGTCCGGCGAGCTGTATGACATGTACAAGATGACGGCGGCCCATCCCACGCTACCGATCCCGTCCTACGCGCGCCTGACCAACCTGGCCAACGGCGTGCAGGTGATCGTGCGCGTCAACGACCGCGGTCCGTTCCATTCGAACCGGGCGATCGACGTGTCATACACGGCCGCGCTCAAACTGGGGCTGCTGGGCAAGGGCAGCCACGAACTGCAGATCGAGCGCATCCTGCCGGCCGAAATCGACCGCATGCTGGCCGCCCGCGCGGCGGGGCAGCCGGCCGCGTCGCCGCTGGTGCTGGCGCCCCAGCCCGTGGTGGCCACGGGAGCGGCCGGATCGCCCGCCTTCGAATCGCTGGTGCAGGGCAGTGGCCAGGCCACGGACGGCGCCGGCGCCGCGAATGGCGCCGACAAGGGTGGTTACTATCTGCAGCTGGGCGCCTATGCCCGCGCGGAAAACGCGGAAGCGGTGCGCGGCCGGCTGGCACGCATGATCGACAAGCTGGGATCGCTGGAAGTGGTGCAGGGGGGCACCGTGCATCGCCTGTTCAGCGGCCCGTTCGCCAGCCGCCAGGCGGCACTGCTGGCGGCGCAAGCCTTGCCGGCGGCGCTGGCCCTGAAACCGATCGTGATCCAGCGTTAAATTGCGGCGGCCGCCGCGCCGCTCACTTGCAGGCGTGCGATTCCGCGTTCGGGAAAGCGGCGCGCAGCTTGTCCAGGCGGGCCTGGATGTCGGTGTCGATGTCGCGGAACTGGAAGGCCAGCTGCTTGCCGCCGCTCATGCGCGGTGCGACGCGGGCGCTGTGCACACCCTGCTTGACCAGCGCCGCCAGCTGATTCTGCGCCGCGCCCTCGGTCTTGAACACACCCAGTGAAATCGCCCAGCGCATGGTCTGGGAGTCGGCCATGACGAAGTAGTTGGTCACGCCCAGCGCGCGTAGTTCGCCCGCCTTCCTGTCGGCCGCTTCCTTGCTGCCCTGCGGCGGGATGAACACGATGTAGCTCGACACTTCCGTGCCCGGCAGGTTGCGGCGCGACTGGCGGTCGCCCAGGTCCAGCGGCTCGAGCAGGGCTTCGAAGCGGCGCGCCTCGCCGATCACGAAGTTGCCGATCTCGATGCAGGCCAGCGCTTCCGGCCCGGCCTTGGCCGACGCCGAAGCCGAAGCCGAAGCGGCAGCCGCGGATGCGGATGCGGAGGCCGCCGCCGTGGCCTTCGCGGCCGGGATTACGGCCAGCTTGTCGGCATTGAGCTGGTTCTTCAGCCGCGCCGGCTCGCGCTCGTTGCCGCTGAAATGGCCAAGGTAGCCCTGTCCATACGCGAACAGCGCGCCATTTACTGCCAACAGCGACCAGAAGATAAATTTCAGCACGGGCGATCCAGGGTGGTTACGGGGACGGCGCCGCAGGTGGCGTGCAGGCCGGTCAGCACGATGTTGTCGACCACGCGGTACGGCACCTTGAGCATGGGCGCCACGAACGGCGCAGCGCCGCCCGATACCAGGCACAGGCTGGCCCCGTGCACGGCGCAGGCATGTTCGATGGCGCCGCTCTGGGCCGCCAGGCAGCCGCTGAGGATGGCGTCGTCCGTGTTGTCGGCAAATCCTGCCGGCAGCTTACCGTCTTGCGCGATCTGGGGCAACTGCGCCGTGTTGCGCGCCAGCGCGCTGGCCATCAGGCCCAGGCCGGGCAGTATCATCCCGCCCAGGAAGGCGCCGTCGCCGGTCACGGCGTCGATGGTGGTGGCCGTGCCGCAGTTGGCCACGATGATGTGCTGGCCCGGCGCCAGCGCGTGGGCGCCGATGGCGGCGGCAAAGCGGTCGCAGCCCAGCTGGCCCGGATTACGGTAGCCGTTGCGCACCCCGGCCAGCTGGGGCAGCGAGGCAAACCATGCCACCTCGTCCAGCCCGGCCGGCAGTATCCGTTCCAGCCGCTCGCGCAGCGCGGCGCCGGCCACGTTGGCCAGCAGGGCGCGGACGATGCCGCGGCTAGCCAGCGCCCGTTGCCAGGCGGCCGGCAATTGCTCGAGCTCCCCGTGCGGCACGGCGCCCGTCGCGTGCCAGGCGGCCAGCGGCGCGTCGGCCGCCACCAGCGCCCACTTGACGCGGGTGTTGCCGGCGTCGATCAGCAAGATCATGGTTGCACCAGGCGCAGCGAAACGTCGCCCGACAGCACCTCGGCCCGGCCCTGGGCCGTGTCGAGCAGCAGGCGGCCGTTGTGGTCCACCCCGGCGGCGCGGCCTTGTTGCAGCAGCTGGCCGCCGTCGACGATGGTCACCTCCAGCCCCTGCCAGGCGTGCAGCGCGTTCCAGCGTTCGCAGAACGGGGCAAAGCCGGTGTCGTCGAATTCGGCCAGCACGGCGGCCAGGCGGCTGAGCAGGGTGGCCACCAGCTCGTTGCGGTCCATTTGCGCCAGCCAGGGGGCGCCGGCCACGTCGCGTCCGATCCGCGCTTCCAGTTCGTCGGGCATGACGAGGTTCAGGCCCACGCCGATCACGGCCCAGAACGCGCCATCCGTTCCCTGCTGGGCCTCGACCAGGATGCCGGCCAGTTTCTTGCCGTCGCGCAGCACGTCGTTGGGCCACTTGAGTTGCACGGGCACGCCCAGTGATCCCAGCGTTTCGGCCAGCGCCACGCCCACGGCCAGCGGCAGGCCGGCCATGTTGTGCAGGCCGCCCTTGAAGCGCCAGGCCAGCGAGAACGTCAGCGTGGCGCCGGGCGCGGACAGCCATGGGCGTCCGGCCCGTCCCCGGCCGGCCGTCTGGCGTTCGGCGATGCGCAGCACGGGGCCGCGCAGCTGGCCGATGCGCCCCAGCAGGTCGGCGTTGGTGGAGCCGGTTTCGGCCACCACTTCGATCTCGACGTGGCTGGCGCTGGCCGCGCAGCGGCTGGCGATGGCGCTGCCCGACAGGGCGGGCGCAGGGCTGTTCGGTACGGTGCTGGTCATGGCGTTACAGGGTGCTGGCCGGCTTGCGCGGCTTGTGCGGCGCCTTGCCGAAGGCCAGGTCGTACAGCGCGTTCGGTAGCAGCCGCAGGAGTTTGGCGACCATGCCCATCTGCCACGGAATGACGGCGTAGCTGCGGCCGGCGGCGATGGTCTGCACGGCGGCCGCGGCGAAGCGCTCGACCGGCATCAGGAAAGGCATGGGATAGGGATTGTGGCGCGTCATGGGTGTATCGATGTAGCCGGGGCAGATGGTCACCACGCGGATGCCGTACGGTTTCAGTTCCAGCCGCAGCGATTCGCAGTAGCTGATCACGGCCGCTTTCGAGGCGCTGTACGCTTCCGCGCCGGGCAGGCCGCGGATGCCGGCCACGCTGCCGATGCCCACCAGCCGGGTGGGCGTGGACTGGGCTTTCATGGCGGCGATGAAGGGGGCGAAGGTGGCGGCCGTGGCCACCACGTTGGTGGCGATGATGGCCTCGAACACGGCCAGGTCTTCCGCGTACTCCGTCAGCGTGCCGGCCGAGATACCGGCGTTGGCGATCACCACGTCGGCCCCGCCCGCGTGCGCCAGGAACGCTTGCGCGGCGGCGGCGATGGCAGTGTGGTCGCGCACGTCGGCCGCGTAGGCGCGGTGGCGTTGGGGGTTGGGCAGGGTGGCGATCAGCTGGTCCAGCGCATCCTTGCGGCGCGCCAGCAGTCCCAGCGTGGCGCCCTGGGCGGCGTAGCGCGCGGCCAGCGCCGCGCCTATGCCGCTCGAGGCGCCGGTGATGAAGACGCGCTGCGGCGTCATGGTGCGGGTGTGAGGAAGGTCGCGCCGGTGGTGTGCATGTTATTTCTTTTCCGCCTTGGCCTTGGCCACCAGCGCGTCCATCACCTGCAGCGCTTCCGTGTGCAGTTGGGCTTCCGTGTTGGCGGACTTGCTGCCGGCGTCGGCCAGCGAAGGGGAGGTGATGAAGCGGCCGTCGATGGCCACCATCGGCCACGAATCCACATGGTAGGCCTCCATCAGCGCGTTGACGTGGCGGATGCGGCCGCCGATGCCGAACGAGCGGTAGGTGTCCGTGAACTTCTGGCGGTCAATGCCCTGCTTGGCCACGAAGTCGAACACCAGCTCATCGCGGTTCATGTGGTTGCGCGCCACATGCATCTCGGTGAAGATCTTGTTGTGCATCTGGTCGTTCATCAGGCCCATGGCGTCGAGCGTCAGGTACAGTTTCTGTTGGGGCGAAACGCTGTCGCCGCCCGACACGTGCACGCGCTTGAAGACGATGTTCTCGCCCTGCTTCTTGATCCACGCTTCCAGCGCCGGCTCGAAGGCGTAGCAATGGGGGCAGTAGTAGGCGAAAAATTCCAGCACTTCCACCTTCTTGCCGCTGTCGGTCGGCTGCGGCGTGGGCAGCACCTGGTACTCCACACCCTGCTTGGGATCGGCCGGCGAGGCGGCGGCGGTCACGGCAACGGCGCTTAGCGCCAGGGCGCCCAGTATCAGCTTCAGAAATCGCATTGCACCTCCTGTGGTTTATTTTTGGTTGCGGACAACGGCCACGTCGACGCCGTTCTCGGACAGCTTGCTGCGCACCCGGTTCATGGCTTCGACCTGCGAGTAGGGACCCAGGCGTACCCGGTGCAGCACGCCGGTGTCGGTGCTGCGGTCGGACACGTTGGCCTCGAAGCCCAGCAGGGCCAGCTTGGCGCGCGTACTTTCGGCATCGGCCAGTTCGCGGAAGGCGCCGGCCTGCAGATAATAGACGTATTTGTCCTCGGCCGCAGCGTTGGCAGCGGCTGGCGCGGCACCTGCCGCCGGTGCCGTGGCGGCGGCCGGCAGGGCGGACCTGCCCTTGTCGGCGACGGCGGGCGCGGCAGGGGCAGCCGGGGCGGCCGGTGCCGGCGCGGCGGCCGGCGCCCTGGGCGCGGGTGCGTCGCTCTGGGCCTGGATCTTGTCGACCGCCTGCTGCAGCGGATCGGCGGCGGGCGGCTTGGGCTCGCGCGCGAAGTCCTTGGCCGCCTCGCGCGCCGCTTCCTTGTTGCCGTACATCGGCTTGTTGGGATCGGCCACCTGGCCGGCCGTCGGCTCGGCCGCCTTGCCGGTCTTGCCCTTGTCGGTGAACGGCGTGGCGCCTTTGGTGATCATCAGGGCGACGACGACGGCGATCGCCAGGCCGACCACCAGGCCGCTGATAAAGCCGACCAGGAAGTTGCCTTGCTGGCGCTGACGCGGGATAGAACCGGAGCGTAAATTCATTGTGGGCGATGTCCTTCGCAATTACATTTTGTCGGGAGCCGAGACGCCGATCAGCGCCAGGCCGTTGCGCAGCACCTGGCGGGTGGCGACCATCAGCGCCAGGCGCGCCAGCTTGAGCGCCTCGTCGTCCACCAGCACGCGCTCGGCGAAGTAGAAGCTGTGCAGGTTGGCGGCCAGGTCGCGCAGGTAGAACGCGATCTGGTGCGGGCCCAGCTCGGCCTGGGCGCGCGCCAGCACCTCGGGGTAGGCCGCCAGCGTGGCCAGCAGGGCCGCCTCGGACGGCGCCGTCAGCGGCGACAGGTCGACCCCGGCCAGCGACGCTTCATCGCCGCTCCACTGTTCGAGCATGCGGCAGATGCGCGCGTGGGCGTACTGCACGTAATACACCGGGTTCTCGTCCGAGGTCTTGAGCGCGACGTCGACGTCGAACACGAATTCGGTGTCGGCCTTGCGCGAGATGAGGAAGAAGCGCACCGCGTCGCGGCCCTTGCCGATGTCGCCGCCGCCGGACCATTCGATCAGGTCGCGCACCGTCACGTAGGAGCCGGCGCGCTTGGAGATCTTCACTTCCTCGCCGCCCTTCATCACGGTCACCATCTTGTGCAGCACGTAGTCGGGGTAGCCCTGCGGGATGCCCATGCCGACCGCCTGCAGGCCGGCGCGCACGCGCGCGATGGTGCCATGGTGGTCCGAACCCTGGACGTTGATGGCCTGGGTGAAACCGCGCTGGAACTTGACGATGTGGTAGGCCACGTCCGGCACGAAGTAGGTGTAGGTGCCGTCGGACTTGCGCATCACGCGGTCCTTGTCGTCGCCGTATTCGGTGGTGCGCAGCCACAGCGCGCCTTCCTGCTCGTAGGTTTGGCCCGACTTGACCAGCGCGTCGACGGCGGCGTTGACCTTGCCGTCGCTGTAGAGCGACGATTCGAGGTAGTAGTTGTCGAACTTGACGCCGAAGGCCTGCAGGTCGATGTCCTGCTCGTTGCGCAGGTAGGTCACGGCGAAGGCGCGGATCGACTCGAAGTCGTTGACGTCGCCCGAGCCGGTGACGGGCGCGCCGTCCGAGGCCGACACCGTCTTCCTGGCCAGGAAGTCGTTGGCGATGTCCTGGATGTAGTCGCCGTTGTAGGCCGATTCGGGCCACTCGGCGTCGCCCGGCTTGAAGCCGCGTGCGCGCGCCTGGACCGAGGTGGCCAGGGTCTGGATCTGGACCCCGGCGTCGTTGTAGTAGAACTCGCGCGTCACCTGGTAGCCCTGGGAGCCGAACAGCGACGACAGCGCGTCGCCCAGCGCCGCCTGGCGGCCGTGGCCCACGTGCAGCGGGCCGGTCGGGTTGGCCGAGACGAATTCGATGATCACGTGCTTGCCGGTGCCGGCGCTGCTGCGGCCGTAGCCGGCGCCCTGTTCGATCACGGCCTTGACCACGGCCTGCTTGGAGGCGGCCGTCACGCGCAGGTTGATGAAGCCGGGACCGGCGATGTCGGCCGATTCCACCAGGTCCTTGCCGGCCGGGTTCGCCAGCAGCGCCGCGACCACCTTGGTGGCCAGCTCGCGCGGGTTCATCTTGAGCTGTTTGGCCAGCTGCATGGCCACGTTGCAGGCGACGTCACCGTGCGACGGGTCGCGCGGGCGCTCCAGCACCACGTTGGCGGCGATGCCGGTGCCGTCGAGCAGGGGAGCGAGGGCGGCCTGGAACAGGGCGGTGATTTCTTGTTTTTGGTGGGCGAGCATGTGCGATGTGGCGGCCGGGCCGCGCTATAGAAAACGTCCGTAAGCGAAAACGGCCGGCGCGCTAGCCCCGGCCAAACAGCGGTAATTATACTGGTTTGCCGCAGCGCGGTCACCGCGCCGCCGGGGGCGTGCCGGGGCGGTGCGCCAAGGCGCCGGCCAAGCGCGCGTGCTACCTGCCCGCCAGCCGCTACAATCGGCGCAAACGGGGCGTCGAGGCGGCCCGCATGGCCCATCCGGCGGGCACTGCTGTATACTGCGCGATCGCGGCTGCCGGCCCGCCCTGGATCGCGCGCGGAACCTACCTGGAATTAGCATATGAACAAGCGTCCGACGCTCTCGTTGAAGTCTTCCGCCCCGGCGGCGCCCAAGCTGCGGGCCAGTCACGCCCGCGCCCTGAAACCGGCCCTGCAGACCGGCTTCCAGACGGCGCTCAAGCCCGACGCGCTGGCCTTCTGTCTGCTGGGCGCGGCCCACGCCGTGGCCCAGGTGCGCACCGGCACGGCCCTGCCGCAAGCGCTGGCGGCCGTGTTCGCCAAACAGGAGAGTACGCCCCAGGCCCGCGGCGCCATGCAGGACATCGCCTACCGCTGCATGCGCCAGCTGGGCCAGAGCGAAACGCTGATCGGCCTGATGGCGCCCAAGGCGCCCGAGCCGCTGGTGGCGGCCCTGCTGGCCTGCGCACTGGCGCTGCTGACGGCGCCGGACGCCGTCGCCCCCTATGAACCGTTCACCGTGGTGGACCAGACCGTGACGGCGGCCGACGCCCATCCCGATACGGCCCGCGCCAAGGGCATGGTCAACGCCGTGTTGCGCCGTTTCCTGCGCGAGCGTGCTGGCTTGCTCGACACGGCCCGGCTGCAGCCGCTGGCCAAATGGAACTACCCGCAGTGGTGGCTGGACGCCGTCAAGACGGCCTGGCCCCAGCAGTGGCAAGCCATCCTGCAGGCCGGCGACATGGCGCCGCCGCTGACCTTGCGCGTCAACCCGCGCCGCGCCACGGTGGAACACTACCTGGCCACGCTGGAGGCGGCCGGCATGGCCGCCACCCGCATCGGCCCCCATGCCGTGCGGCTGGCCAAGCCGGTGGGCGTGGCCCTGATTCCCGGCTTCGCCGAGGGCATGGTGTCGGTGCAGGACGCCGGCGCCCAGCTGGCCGCGCCGCTGTTGGACGTGCACGACGGCATGCGCGTGCTCGACGCCTGCGCCGCCCCCGGCGGCAAGACTTGCCACATCCTGGAACTGGCGCAGGCCGAGCTGACGGCGCTGGACGCCGATCCCAAGCGCCTGGCCCGGGTCGGCGAGAACCTGGAGCGGCTGGGACTGCAGGCCACGCTGCAGGCGGCCGAGGCCCAGTCGGCCAGCTGGTGGGATGGCAAGCCGTTCGACCGCATCCTGGCCGACGTGCCGTGCACGGCCTCGGGCATCGTGCGCCGCCACCCCGATATCCGCTGGCTGCGGCGCAAGGGCGACACGCTCCAACTTGCAACACTTTCGGCCAAAATCCTCGACAACCTTTGGCAGATGCTTGCCCCCGGTGGTAAATTGCTGTTCGTGACGTGTTCCTTGTGGCCGCAGGAATCGGAGGCGCAGGCTGCCGCGTTCGCCGTCCGTCACGGGGCGGCGCGGCTGGACGCGCCCGGCCAGCTGCTGCCGGTGGGCGGCGCGGAACAGGACCACGATGGATTGTTTTACGCGCTGTTCCAGAAAAATGCGTGACCGTTTTGCCCGCCATTTTCCGACGGATCTACTGAGCACCGGCCCACTCGTGACACAACGCTTCTTTCGCCTCCTCGCCTGGCAGTTGCTGCTGATGCTCGCGTGCGCGTTGCCGCGGGCGGCGCAGGCGGCCGAAGGGGTCGAAATCAAGCGCGCCTACATCGAGGCCTCCGACGAGGGCTACCGGCTGGCCGCCAATTACGCGTTCGACCTCAATCACGGGCTGGAGGACGCCATCCAGCACGGCATGCAGCTGTACTTCACCACCGAGATCGAATTCACCCGGCCGCGCTGGTACTGGTTCGACGAGAAGGCCATCGTGGCCCACCAGACGGCCCGCATCTTCTACAACGTACTCACGCGCCAATACCATGTGACGGTGATCGGCAGCGTGCAGCAAAGCTTTTCCTCGCTGGAGGACGCGCTGTTCCTGATCCGCCGTCCCAGCCGCTGGCTGGTGGCGCCGCGCGGCGCGCTCAAGGTGGGTGAAACCTACAACGTGACGCTGCGCATGGGCATGGACCGCGACTACCTGCCCAAGCCGCTGCAAGTGAACGCCTTCAACAACAGTGAATGGCGCCTCGCGTCAGACAAGAAAACCTTCCAGTACAGGGCGGAGTAAGTGACCAAGGCCCTGCGGTATCTGTTCGTCGTGGGCGGCGCCGTCGTCAGCATCCTGTTGTTCCTGCTGGCCTCCGCGTCCGATAATTCCGGCTTCTTCGACCGCTACTATTCCTGGCTGCTGGGCCTGAACGCGGCCGTGGCCGTGGCCCTGCTGGTGCTGGTGGCCGTGTCCCTGTTCCGCCTGTACGCCCGCTTCAAGAGCGGCAAGTTCGGCTCGCGCCTGATGACGCGCCTGGTGCTGCTGTTCGCCGCCATCGGCGTGCTGCCGGGGCTGGTGATCTTCCTCGTGTCCGTCCAGTTCGTATCGCACTCGATCGAATCGTGGTTCAACGTCCACGTGGAGGAGGCGCTGGAGTCGGGCATCAACCTGGGGCGCGCCGGGCTGGACACGGTGCTGGCCGAGCTCGACAGCACGGCCCGCAAGACCGTGCAGCAGCTGGCCGACAATCCCTACGGCAGCGAGCCGGCCCTGCTGGCGCGCCTGGTCAAGCTGCAGCCGGGCATGCAGAACGCCATCATCGTCGACGCCGAGGGCGGCCTGATCGTCAGCGCCCGCGCCAACCACAGCGGCAACCTGAGCGCCGACCTGCCCACCAGCGCGATGCTGGACAAGGCCAAGAACGACGCCTCCTACGGCGCGGCCGAGGGCGGCAACGAGCTGCGCAGCGACATGATCGCGGGTCCCCGCGAGCTGCCCGACGGCACCACCAAGCTGCGCCTGCGGGTGCTGATGGCCATCCCCGACCACGTGCAGCCCAACGGCGCCCACCTGGCGCCCCGCTTCCTGCAGCTGATCCAGCTGGCGCCGGCCCAGCTGGCCAGCAACGGCGAAACCATCCGCAGCGCCTACAGCGATTACAAGGAACGCTTCGTGGCCCGGGTCGGCCTGCGCAAGATGTACATCGAGACGCTGACGCTGACCTTGCTGCTGGCCGTGTTCGGCGCCATCGCCAGCGCCTTCCTGATCGCCAGCGACCTGGCCCAGCCCCTGCTGCTGCTGGCCGAAGGCACGCGCGCCGTGGCCGAGGGCGATCTGTCGCCGCGCCCCATCGTGGCCACCTCCGACGAGCTGGGCACGCTGACCCAGTCCTTCAACACCATGACGCGCCAGCTGTCGGACGCCCGCAGCGCCGTCGAGCGCAACCGGGCCGCCCTGCAGAACGCCAAGGCCCACCTGGAATCGGTGCTGGCCAATATGTCGGCCGGGGTGGTGGTGCTGGACGGCGAATTCCACCTGGTCAGCTGCAACGATTCGGCCGAGCGTATCCTGCAGCAGCCGGGCCCGGCCCTGATCGGACGGCACCTGACGGAGGTGGATGGCTTGCAGGAATTCGGCACCGCCATCGTCAACGCCTTCGCCGCCCAGAGCGCCCAATCGGCGGCCGGCCGCAGCGGCGCCCGTTTGCACTGGCAGCGCCAGATCGAAGTGCCGCGCCGTCCCGGCAGCGGCGAGGACAGCGAGCTGACCCTGCTCACGCGCGGCTCGCGCCTGCCGGTCGAGAGCGGCAGCGGCTACATCGTCGTGTTCGACGACATTTCCGACGTGATCTCGGCCCAGCGCTCGGTGGCCTGGGGCGAGGTGGCGCGCCGCCTGGCGCACGAAATCAAGAACCCGCTGACGCCGATCCAGCTGTCGGCCGAGCGTTTGCAGATGAAGCTGGAACACAAGCTGGCCCCGCCCGAGGTGGAGCTGCTGAACCGGGGCACCACCACCATCGTCAACCAGGTGGCGGCCATGAAGCGCATGGTGGACGACTTCCGCGACTACGCCAAGACCCCGCCGGCCGTGCTGGAACCGCTGGACCTGAACGCCCTGGTGGACGAGATCCTGCACCTGTACGTGAGCGGCGAAGGCAACGACATCATCCACCCGCAGCTGGCCGCCGGCCTGCCGCAGGTGATGGGCGACGCCACCCAGTTGCGCCAGGTGATACACAACCTGCTGCAGAACGCCCAGGACGCCATGGCCGAGCTGCCGGCGGGCGCCACGGCGCCACGGATTGACGTCGTCACGGAAGCCATTCATTATCAGGGCGCGGACGGCAGCACGCGCACGGCGGTGCGGCTGGCCATCGCCGACAATGGCCCCGGCTTCGCGCCCAAGATACTGGCCAGGGCGTTCGAACCGTACGTCACTTCCAAGGCGCGCGGCACGGGATTGGGGCTGGCGATGGTGAAAAAGATTATCGACGAACATGGGGGCAGGATCGATATCCAGAACCATGTCGATAGAAGTGGTGCGTCCGTGCTGATTTTGCTGTTAAAGTTAGCGCCGGCGACGCAAAATGCATAACGTTGCAATGACGAGAAAAAATCATTGCCGATCAAAGCGGCGAAATGAGGAAGGGCAGGGATAGATGGCAAACATATTGGTAGTGGATGATGAAATGGGGATCCGTGAGTTGCTCTCGGAAATCCTGAGCGATGAAGGACATGCAATACAACTGGCCGAGAACGCGCAGCAGGCGCGCGAAGCGCGTGCCGGCGGGGCGCCCGACCTGGTGCTGCTCGATATCTGGATGCCGGACACGGATGGCGTCACGCTGCTCAAGGAATGGCAGCGCGACGGCTTGCTGACCATGCCCGTGATCATGATGTCGGGCCATGCCACCATCGATACGGCGGTGGAGGCGACCCGCATCGGCGCCCTCAATTTCCTGGAAAAGCCGATTGCATTGCAAAAGCTGCTCAAGGCCGTGCAGCAGGGCTTGACGCGGGCCCAGGAAACGGTGCGCGCGCCAGCCCTGGCGGCCCGTCCCGCACAGCAGGCCCAGCCTGAGGAGAGCGGCGCGGCCACCGGCTTTGGCGGCCAGCCGGCCCAGGCGGCCACGGCCCGCGCCGGTGCCACCGTCACCGGCAGCGACAACCACCTGTTTAACCTGTCGTTCGACTTGCCCCTGCGGGAAGCGCGCGATGCGTTTGAGCGCATGTATTTCGAGCACCACCTGGGCCGCGAAGGCGGCAGCATGACGCGCGTGGCCGAAAAGACGGGCCTGGAACGCACCCACCTGTACCGCAAGCTCAAGCAGCTGGGCGTGGAACCGGGCAAGCTGGCCAAGAAAGGCGCATGACGCGGGGGGACCGTGCGCACGCCCCATCGCCGCGTGCCGCCGTCCCCACCTGGCTGGTCACGGGCGCGCAGCCTGGCGCGCGCGAGGCCGCCATCGCCGCCCATCTGGCGCCGGGCCTGGCCACGACCGTCATCATCGAAGGATTGTCTGACGGCAACTCCGCGCTGGCCGACCTGGCTGGCGCCCCGGGCGCGCCCACCGTGTTGCGGATTGCCCCAGGCTGTCTTCATTGCAGCGGCAATCTCGTTTTGCGCGTAACATTGAACCGTGTGCTGCGCCATGCCCCCGCGCGGCTCTACATCAGCCTGGCAACGGCCAGCCACCTCGACCAGCTGCGCAGCTGGCTGTCCGAGGCGCCCTATGGTTCCTTGCTGGCACTGCAAGCCGACATCGCGGCCTGAATCCGCCTGCCATCCGGGCTCGTCCGGCAGTCCCTGCCGGGCCGCCCCTTGAAAACGCCCGCCGCCAGCCCCAAGTGGGTGCTGAAGGCGGACCGCCAGCGTTCTGCCCCTTAGCGAGAAGGAAGCAAAATGAACCTCATCTACAACAGCGAGCAATACAGTGTTGTCGAATTCGGCGCCGACCGGGAACTTGAGGCCCTGCGGTTTGGCGGCTATGAAATCGTCGACAAGGGCGGCAAGCGCGAGATTTTCATCGCCGGCGCGCTGGCCCAGTCCTTCCGGCGCGACGTCAACCAGCTGATCGCCGGCGAACCGACCATGGCCGAAATCGACGAATTTCTCGGCAGCTACGACTCCCTGATGAGCCAACCCGTCCTGCTGCACTGAACGGGGCAGCATGGACAGCGGGGGCGGCCGGCCCGATTCCGGCGACGCCGCCCCCGGCCCATGGTATGGTTAGGCTGTGTCCCGCCTTTCCAGCAATTTGACCATGTGCCAACTTCTTGCAATGAATTGCAATGTCCCCACCGACATTGTGTTTAGCTTTACCGGCTTCGCCATGCGCGGCGGCCAGACGGATACCCACCACGACGGCTGGGGCATCGCCTTTTTCGAGGGGGCCGGCGTGCGCCATTTCGTCGACCACCAGGCGGCCGTGGCCTCGCCCGTGGCCGAACTGATCAAGCGCTACCCCATCAAGTCCAAGAACGTCATCGCCCACATCCGCAAGGCCACCCAGGGCCAGGTGGCGCTGGAAAACTGCCACCCCTTCGTGCGCGAGCTGTGGGGCCGCTACTGGGTGTTCGCCCACAACGGCGACCTCAAGGATTTCGCGCCCGTGCTGGACGGCGCCTACCGCCCGGTGGGCAATACGGACAGCGAGCGGGCCTTCTGCTATCTGCTGCAGCAGCTGCGGGCCCGCTTCGGCGACACCCGGCCGCCGCTGGCGCCGCTGCGCGCGGCCCTGGCTGAGCTGGTGCGCGACATCGCCACCCACGGCACCTTCAACCTGTTGTTGTCGAGCGGCACGGAACTGTTCGCCCATTGTTCCACGGCCCTGTACTACCTGGTGCGGCAATACCCGTTCGAGACGGCCAAGCTGTCGGACGAGGATGTGAGCGTGGATTTTTCGGAGGTGACCACCCCCGACGACCGGGTCGCCCTCATCGTGACCCAGCCGCTGACGACCAACGAGCAGTGGACCGCGTTCGCGCCCGGTGAACTGAAACTGTTTGTGGACGGCATGCCCCAAGTCGGCGATAGCATTGAAATAGTATAAGAAGCGCTCGTCTACAGGTGCCAAAATATTAGCAATAGGGAATAAATGCAGTAAAGTAGAGTTATTCTCCGTCATCAACCACGCGCAGTGGTGCCAGGCGCCGCCTGCCGGCCGCCGCCGCTGCCGCCCGACCAGAGCAGGCAATGATAGATCTTTCCCGCAACGATACGTCCCCGCAGAGCTTGCGCGTGCGCGAGTTTTACCTGGGCCGTCAGCCAATACTGGACCGTCACCAGGCCTTGTTCGGCTACGAGCTGCTGTTCCGCAACGCGCCCGTCGGTCCGGCCCATGTGACCAACGACCTGTCGGCCACCGCTTCCGTGATCGCCCATGCGGCCCAGCTGGGCATGGAGCGCGTGGTGGGCGATGCGCTGGGCTTTGTCCACGCCGACGCCGACGTCATCATGAGCGACATCTTTTCCTTCCTGCCGCGTGAAAAAGTGGTGCTGGAAGTGATGGATACCATGCCCATCACGCCGGCCTTGCTCGAGCGCATGACCGAACTGGTGGGCCAGGGCTTCAGCTTTGCGCTCGACAACGTCACCTCCGACACGGGCCACATCCAGGCCCTGCTGCCGCTGGTGGAATACGTCAAGATGGACATGCGCAACATGTCGCTGGCCGAGCTGATGAAGCTGGCGCCCCGCTTCCGCCAGGACAACAAGAAGCTGGTGGCGGAAAAGGTGGAGACCCGCGACGAATTCAAGAATTGCCTGGACCTGGGCTTCGACTACTTCCAGGGCTATTACTTCGCCAAGCCCGTCATCATGAGCGGCAAGAAGCTGTCGCCGTCGCAGCTGGCCGTGATGGAGCTGATGACGCTGGTGACTTCGGACGCGGACAACCTGGAGATCGAACGGGCCATCAAGCGCGACGTATCGCTGGCCCTGAACCTGCTGCGCCTGGTCAACACGCCGGCCGTGGGCGCCCGCCAGCGCATCGATTCGCTGAGCCAGGCCGTCACCATCCTGGGACGGCGCCAGCTGCAGCGCTGGCTGCAGATCATGCTGTACGCGGAACCGAGCAAGCGGGGCCACAGCATGACGCCGCTATTGATGCTGGCCACCACGCGCGGCCGCCTGCTTGAACTGCTGGCCAGCAAGCTGCGCCCCAGCCACCGCCATGCGGCCGATATCGCCTTCACGGTGGGCATCATGTCGCTGATGGATACGCTGTTCGGCATCCCCATGGCCGACATCCTGACCCAGATTCCCGTCAATGACGAAGTGGCCGAAGCGCTCATGTTCCGGGGCGGCTTCTTCGGCGACCTGCTCAAGCTGGCCGAATGCATCGAACGCATCGAGGAGCTGGAGGACCACATCGTGCCGACGCTGCGCGACCTGGCCATGTCCACCGACGAGCTGGTGGAACTGGAAATGGCCGCCTTCGAGTGGAGCGACAACGTGGTGCGCTACGCCCTGTAAAGGCGGCCTGCTGCTTTCTCCGGCGCCGCGCACTTGCGCGGCGTTTTTTTTCCGGCCGCCCGCTCAGGTGGCGTGCCCGGCCCCCGGCCAGTGCTTGTGCAGTTCGGGATCGGTCTGCATTTCCCACAGCGCCAGCACGACGACGGCCAGCCCCACGATCAGTTCATTCCACATCAGCGGACGCTGGTCCGCCACCTTCAGCACCCAGGGCGAGATGGCCACCCACAAGCCCACCAGCAGGTTGACCAGCACGGCCCAGAAGTAAGTCCGGTACAGCTCGAATGCGGCCAGTACCGCGATGACGGCGCCGGAAACGAAGGCGTTCCAGGCCGGCGTCGACGGAATGGCATAGGAAAACACCCAGGGGGTGATGAACATCCACAGCCCCAGCAGCAGGATCAGCTGGTCCTGCCAACGCCTGGCCGAAGTGAGATTGGTGTCTGGATTGGTAGCCATATAGCCTCCTTAGGATGAGGGTCGGCGCCTTGCGGCGACCTAGGGGTTAGGCCACCGCTCGCGCCCAAAGTTCCCGACCTATCCGCCGCGGCGCGCAGGCCGGGGGCTCATGATGGTGCATGGTACCCAGTTCTTTCCAGCCCATGGCGCACGCTTGCCATATCGGTAGCGCAACGAGAAAGTTGCCAAGGGTAAAGTTCTTAAGAAACTTGTCGTTACAGAAGGATACATGTCCTTCCCGGTCACTTTCATGCCCCTTACCATCCAGTCCTTGATTGCCCAGTGCGTCAATCAGACGATACGCCGCTATTACCCGCAACAATATTGTTCGCTCTGCCACGTGTACGCCGTCGTCGGCGCCAACCTGATCAGTATTGTGCTGGACCGCGTCTATCGGCCCGTGGCGGGCCTGGCGGCCGTCGATTGCGGCGGCGGTCAGCTCATGCGCATGGTCGACAACGATGCCTTCGCCAATCCGGCCGGCGGCGCCTACCATTGCTGGATCGAGTCGGCCGATGGACTGGGCGAACCGGACGTGGTGGACTTGACCTTCCGCCACAACCACACCTATGCGGAACGGAACGGTTTTGTGTGGGGCAAGGAAACTCCGCCCGATTACCTGTGGGGGCCGCGCAGCAAGCTGGTGGTGCCGGCGGCGCTGGACGCGCTGCCGTCCGCCTTCCCGGACGGCATGGTATGGCTGCAGGAGACGGAACAGGGCTGGCAGTGGATGACGGATCAGCTGGCAGAGCACCAGAACGCCTTCGTGGCGCTGACGGCCGAAGCGCTCAAGCTGCTGCAGGCCAGCCTGCCGCCCGATTCGCGGCTGCTGGCGCAGCACGCGCCGGCGCCGGCGCGGCCTGCCGTTACGATAAATTCGGCGCCAGCCAGCGTTCCAGTTCCTGCTTGCTGACATGGCGGCGGGCCGCCATGTCGTCCAGCTGGTCCTGGCCGATCTTGCCGACCACGAAGTACTTCGATTGCGGATGGGCGAAATAGAAGCCTGACACGGCCGCGCCCGGATACATGGCGAACGACTCCGTCAGTTCCATGCCGATCTCCTCGGCCTGCAGCACCTTGAACATGTCGGCCTTGACCGTGTGTTCCGGGCAGGCCGGATAGCCGGGGGCGGGACGGATGCCCGCATACTTCTCGGCGATCATGTCGTCGTTGCTCAACGTCTCGGCCGGCGCATAGCCCCACAGGTCCTTGCGCACGCGCTCGTGCAGGTACTCGGCGAACGCTTCGGCCAGGCGGTCGGCCAGCGACTTGAGCATGATGGACGAGTAATCGTCGTGCGCATCCTCGAAGCGCTTCTCGTATTTTTCGATCCCCAGGCCGGCCGTGACGGCGAACATGCCGATGTAGTCCTGCTGGCCCGAACCCTTGGGCGCGATGAAATCGGCCAGGCACTGGTTGGGGCGCTGCACGCCGTCCACCACCGGCCGCACTCCCTGCTGGCGCAGGCCGTAGTAGGTGAAGGCCACGTTGCTGCGGCTGTCGTCCGTGTAGACCTCGATATCGTCGTCGTTGACGCTGTTGGCCGGCAGCAGGGCCACCACGCCGTTGGCCGTCAGCCAGCGGCCGTCGATCAGTTTCTTGAGCAGGGCCTGGCCTTCCTCGTACACCTTGCTGGCCGCCTCGCCCACCACCTCGTCCTGCAGGATGGCGGGGAAGGGACCGGCCAGGTCCCAGGTTTGGAAGAATGGACCCCAGTCGATGTACTGGGCGATGGTGGCCAGGTCCACGTTCTTGAACACGCGGCGGCCAATGAACTTGGGCTTGACGGGCGCGAACGGCAGCACCGCCTTGTTGGCGCGGGCCTGGGCCAGCGTCACCATGGGCAGCGCCTTCTTGTTGGCGTGCTGGTCGCGGATGCGCTCGTAGTCCTGCGCGATGTCGGCGATGTACTGGTCGCGACTCTCCGGCGTCAGCAGCGACTGCGCCACCGACACCGAGCGCGACGCGTCCGGCACGTAGACCACGGGGCCCTCGTAGTTATGGGCGATCTTGACGGCCGTGTGGGCGCGGCTGGTGGTGGCGCCGCCGATCAGGAGCGGAATCTTCAGCATGCGGAAGTGTTCGTCGCGCTGCAGTTCCTTGGCCACGTGGGCCATCTCTTCCAGCGACGGCGTGATCAGGCCGGACAGGCCGATGATGTCGGCGTTTTCCAGCTTGGCGCGGGCCAGGATCTCGGAGCAGGGCACCATCACGCCCATGTTCACCACTTCGAAGTTATTGCACTGCAGGACCACGGAGACGATGTTCTTGCCGATGTCGTGCACGTCGCCCTTGACGGTGGCGATGACGATCTTGCCCTTCGGCTTGGCGACGATGCCGGTGCGCGCTTCCTCGGCCTTCTTCTCTTCCTCGATGTAGGGGATCAGGTGGGCCACGGCCTGCTTCATCACGCGCGCCGACTTGACCACCTGCGGCAGGAACATCTTGCCCTGGCCGAACAGGTCGCCGACGATGTTCATGCCGTCCATCAGCGGACCTTCGATCACGTGGATGGGGCGCCCGCCCGAGGCCAGCACCTGCTGGCGCATCTCTTCCGTGTCGTCCGTGATCCACTGCGTGATGCCGTGCACCAGCGCGTGCGCCAGGCGCTTTTCCACCGGGGCGTTGCGCCATTCCAGGTTCTGCGCTTCCTGCTTGCCGCCCGCCTTCAGGGTGCCGGCGATTTCGATCATGCGTTCGGTGGCGTCGTCGCGGCGGTTCAGCACCACGTCTTCCACCCGCTCGCGCAGTTCGGCCGGCAGGTCGTCGTACACGCCCACCATGCCGGCGTTGACGATACCCATGGTCATGCCGGCCTTGATGGCGTGGTACAGGAACACGGTGTGGATGGCCTCGCGCGCCGGGTCGTTGCCGCGGAAGCTGAACGAGACGTTGGACACGCCGCCCGAGATCTTCGCGTGCGGCAGGTTGTCCTTGATCCAGCGCGTGGCGTTGATGAAGTCCACCGCGTAGTTGTTGTGCTCCTCGATGCCGGTGGCGATGGCGAAGATGTTGGGGTCGAAGATGATGTCTTCCGGCGGGAAGCCCACCTGCTCCGTCAGCACCTTGTAGGCGCGGGCGCAGATCTCGATCTTGCGCTCGAAGGTGTCGGCCTGGCCTTGCTCGTCGAAGGCCATCACGATCACGGCCGCGCCGTAGCGCAGGCACAGGCGGGCCTGGCGCAGGAACTCTTCCTCGCCTTCCTTCATCGAGATCGAATTGACGATGGACTTGCCCTGTACGCACTTGAGGCCGGCCTCGATCACGGACCACTTGGATGAGTCGATCATGATGGGCACGCGCGAGATGTCCGGCTCCGACGCGATCAGGTTCAGGAAGCGCGTCATGGCGGCCTGCGAGTCGAGCATGGCCTCGTCCATGTTGATGTCGATCACCTGGGCGCCGTTCTCCACCTGCTGGCGCGCCACGGACAGCGCCTCGTCGTACTGCTCATTGAGGATCATGCGGGCGAAGGCCTTGGAGCCGGTGACGTTGGTGCGCTCGCCCACGTTGACGAACAGCGAGGACTCGTCGATGGTGAACGGCTCCAGGCCGGACAGGCGCTGCGCCACCGGCACGGTGGGCACGGTGCGCGGCGCCGTGGTGGCCAGCATGGCGGCGATGGCCTGGATGTGGTCGGGCGTGGTGCCGCAGCAGCCGCCGGCCACGTTGATGAAGCCGGCGTCGGCGAACTCGCGCAGCAGGGCCGAGGTGTCGGCCGGCAGCTCGTCGAAGCCCGTGTCGCTCATCGGGTTGGGCAGGCCGGCGTTGGGGTAGATGCAGACGAAGGTGTCGGCGATCTGCGACAGCTCTTCGGCGTAGGGGCGCATCAGGGCCGCGCCCAGCGCGCAATTGAGGCCGATGGTGAGCGGCTTGGCGTGGCGCACCGAGTTCCAGAACGCGGGCACGGTCTGGCCCGACAGGATGCGGCCGGAGGCGTCGGTCACGGTGCCCGAGATCATCAGCGGCAGGCGCGGCACGTCAGGATGTTCGGTGAAGTACAGGTCGATGGCGAACAGCGCGGCCTTGCAGTTGAGCGTATCGAAGATGGTTTCCACCAGCAGCACGTCGACCCCGCCTTCGACCAGGCCTTCGACCTGTTCGTGGTAGGCCGCCACCAGCTGGTCGAAGGTGACGTTGCGGGCCGCCGGGTCGTTCACGTCGGGCGAAATGGAAGCCGTCTTGGGCGTGGGGCCCAGCGCGCCGGCCACGAAGCGGGGCTTGTCGGCGCTGCTGTACTTGTCGCAGGCGGCGCGCGCCAGCTTGGCGGCGGCCACGTTCATTTCGCGCGCCAGGTGCGCCATGTGGTAGTCGTCCTGGGCGATGGTGGTGGCGCCGAAGGTGTTGGTTTCGATCAGGTCGGCGCCGGCGGCCAGGTAGCGCTCGTGGATCTCCTGGATCACGTGCGGCTGGGTCAGCGTCAGCAGTTCGTTGTTGCCCTTGACGAACAGTTCGCGGGCGCCGCTGCCCACCGGCGCGGCGAAGTCGATGAAGCGGCCGTTGGGGCCGCCGCGGTAGGCCACCTCGTCCAGCTTGTACTGCTGGATGATGGTGCCCATCGCGCCGTCGAGGATCATGATCCTGCGCGACAGGATTTCGCGCAGCTGGGCATCGGTCTTGGACATGGCGGGATGGGACGCGGTATTGTTCATTTGATACTTTCTTTGGGCGGGATGGCGCCGCGTGGCCAATTGGCGGTGGTCGACGGCGGTCTAAAATTATACGGCATCGCGGGGGAAGCTTCAGGCCGCCGCTGCGTCGCAACAACAACGCCATTATTTGTGCAAATAATGCACAAATAATGTGATGTTTTGCGGCTGGTGAAACTTATGTGGCGCAAATAAGATGGCTGCACTGACCACTTTTCAAGGAGCACACCATGTCCGCCACCCTGCGCAGCATCGCCGGCGCCCAGCCCGCCCAGAAGCTTGATTCCGCAAGCACCGCCGTCTTGCTGATCGACTTCCAGAATGAGTACTACAGCGGACGGGTACCTATTCCCGACGGCCTGCCGGCCTTGCGCAACGCCAACCGCCTGGCCGCCTTGGCCGACGCCCACGGCATGCCCGTGTTCCACATCCAGCATGTGAACGGCCCCGCCGCGCCCGTCTTTGCGGAGGGTAGCGTGATGGCCGAGATCCACCCGGAGTTGGCCGTGCGGGCGCAGCACGTGGTGGTGCGCAAGGACCGGGTCAGCAGCTTTGCCGGCACGGATCTGCACGCGCAGCTGCAGGCACGCGGCATCCGCACCCTGATCATCGCCGGACTGATGACGCATATGTGCGTGTCCACAGCCACGCGGGACGCCCGCCAGTTCGGCGCGCAAAGCTACAGCGTGCTGGTGGCGGCCGACGCCTGCGCCTCGCGCGACATCGACGGCTGGAACGGCGGCGTGACCAGCTCCGGCGACCTGCACAATGTGACGCTGACGGCCCTGTCCGACAACTTCGCCCATGTGCTCACCACCAACGCCATCCTGGAGTTGCCCGTCACGGGCTGAAGCGGCGCTGACCTGCCGCAAGCACTGACGGTCCTGCGGCGCGCACACTGCTTCAGGTGCGCGCCTGCACGACGCCAGCGTGATTTCCTCGGCGCAGGAATGAGCGTGCGCCGCATGACTGGCGTAGTATAGGAAGCCGATACGGAATACCTGTGAGCGGAATGGAAAAATGAACGAAATCACCTTTCTGATTGAGGAAGCGACGGACGGCGGCTATATCGCACGCGCGGTTGGTCACTCCATCTTTACCGAAGCGGATGACCTTACCTCACTGCATAGCCAGATACGGGACGCCGTACGTTGCCATTTCGAGCAGGGGCAGGGACCCCAACGTATCCGCCTGCAATTTGTGCGCGAAGAAGTCATTGCAGCATGAAATTGCCGCGCAGTTTGTCCGCCGCGCAGTTACTGAAAGGCTTGGGCAAACTCGGGTATGTGGAAGTGCGCCAGACGGGTAGCCACGTCCGTCTGCTGTGCAAGACGAATGGCGGCCATCATCTGACTGTGCCGTTGCACGATCCGCTCAAGGTGGGAACCTTGGCCGCAATCTTGTCAGACGTAGCACAACATCAAGGTATGACGCAGAGCCAATTGTTGCAGCGGCTCTTTGATGGCCGCTAACAATGCAGAATCCGCTTTATCTGGACAGCAAATGGACCGCAAGACGTGGAAATCATTGATTATCACTAACTGATCAAGGCTGTGACATGATTAAGAATGAAATGCGGCCTATCCATCCGGCGAAATTTTGCGGGAGGAGTTTCTTGCCCCGTTAGGGATGACACCACATGCGCTATCGAAGGCGCTTCATGTGACTCCGTCCCGTGTCAACGACATCGTCAATGAAAAACGTGGCGTTACCGCAGATACCGCGCTGCGGCTCGCGCGCTACTTCGGTGGCGATTCGCAGTCATGGCTCAACCTGCAACAAGCATCCGTGTACAAGCAATGGCGCACCGATGCGCCGAAACCGATGTACCTCGCCGCTCAGTAACAAACCGACTCCTCCATGCGCCCGTCGCATGGAGGGTTTCTAGCCCTGCTTGCCGCGCTCTTCACCGCGATGCCATTAGGAATACGCCGCGCTGCCATGTGGTTCGACCAAATGTGACAATTTGCGCATATTTTATTTTGGCAATACGGTACACTTATCCATGCAAGGGTCGTTTTTATGCCCCGATGGCCTCCGAACTGCGAGCAGTCGTGTAAGAGCAGCCGCGCCCCGGACATCAACAAGTTGGCATGTGCTAGCCAAATTCGATGTCGTTCGTTTGTCCCTCCGCCACCTAACCATAACCCGAGGACATCCCGATGGCCGAAGATAGAAGTAGTCTGGGTCTGCCGAGAATCAAAGAGGGCCGCGAGGCAGCGCGGTTGTCGTTCTCTGAAGGACGCTACGTCACTCGGGGCGCGCCGCGAAGCGGTGGCCTTGCATCCGTCTACAAGGCTACAGACTTGGACACTGGAGAAACGGTCGCCATTAAAGTGTTCCGAACGGGCGAGGGTACCGACGATGTAGTAGAAGAATCGTTCCGCCGAGAGGTACAAGCGCTTTCCGACCTAAATCACCCTAATATTGTACGAATTCGCGCTTCTGGCAGAGATATTCAAGATGCCGCCCACTTCATCGTGATGGATTGGATTGAAGAAGATTTGAACGCCTTCTTCGAGAGACAACGTTTTGCAAAGTGGGACGATTTCTTTGACGTGATAGGTCGAGCGATTTTGGATGGATTGGTCTTTGCCTACTCGAACGCCATCGTACACCGTGACGTCAAGCCATCTAACATTCTGATCGATGAAGGTGGGCAACCGAAGATTTGCGATTTCGGCATTTCAAAGATCCGTGATTTCCTTGCACCTGGCGTGACACTTGCGCAGTTTGCCTCTGCTCCTTTCGCGCCGCCGGAGTTCGATGACGGAAATTACAGTTATAGTCGCGATGTGTTCGGCTATGCCGCAGTTGCCATCTCGGCGTTAAGCGAGAAGACACCTAGCAATCAAGAGGAGCTGCTTCATGCACTTGAGGATGTGGCACTGGATGAAGATATCCGACGCCTGCTACGTCTATGCCTGTCATTAGACAACCCTGCTGCACGGCCCCCAAACGTCCTACTCTTGCAAGCCGAATTGCAGAAATTGAAGCCAAGACTTGTGCGGCAGCCGCGCGGAGTCGTGATTGTTGCCCTGACGAACAAACTACGGGGCATTATAGAATATGACCTGGCATTGCGTGGTGACCGTGCAGATCGCTTTGTCGAACGAGACCTTGAAGACGCAAGTTGCGAAGAACTCCCTCCTCAACAAGATCGTCCGAATCGCAGTGTTCGAATCTATGGTCAGAAGTATGGTTATACCGCCGTTGTAGATGATTCTAAAGAGAAACTGTTGCTAGTAAGTGCGCTCGAGTTTTCTCCATCGGAACTCGAAGCAAAGCGCAATAGAGCATGTACTGCGGAGTACAAGTTCGCAGTTCGAGGTCCTTCCGGCACAGATTCCCAAGCCGCTATTGACGCGCTCCTTGAACAAATTCTAGCTTTCTCAGCAGATCAAAAGCTTCGGGTGATGGAACAACGGGAACAGGCGTTGTACAGGACTTGGCTGGATTTACTCAGCGCCAAGACCGATTTGGAGAAGCAGCACAAAGTTAGCGCGCACTATGATGGCATTGAGTCCAGCGGCGAATTCGTGCGATTGATCCTAGTACAAGGTTTCGACACTAGTTTGTTCGCCGACCAAGATGTCATTGTCGATGTTGGTGGGAAGAGTTTTAGCGGGTCCGTCATATCGTTCAACGACAACAGCGTTTTGATGCGCCCGAATGAACGTAGCAAGATCCAGGCTTCGGAGTTGCCGCGAAGTGGCGTCTTGGAAGCAGACACAACTAAGTCCGACGTCGCACTAGACAAGCAAAAATCTGCCCTGGAGGCGGTTCGATACGGAAGATCCGTAAATCCGAATCTCGGAAAGTTTATTCTGAACCCTGGGGAAATCCCGATTCCAGCGATTGCTGACGTGGAATTCATCCAAAGCCACATCGACGACGACAAAAAGAATGCGGTCCTGACAGCGCTCTCTGGCCCAGAGTTAATGCTCGTAGAAGGGCCGCCTGGCACCGGCAAGACAACCTTCATTACCGAATTGGTGCTTCAAACGCTTAGGGAAAGTCCCAATGCACGAATCCTATTGACCTCGCAAACACACGTTGCTCTCGACAATTCACTTGAGCGAATCGTCGGTAACGGAAAATTTCCTGTACGTGCTGTGCGAATTGGGAATGAAAACGATGAACGCATTTCAACGGCCAGCAAGAAGCTACTTTTGGATGCAAAACTTCCAGAGATGCGAAAAGAGGCGTTGGCATCAGGGAGAAACTTTATCGAGAATTGGGCTGCAAGGCATGGTGTTAGCCACGCTGACACACGCAAGGCAATGGCTCTAGAACGCCACGCTGGATTGAAGGCACGGCTTGAGGAGCTCGACGAAGCGATAGCCGATTTGATGCCACAACTCAGCGATGAAGCCAAGAAGGCCTTAGACGCCGAACAGCAATCTGAGCTTGACGAACGCATGCAGGGACTTACTCATGAGCGTGACGAACTCGATAAGGAATTGAAGCTGTCCTTCAAGTCCTTGAACGACCACTTCGACAACAAGAGCGACTTAAAGGAATATGCAGATTGTTCGGCGTCAGAACTGCGTATTTGGGCAGATGCCCACTCCAACGGGACAGCTAGCGGAACGCAGCTCAAGAAATTGTTGCTGGCCCATGCGGATTGGGAGATCCGGTTTGGACGGAGCCAAGAATTCCGGACTGCTGTAATTGCCTCCTCACAAATTGTCGCGGGCACATGCCTGGGCGTAATGGGAGTGCCCGGACGTAACGAAATTACGTATGATCTATGTATCGTAGACGAAGCGTCTATTGCGACGCCGACTGAAGCTCTCGTCCCGATGTCGAGGGCCAGGCGTACCGTCCTGGTCGGTGACAATATGCAATTGTCCCCATTCCAAGATCCGCGACTCAAGTCAGCGGGTCTTCTAACCAAATACAACCTGTCGCCAGAGGATCAGAAGGCGACCCTCTTCCGGCTGCTTACTGATCAATTACCCCCCGCATTGCGAAAGCGCCTGACGACACAGCATCGCATGATCCCTGCGATCGGAAATCTCGTATCGAATTGCTTTTATGGCGGCGATCTGAATAGCATTGATCGAACCGCTGCAGCTCACGTGGCGGGAGCCCTACCCCGCGCCGTCACATGGTTCTCTACAAGCCGATTGCCCGACAGAGCTTCACGAAAAATTGGATCATCTCACTTCAATTCAAGGGAAGTTGAGCAAGTTCTTTTGCTACTGAAGCGCATCGATTTCTTTGTTCAGCGAGGACGGAACAAGGACAAGAAAATTTCCGTTGCGGTTCTCACAGGATATGGTGAACAGAAACAACGCTTACGTACGGCGATCCAGGCTAGGCGGCATGAATGGGCCAGCTACTCAGAGATTTTCGTAAACGTAGTCGATGCATTCCAAGGGCGGGAGGCCGACATGGTTATCTTCTCAGTTACGCGCTCCGAGGCAAAAGGATTAGGTTTTTTGCGAGAAATGGAACGCATTAACGTGGCACTTTCGCGGGCCAAGGAGCTGCTTGCGATCGTTGGGGATCATTATTACTGTCAGACGGTGGAAACGACACTCAACCCGCTTCGAGACGTAATCGATTACATTCGATGCAATCCAAGTGATTGCGCCTTAGAGGAGCTGCAACCATGATTCTTGAAGACGTACTTGAGCAAGCAAGCAATGCACGTGCGGGCTTCGAACTTGCCTCCTTCAAAGAAGCTGGCCTTCCGGTTTACTTGTTAACGGTGCGTGTCTTAACTCAGGAACGCAAGCCACTAAGCCCGATTGACGAGGGTACTCTCAAAGCAATCGCGGCAGGTTTGGATACGCCAGGGGACATTGGGGAATTTCTTGGTTTGGCAGGAAATGTTTTGACGCCTGTTCTTGCTGGGCTCTATACACTTGAGCTCATAAACTATGTGCGAGCCATGACTGCGACAGCCCCTAAGGTATCCCTTACAAAAAAGGGAGCCAATGTCCTTGCTGATGCCGCGATAATTTCACCCAAAGAGCGCACCGTAAGAATTTGTTTCGACGCATTGACAAAGCGTCTCTTATTTGTCGCCCCTGCTGCACTGGACAGACCTCGCGACATGAAAGAGCGCGGTATCCTTGAGATCCCAACTGGTGCATCCAAGCGGCCGGAAGTTGAAGACATTCCGCTTGAGGATTTTGACCACGCTTTGGCTCGACAAAGCGGTGGCCGGGAACGAGTGGGAGATCTACTTGCGGTTCGCCGTATTGAACGAAGAGAACTGAACTACCTACCGTGCCTGATGCTCTTTTATCGAAACATTGCGCAGCCAACGGAAATTGATGTCGCTTTTTGGCGCGAAGATGGCCCATCACTTGAACACGAAACTATTTTCCGCCGGCTTGGTGGTCACGACTTGGTCGGCGCGCAGTTCTTAAGCAACGGTCGCATGGAGCCTCTCATTGAAATGGTGGAGCATGCCACAGATCATCAGCCGCCCCTCTCAATCGAGGCAGCGACGACAGAATCTGCAACCCAAACTTCTCCAAGGCAGGAAGACATCCCCTCGCAAATGCCGCACGCTGCGGTCGACACAATCGAGTCAATCTATTGCCATCAACATCCAGCACTCCTCAAGAAGGCTTTGTTGACATCAAAAAAGCGCCTCTTGATAATTTCTCCCTGGATCCGTCATCAGGTCGTGAACTGGGAGTTCATTGCATCTTTGGAGGCATTGCTCCGTCAGGGAGTTGACGTACACATTGGCTATGGCCTCGATGATGGTGATGCTGGAGCAAAAGGTGACGCAGCCAAAAGCAAATTGCCTATTACGCCGCAAGCCGAAAGAGATCTTAAGCAACTTGAAGAAAAGTACAAGAGTAAATTTAAATTCACCTTCGTCGGGAATACACACCGCAAAGTATTGATCTCCGATGATAATTTTGCAGTCGTAACCAGCTTCAATTGGCTGTCTTTCAAAGGCGATCCTCGCGACAGGCCTCGTGATGAGGGAGGCATAGTAATTCGAAAGAAGACCTATGTTGACAACGAGTTCGAAAGAGCCCTAAACCTACTTAAGAACGGCTACAGTGGCGCCCATGTGGCGCCGAGCAGTGTTGGAAAACGTAGCTGATCTAGACGTGATCTACACACGGTGAAACACTTGAAATCATGTCCGAGGTGAGGGTATTTCAATGCCGGAGCCGGTGGTCAGGGGAGGGAATTTCCGCCGTCGAGCCGGTGGCCAGTGTGGAGTAATTTGGCTCCCGTCCGCTCGGGCCTAGCGCCAAGCGGCGAATCGATTTACGGTCCACTCCGGTCAGGCGCGCTATTTCGCGCTGACTGATGCCAGCCGCTGCTGATAGCCGCCAGTAGCGTGGCGACCTTGGCGCGTTTGTTTGGTATCAAGACGTTCACCTCCCGTACTCCCCTTCGAAGGTCAAAGGGGAGGTTGCGTCCTGCCAGCGGGATTGCCCCAGCGCCTGGCCTACAGCAGTGCTAAATGGTCAGGAGGTGGGAGACTTTGGCCTGGCCAAGGGTGGGGGGATTTTTCCCGACCAACGAGGCCATGGCGTACGCACTGGTCCGAGCGCACGCCGTTGCGCGTCCTATACTACGGTGTGATGCGATGCGTTTCGAATGGGATGAACTTAAGAACCGGATCAATGTCCAAGAGCATGGAATCAGCTTTGAGGAGACGACGAAAATATTCGAGCAACCCACGCTGACCTGGTTCGATGACGGCGGACTGTACGGTGAGGATCGCTACATTGCAATCGGGTTTGTCGGGGCGGTTCTGGCGACCGTCGTCTTTGTCCAAAAAAGCGACCACGTCACGCGAATCATTTCAGCAAGGAAGGCGACACGCCACGAGGAACAGCAATATGAACGAGGCTACTAGCAAGAAGAATTGGATCGGGCTCGCCGATGACGGGATCGACCTGAGCGATATCCCGGAGGTTGGCGAGGATTTTGCCGAACATGCGAAGATGCGTGGACCGCTGGTGCAAAAGAACACTGTGCTGGTCGATGCGGACGTTTACGGGTGGTTCGAGCGGCAAGGTGCCGATTACCAGCAGCGCATTAATCAATTGCTGCGCGATTACATGGACGCGCAAAAAAAATCGGGCTAATCCCAATCGCGCGACTGGTACAGCTCGGCGGCGAACTCCACGAACACCCTGACCTTGGGCGACAGGTGGCGGTTGTGCGGATACAGCACATACAGCTCGCGCGGGCGGATCGCATAGTCGGGCAGCACCCGCACCAGCTCGCCGCGCCGCAAGTCCTCATGCACGATGAACGAAGCCGTGGTGGCGATGCCCGTCCCGGCCAGCGCCACCGTGCGCAGCGCCACGCCGTTGTTGGCCTGCAGGCTGCCGCGCACCGTGACCATGACGTCACTGCCGTCGGGCGCCGTGAAGCGCCAGTCGTACGGCCGCGCCAGCTGGCTGTAGGTCAGGCAGTTATGTTCCAGCAGATCGTGCGGCGTGCGCGGCGTGCCGTGCCGCCGCAGATAGTCGGGCGTGGCCACCAGCATCACCTGGCTGCTGGCCAGCCGCTTGGCGATCAGGGTGGAATCGGGCAGTTCGCGCGTGAGCCGCAGCGCCACGTCGAAGCCGTCTTCGATCAGGTCGACGATGCGGTCGTTGCACACCAGGTCCACTTGCAGCTCGGGATAGCGGGCCAGGAACTGCGGCAGCCAGTGCGCCAGTTCCTGGGTGCCGAAGGCCATCGGCGCGTTGATGCGCAGGCGGCCGGCGGGCCGGGCCTGGTGCTGGCCCACGGCGCGGTCGGCATCGTCGAGCGCATCGAGGATGTGGCGGCTCGCTTCGTAGTATTCCTGGCCGGCGGCCGTCAGCGCGAAGCGGCGCGTGGTGCGGTTGAGCAGTTGGGCGCCCAGCTGCGTTTCTAGCTGGCGCACCTGGCGCGAGACGATGGTGTGCGATACGCCCAGCGCCTCGCCGGCCGCCGTAAAGCTGCCCAGTTCCACCACGCGGCGCAAGGCCCGCATCGCGGCCAGCTGGTCCATGCCGCGCTAGCCGCCGTGCCGGTGGAGGAGGGCGCGTGCGCTCACGCGAAGCGCTGGCCTTCGAGCGGGAAGGCCTTGATGAACTCCGCGGCCGGCATGCGCTTGCCGCCCGGCTTTTGCAGTTCCGTCAGCCGCAGCCCGCCCGTGCCACAGGCGACGATGATGCCGTGTTCCTGGTCCGCCACGATCACATGGCCTGCCGGCGCCGTGCAGTCGTCGTCCAGCACCTTGGCGCCCCACAGCTTGATGGTGACGCCGTTCACGTTCGCGTGCGCGCCGGGGAAGGGATTGAAGGCGCGGATCTTGCGGCTGATTTCCTGCGCGCTCAGATTGAAATCGAGCGCCGCTTCTTCCTTGCTGATCTTGGCCGCGTAGCATACGCCCGCTTCCGGCTGTGGCACCGCTTCCAGCTTGCCCTGTTCCATCTTGCGCAGCGCTTGCACGATCATCTTGCCGCCCAGCGCGGCCAGCTGGTCGTGCACCATGCCCGTCGTGTCCTGTTCGCCGATGGCCACGTGTTCGACCAGCAGCATGGGGCCCGTGTCCAGGCCTTCTTCCATCTGCATGATGGTGATGCCCGTTTCCGCATCGCCCGCCTCGATGGCACGGTGGATGGGGGCGGCGCCGCGCCAGCGCGGCAGCAGCGAACCGTGGATGTTCAGGCAGGGCTTGATGTCCAGCGTGGCGCGCGGCAGGATCAGGCCGTAGGCCGCCACCACCATCACGTCGTAGTCGGTGGCCAGCAGGCGCGCGTGCGCCGCCTGCGCCTCGGCGGCGCGCTGCGGGTCTTTCGCGTCCATGCGCAGGGAGAGCGGCTGCAGCACTTCCATGCCGTGCGCCAGCGCGTACTGCTTGACGGCCGACGGTTGCAAATGCATGCCGCGTCCGGCCGGACGGTCGGGCTGGGTCAGCACCAGCGGGATCTCAAAGCCAGCCTCGTGCAGCGACTGCAGGGCCACGGCGGCAAATTCCGGCGTGCCGGCAAAGATCACTTTCATTTTTATTATTCCTTGGTGATGCGGGGCGCGGCGCCGGACGCCGCGCGGCCGGTGGGGATCAGTAGCGGCGGCCCTGGGCGCGCAGCATCGCTTCGCGTTCCATGCCCCGTTCTTCCTTCTGCAGCTTGGCCTTGATGCGGTTGCGCTTGAGCGGCGACAGGTATTCGACGAACACCTTGCCTTTCAGGTGATCCATCTCGTGCTGCAGGCACACGGCCAGCAAGCCTTCCGCTTCCGTTTCGAACGGCTGGCCCTTGACGTCGAGCGCGCGCACCTTGACGCGCGAGTGGCGTTCCACCCCGTCGTAAATGCCGGGCACGGACAGGCAGCCTTCGTCGTAGACCTGCATCTCGTCGCTGGCCCAGACGATTTCCGGGTTGATGTAAGCGACCAGCGCATCCTTGGTCTCGGAAATGTCGACCAGGATCAGCTGTTCATGCACGTCCACCTGGGATGCGGCCAGGCCGATGCCGGGCGCGTCGTACATGGTCTCGGCCATGTCGGCCACCAGCTTTTCGAGGCGGGCGTCGAACACGGTGACGGGCTTGGCGACCTTGTGCAGGCGCGGGTCGGGGTAACGCAGGATATTGAGTATGGACATGCTGGTAAACGTGGTTGAACTGAATAGGTTGAGCTGAGCTGCTTGAGCTGAGCGATTTAATAACTGTGTGAATGCCTTAACAACAGGCGTCGTATCTGGTATTGCGATCGGCTGTCCGGCCCCGTCAAAAATGCAACAGCCGCGCCCGGTGCCACAGCGCGGTTTCGCTTGCTAGTTCAGGGTTTTGTGGGCAGAATTTGATTCAGTATGGCAAGCCTGAGGCCAGCCTTCTCGTTCCCCCGGTCATCGTAAGGGTAGCGTTTTGCTGCTGTTCTTGCGCTGTGGCGGGCCGGCCGCTGCCGCCACCGCCGGCTCCCGGCCTACCGCCGGGCTGCACTTAACGGACATAATTAATGAAAAATTTTAGCACAGTCGGCACCCGCCTGTTCGCCGCCGCCGTTTTTTCGGCGGCCGCCGCCATCCCGGCGCAGGCCATGACCTGCACCTTCCGGCCCGATGCGCCGGACCAGCATCTGGTGGTCAAGGGCGATACGCTGTGGGACATTTCCGGCCGTTTCCTGGAAAAGCCGTGGTGCTGGCCGCAAGTGTGGGACATGAACCGGGAACAGATCCGCAATCCGCACTGGATCTATCCGGGCCAGATCATCTGGTTCGACCGCGCCGCCGGCCGCCTGCGGCTGGGCAACCGGATCGAGGCCGGCGACGGCACGGCTGCCGGCACGCTGCGCCTGTCGCCCCAGCTGCGCACGGAAGGCTTGGGCAAGGACGCCGTGCCGTCCATCCCGTCCGGCGTGATCGAACCGTTCCTGACCCAGCCCCTGATCATCGAGAACGACGAACTCAACAACGCGCCCCGCATCATCGCCGCCCAGGAAGGCCACGTGTTCCTCGGCAAGGACGACCGCGCCTATGTGCGGGGCGACCTGCAGGACGGCACCTCGTTCCAGGTCTTCCGTCCGGGCAATGCGCTGAAAGACCCCGTCACCAAGGCCGTGATCGGTTACGAGGCGTTCTACCTGGGCACGCTCAAGCTGCGCACGCCGGCCAAGGAAAGCAATGGCGTGCACACCTTCACCGTGGCCACGGCCAAGGAGGAGATGGGCGTGGGCGACCAGCTGATGCAGGCGCCGCCTACGCCGATGCGCAACTATGTGCCCCATCCGCCCGAGCGCAGGGTGGAGGCCCGGGTGGCGGCCATCTACGGCGGCGTGACCCATGCCGGCCAGAACCAGGTGGTCAGCGTTAATCGCGGTAAGCTTGACGGACTCGATATCGGCTCCGTGCTGCAGCTGTACCATACCGGCAGGACCGTCAGTGATCCGGGCGCCAGCAAGGGCTGGCACGGCATGGGCGATCCGCAGGTCAAGCTGCCGGACGAGGAAGTGGGCAGCTTGTTTATCTTCCGCGTGTTCAAGCACATCTCGTATGGCTTGATCATGCAGGTCACGGCGCCGGTGGAAGTGGGCGACGTAGCCCAGTCACCGGAGTAAGCCGCACCGTGCAAGCCACGGATACCCCACCGGCAGCACCCCCGCCAGCGGCCCCCGCGCCTCTGGCGGAGTGGTTGCGCCTGGCCCTGACGCCGGGCGTGGGCCTGCTGACGGCCCATCACTTGCTGCGCCAGCTGCATTCCCCGTCGGCCATCTTCGCCGCCGGCCAGGCCCGCCTGGCCACCTTGGTCAAGCCGTCCCAGGCGCGCGCGCTGGCCGCCACCACCACGGGCGAGACGGCCGAGGCCGTCGCCATCCAGCTGGCCGCCATCGAGCGCTGGCTGCCGGAACCGGGGCGCCGCGTGCTGGCGCTGGACGACCCCGCCTATCCGCCCGCCCTGCGCGACACGGCCGATCCACCCCTGCTGCTGTACGTGCAGGGCCGGGCCGAGCTGCTGGGGCGGGCGGCGCTGGCCGTGGTGGGCAGCCGCAACGCCAGCGCCCAGGGCGTCAGCAACGCGGCGCGGCTGGCCCAGGCCCTGTCGGCGACGGGGCTGGTCATCGTGTCGGGCCTGGCGCTGGGCATAGACGCGGCGGCCCACGAGGGCGGACTGCGGGGCGAGGGCGGCACGGTGGCCGTGCTGGGCACGGGCATCGACATCATCTATCCCCAGCGCAACGAGGGGCTGGCCCTGCGCATTGCCCAGCATGGCTGCCTGGTCAGCGAGTATCCGCTGGGCACCGTGCCCCAGTCGTCCAATTTCCCCAAGCGCAACCGCATCATCAGCGGCCTGGCGCGCGGCGTGCTGGTGGTGGAGGCGGCAGCCGGGTCCGGCTCCCTGATCACGGCCCGGCTGGCCGCCGACCAGGGGCGCGACGTGTATGCCGTCCCCGGTTCCATCCACGCCACGCTGTCCAAGGGCTGCCACACACTAATTAAAGAGGGTGCCATGCTGGTCGAGTCGGCCGACGACATCCTGGCCGCGCTGGCGGGGCGTCCGCCCGGCACGGCGCTGGCCGCGCCCGACGACGGTTTCGTCGATCCGCTGCTGGCGGCGCTGGGCGAAGACCCGGCCACGCCGGCCCTGCTGGCGCAGCGGCGCGGCCTGGCACTGGCGGCCGTGCAGGGCCAGTTGCTGGCGCTGGAGTTGGCCGGGCTGGTCGAGCGCTTGCCCGGTGGTATGTTTCAACGGTGTGACCGCCGGTGACTTGCAGTGGCCGTGCGGCACTTGTGCCCGATCTGCCTTAACTGATAGAGTAGAGCCATGTTCGACATCCTTGTTTATCTCTACGAGACTTATTACCGTCCCGATGCCTGCCCGGAACCGGAAGCATTGGCCAGGAAACTGTCGGCCGTCGGTTTCGACGACGTCGAGATTTCCGAGGCGCTCGTGTGGCTGACGGACCTGACGGCCATGGCCGGCGTGGAGCAATCGCTGACGGCCGCCTCCACCGGCACCCGTTTCTACGTGGACGAAGAGCAGGACGTGCTGGGCACGGCGGCCATCGGTTTCATCCAGTTCCTGGAATCGGCCAAGGTGCTCACGCCGCTGCAGCGCGAGATCGTCGTGGAGCGGGCCCTGGCTCTGGACGAAGTGCCCGTGTCGCTGGCCAAGCTCAAAGTCATCGTGCTGATGCTGCTGTGGAGCCAGGGCAAGGAGCCGGACGCGCTGATGTTCGACGACCTGTTCGGCTCCGACGAAGACCAGGCGCCGCGCCTGCTGCACTAGGCCAACTGGCGGTTGCGCCGCCCCTTCCGTCGCCTGGCTCACACAACACCATCCGGGCCGTGGCGCGCGATACTGCGCAGTGCGCTTGCCCTTTGCGCCGCAACCCGCTTATTATTGGCGCTTTGGCAAGTTGCCGCTGTCCGGGCCTGCAAAAATGCAGTCTTTGACGCATCGCCCCCGCATTGCCCTGTATGATGCGCATGCTGTACCCACCCCAGAGTAACTACGAGACAACAAAATATGAGCAAAACCCTCATCATCGCCGAGAAGCCATCTGTCGCGAACGACATCGCGAAGACGCTGGGCGGCTTTACCAAGCACGATGAGTACTTTGAGTCCGACGATTACGTGCTGTCCTCCGCCGTCGGCCATTTGCTGGAAATTGCCGTACCGGAAGAACACGACGTCAAGCGCGGCAAGTGGAGCTTCGCCCACCTGCCCATGATCCCGCCGTACTTCGCGCTGAATCCGATCGCCAAGACGGAAGCGCGGCTCAAGGTGCTCAACAAGTTGATCAAGCGCAAAGATGTCACCACCCTCATCAACGCATGCGACGCGGGGCGCGAAGGGGAACTGATTTTCCGCCTGATCGCGCAGAACGCCAAGGCCAAGCAGCCCGTCAAGCGGCTGTGGCTGCAGTCGATGACGCCGGGCGCCATCCGCGACGGCTTCACCCATTTGCGCAGCGACGAGGAAATGCTGCCGCTGGCCGACGCGGCCCGATGCCGATCGGAAGCGGACTGGCTGATCGGCATCAACGGCACCCGCGCCATGACGGCCTTCAACTCGAAAGAGGGCGGATTCTACCTGACCACCGTGGGCCGGGTGCAGACCCCGACTCTGTCCATCGTCGTGGAACGGGAAGAGAAGATCAAGAAATTCGTGCCGCGCGACTTCTGGGAAGTGCGGGCCGAGTTCGTGTGCGCGGCCGGCGTGTATGAGGGCCGCTGGCTCGACACCAAGTTCAAGAAGGACGACGCCGACCCCGAGAAGAAGGCCGAGCGCCTGTGGAGCAAGGCCGCGGCCGACACCATCGCCATGGCCTGCGTGGGCAAGCAGGGCAATGTGACGGAAGAGGCCAAGCCCACCACCTCGATGGCGCCGGGCCTGTTCGACCTGACCAGCTTGCAGCGCGAAGCGAACTCGCGCTTCGGCTTCTCGGCCAAGAACACGCTGGGCCTGGCCCAGGCCCTGTACGAAAAGCACAAGGTGCTGACCTATCCCCGTACCGATTCGCGTCACCTGCCGGAAGACTACATGCCGACCGTCATGCAGGCGCTGGAAACGGTGAAGGACAACCCGAACTACCACCAGTTCGCCAAGCAGATCCTGGACAAGGGCTGGGTCAAGCCGAACAAGCGCATCTTCGACAACACCAAGATCTCGGACCACTTCGCCATCATCCCCACCACGATCGCGCCCAAGAATCTGTCGGAGCCGGAACAGAAGCTGTACGACCTCGTCACGCGCCGCTTCATGGCCGTGTTCTTCCCGCCGGCCGAGTTCCAGGTCACCACCCGCTACACGGAAGTGTCCGGCCACCAGTTCAAGACTGAAGGCAAGGTCATGACCAATCCGGGCTGGCTCGCCATCTACGGCAAGGAAGCCTCGTCCGACGAAGACAAGGCCGACAACACGGGCGGCAACCTGGTGCCGGTGGCCAAGGGCGAGAAAGTGCATACGGACGCCGTCAACGCCAACGGCCTGGTCACCAAGCCGCCGGCCCGCTACACGGAAGCGACGCTGCTGTCGGCCATGGAAGGGGCCGGCAAGCTGGTGGAGGACGACGAACTGCGCGACGCCATGGCCGGCAAGGGCCTGGGCACGCCAGCGACCCGCGCGGCCACCATCGAAGGCTTGCTGACGGAACGCTACCTGATCCGCGAAGGGCGGGAACTGATCCCCACCGCCAAGGCATCGCAGTTGATGACCTTGCTGCGCGGCCTGGGCGTGAACGAACTGACGGCGCCGGAACTGACGGGCGAGTGGGAATACAAGCTGTCGCAAATGGAAAAGGGCAAGATCTCGCGCGAGGAATTCATGCGCGAAATCGCCCAGATGACCCAGATCATCGTCAAGCGCGCCAAGGAATACGACAACGACACCATTCCCGGCGACTACCACACCCTGCACACGCCTTGCCCGAACTGCGGCGGCGTGGTCAAGGAAAACTACCGCCGCTTCGCCTGCACCAAGTGCGAGTTCTCGATGAGCAAGACGCCGGGCAGCCGCCAGTTCGAGATCGAGGAAGTGGAAGAGTTGCTGAAGAATCGCACCATCGGCCCGCTGCAAGGCTTCCGTTCCAAGATGGGCCGGCCGTTCGCCGCCATCCTGCGCATCGTGCGTGACGAGGACATCAGCAACTTCAAGCTCGAGTTCGATTTCGGCCAGAACGACGAGGCGGGCGAAGATGGCGAAGGGGTCGACTTCACGGGCCAGACGGCGCTGGGACCCTGTCCGAAATGCGCGGCCGGCGTGTACGAAATGGGCCTGGCCTATGTGTGCGAGCACAGCGTGGCCAAGCCCAAGACGTGCGACTTCCGCAGCGGGCGCATCATCCTGCAGCAGGAAATCCTGCCTGAGCAGATGGCCAAGTTGCTCAACGATGGCAAGACGGATCTGCTGCCGGGCTTCATCTCGCAGCGCACGCGGCGTCCGTTCAAGGCCTTCCTGGTCAAGGGCAAGGATGGCAAGATCAGCTTCGAGTTCGAAGAGCGCAAGGCCAAGCCCGGCGCCAAGCCCAAGGCCGCCGCGGTAGCGGACGACGGCGCGGCGGAAGCGGAAGGCGCGGCAGCGCCGGCCAAGGCCGCCAAGGCCGCCAAGGCCCCGGCCAAGAAAGCGGCCGCCACCAAGGCCAAGGCGCCCGCCAAGCGGGCCACGGCCACCAAGGCGCCGGCCAAGAAGCCCGCCGCCAAGAAAGCGGCAGCGGCAGCGGAGTAAAGCAGAACCGGGACCCCAGCGTCCCGGTTTTTTTTCGCCGCGTAAAAACCCGGGACGTAACACCGTTTCGAAAAATGGGGACGTACCCCTTTTTCGGGGACGTACCCCTTTTTCGAGTGAAAACCCGGGACGTAACACAGTTTCGGTTTCGGAAAATGGGGTACGTCCCCATTTTAGGAAATGGGGACGTACCCCATTTTCGCCCCGTCCTTGAAAATGGCTGCCATGCTCAGCGGGGCGAGTAGGCGATGCACCAGCCGTTCGGGCTGATGGGGCCGCTGATCAGGCGGCAGCTGCCCGGCCCGCCGTCCGCCGCCGGCTGGAAGGCGGCGCACTGGGCGCAGCGCCTGCCGTCTTGCGGATGGTCCTGGTACTGGAAGTCCGATTTGGCGCCATTGCCGGCCTGCGCCGGGCGGGGCCGGAGCAGGCCGCCGGCGGCCGCCAGCGCGGCCAGGGCCAGCGCGCCGCGTAGCGCCCGGCGCCGGGATGACATATCCGTCTGCATGATGCGTCCTCCTATGCGAATTGATTTATACCGTTTTCCTGCCTAGAACATCAGCCACAGCATCAGATACAGCGTGTTGTTGTCGCGCGCGTTGCGGCCCAGGCCGTCGTAATTGGTGGTGGCGCCGTTGAACCTGTTGTAGCGCGTGTACTGCAGCATGAAGCGCACGTCGCGCCGCGGCAGGTAGTCGAACTCCCACAGATAGCCGGCGCTGTTGGGGCTGCCCGTGGCGCTGCCGCTGACCGCATCGCCCGTGTTGTACAGGGCGTCGTCGGCGCTGCCGTGCGTGGCAAAGCGCCCCACACTGAAGCCGTATTTCTTGTCGAAGTAATAGGTGGCCTTGGCGCGCAGGCTGTGCAGGTCATTGCTGGCGTTGCTGGCCGCGCCGATCTGCGCCCGTTCGCGCACATAATTCAGCTGGCCCGATACGCGGTGCCGGTCCGTGATGTACTGGTACTGGGCATCGAAGCCGACGTCGCGGTAGTGATCGGTGGGACCGCTGCGTACCGTGCTGTCCGGATAGCGGTCCAGCACCAGGCCGTAGGCACCTACCATGGCCGAGTGGCGCGCATGGTCCCAATCGTGCTGCAAGGCCAGCCGCCAATATGGCGCATAGCCTTTCAGCGCGGCATCTTCCGCGTGATCCGTGCCCAGGCGCAGCGGCGAGAACAGTCCGTCGGCCGTGCGATAAAAACTCAGCTCGCCATATACCGTGTTGCGCCACAGGGCATACGCGCCCAGGCCGGCTACCTGCTGGCCCAGGCTTTCGATGGCGGTGGCCGCATTGGGCGTGGCGGCCACCGGCGAGCCCGCATAGGGAAAACCCCAGGCCGGTCCCGTGTTGTAGACGTCTTGCACGGTGGGGTTGTTGTGCAGCGTGAAGCCGTACAGCACGTTGCGCTCGCCTTCGCCGAAGTGGTTGGCATAGCGCAGGTCGACGTTGTCGATACTGCCGTGATGCTCCACGCCGTCATAACTGTATTGGGAGAAGATGCCGACGTGGTCGGCCAGTTTGCCGGAAACGAAAATGCTGGCCTGCTGCAAAGTTGCCTGCCGATCCTTGGGGAAGCTGTCGGCCACGCGGGGATCGACGCTGGCAGTGGATGTGGCCGATGCCTGCACCATGCCCGCCAGCGGCAGGCGCAAGCGTTCGCCCAGGGTGTAGCCGTTCAGCTTGAACTGGCGGCCGGTGGCCGTCAGCTCGGGCCAGCTCAGGTGGCAAGTCATGCAGTCCAGTCCCGTCTGGCGGGCGAAGCTGGGCACGGCCTGGGCCGCGCTGGCCGCGTACCATAAGACGATAGCGGCAAGGGCGTGACCGCGCCCGTGCGGACGCAGGCGGGGGGCGAAGCTGGGCATGGCGGAATCCTCCGGTCCGGTGCCGGCAGTGAAGTGGCCGGCGGCTCCCGTATATGCCTGTCTGCCCCCTTGGCGTTCACGCCACGGCGGCGAACAACAGGTGGGCTGCCGCCACGTCGGCCTGCCCTACACGCCAGGGCAGGGCGCAGGCAACGGGCAGCCCTATGTCGGCGCGGCGAAAGACGGTCTAGGCGTTCGGTTGTGCCGCACCCAGGCCAACGGCAATGGCAGGCGCATCGGACGACAAGGACGGGCCGGTCGGCTTGGAGATCGTTGCCAACGCCGGTATAGTGTGGCGCGTGGCTACCGCTCGATCGGCTTGCGGCTATGCGCACATGGGGAACAGGAATGAACAGCGAGATGGCAAACGCGGAATTGCTGGCAGATGCATTGGAGCAGTTGTTGCTCGATCCGACGGCTGTGCATAGCTGGCAACGCTTGCTCCAACCCTTCGCCGCTGCGGACGAGGCGTTACGCCGGCAAGCATATGGCATTCTTGTGCAGCATGTGCGGACAGATGGCGTGGCAGGTTTGCTGCGCGCAACGTTTCTGGCCAACGTGGCGGGCGATGCATCGTTTCGGGCCCAGGCAGCGACGGCGCTGCTCGAGATGCCGCAGGTCGAGCCGGACCGGATTGCCGCCAACCTGGCGGTGACGTGGTTCCATGTGCTTGCGCGCCAGCCCGGACAGATCGAGTTCGCCGCAGCCATGCGCGATGCCGGCTTTCCCGCCATGCTGCGGCGTAGTGGAGACTACCTGGCCGATCGGATGGGCGCGCAGTTTGCGCGGCGCGCCATCGGCCGTGTCGGCAAGGTTGCCGTGTTGACTACGCAGCTGAGCGCGGCCACGCATGCGCCCACCTGTCTGGCCCTGACCCACAGCGCTCTGCTGCAAGCTGGCGGAATGACGGTTGAGCTGTTCGCCGCGCAGGAACTGTCGATTTCCCACATGTCTCAACTGTTGGGGTGCGGCAATTGCACCAAGCTCCCGCCCCCTGATCCGGAGAGCTGGCAGCGTTGCCTGCAATCGCCCCTGAACATCCATATGGCCGACGAGCGGTTGTCGCTGATGCGGCGCTGGGGCGGCCTGCTGGATCGGCTGGTTCAGTTCGACCCGGACCTGATCCTGTTTGTCGGTCTGTACTCACCGTTGCTGGAGGTGCTATACCGGCAGCGTCCCGTGCTGGCCCTGTCCGTCCAGTCGGTCGCGACTATCGGGCCGGTTGACGTCAGGCTGGCCGCCGATCCGCAACAGACGGCTGACGGCGGCGCTTCCTGGGCGCCGCATTTTCCGGTGGCGGCGCCATGGCATTATCCGTACCGGGTCCCGCCCGAACCGGCGCAGCCGCCCCTGTCGCGGGCCACCCTGGGCTTGCCCGAGGGGGCACTGGTGATCGTCAGCGTCGGCTACCGCCTGCGTGAAGAAATTGCCGGCCATTGGGCGGCACGCATGGTCCAGGTGCTGCTGGCGCGACCGGACGTGTTCTGGCTGCTGGTCGCTAGCGGTGATCCGGTGCCGGCCGCACTGCATGGCTTGCCGCAAGGGCAAGTGCGGACCTTGCCGCATCAGAGCAATTTGCCGGGGGTGCTGGCGTGTTGCGACATTTACGTCAATCCGCCGCGTATGGGGGGCGGACTGAGCGTGGCGCAGGCCATGGCGGCCGGCTTGCCCGTGCTGAGCTTCGGCGGTTCGGATGGGGGCGACAAGGTGGGCGCCGCGGCCGTGCCGGACAGCGAACAGTACGTGGCGACCTTGCAGGCATGGCTGGCAGACCCGGCCGCTCGGACCGCCTGTGGCGCGGCCATGCGTGAGCGCTTCGCCAGCACACTCGATTTGCGCCTGGCCGGCCCCAGTTTGCTGGCCGCGTGTGATGCAGCGCTGGCACATTTCCAGCGCCGTACTACGGCAGCGTCTTCTTGAACCTGGCCGGGATACCTACCACCAAAGTAGCCGCCGGCACGTCGGCCGTCGCCACGGCGCCGGCGCCGATGAAGGCATGATCGCCCACCACCAGCCGTTCCAGCAGGGTGGCGCCGATGCCGACGGTGACACCCTGGCCGATGTGGGACAGCCCGCCCAGATTGCTGCCGGGCTGGATGCGCGAGTAAGCGCCGATCCGGGTATCGTGGCCTATCGTCACGCCCCGATTGACGAACACGTGCTCGGACAACACGGCGCCCGGACCGATCACGCTGTTGGCACCGACAAAGACGCCCGGACCCAGCGTCGCCAGCGGCGATACATAGGCCGTGGGGTGGATCAGCGTATGGAATTGCAGGTCATGACGCGCCAGCAGTTCGCGCGCCAGGTTGGCCCGGGTGGGCGTGGTTGGTCCCAACAGATACAGTTCATCCGGCTCCGGCAGGAAGGCATCGAACGGCTGTACCTGGGGCGGTGTGCAATGACTGCTCAGCATGCGCAAGCGTTCGGCCAGACTGATGTCGCGTTCACCCACTTGCTCGCCCAGGTGCGGCACCACCTTGTGCAAGGTCAGGCCGCGCGCCAGCGCGCAGTCGAACAGGTCGGACAGGATGTTGCTGATGCCGAAGATGACCAGTTTCTGGGCGCCCATGGTCAGCTCCGGTGCGCCAGGCCCAGCATGGCGCGCGCGGCGCGCGCCGTGGCCACCGGACGTCCGATGGCTTCGGCCTGGGCCACGATGCGCCGTACGTACTGGGCGTTGGTGGCCAGTTCCTTGCGGTCGTTGTCGAGCCACAAGTTGTCCTCCAGCCCGACCCTTACCCCATGCCCCATGACCACGCCCAGCGCCGTGGCGCGGGCCTGGAAACGGCCCAGGCCGGCCAGCGACCAGTACGATTGCGGCGGCAAGTCGCCGACCATGGCCGCCAGGTGCATCAAGGTCGCCTGCGCCGTGCCGGGATTGCCCAGCAGGATGTTGAAGTAGTAGGGCGGCTGCAGCAAACCCTTGTCGATCAGGATCTTCGCCATGTTGACCATGCCCAGGTCAAACACTTCCAGCTCCGGCTTGATGCCGCGTTCCTGCATGATCTGCGCCAGCCTGACGATGGTCTGCGGTTCGTTGATGCTGGCCGTGGTGGCGAAATTCATCGAACCGAGCGTCAGGCTGGCCATGTCCGGTTTCAGGGGGCCATCCAGATAAAGACTGGCGGCCCGTTTCTCCACCTCGCGCACCAGCCGGCCACTGGTCGAGGTGATGACGATCAGATCGGGCGCCGCGGCCCGGATGGCGCCTATCATCTGGCCATAGACGGCCGGGTCTTCGGTCGGCGTGCCGTCCGCCGTCCGGGCGTGCAGGTGGACCATGGCCGCGCCCAGCGCCGCGCATTGCGTCACGTCGCGCACCACTTCGTCCGGCGCCAGCGGTACATGCGGCGTCATGGCGCGGGTGGGCACCATGCCCGTGGGAGCAAGGTTGATGATCAGCGGCGTGCTGTTGTCTGGGGCTGGCGAACTGGGCATGGGGGAACGGACAGGGAAGGACCGCCGCAGGCGGTTGATGTCGCTATTATAGGGGCGCTGAACAGCGCCGTTCTGTTCGCCGTGTCGGGTTTTGCAAATTTCTGTTGCACGGATGTCACAATTAAATTCGTACCAGCAACTTTCCCCGATGTTCGCCCGTGAACAGGGAATTGAGCGCGGCCGGCAGCTGTTCAAAGCCGTCGACGAAGGTTTCCTCGAACACGATCTCGCCGGCCCGCACCCAGGGCGCCACGATGCGCACCATCTCGTCCATGCGGTGCACATAGTCGCGCGCCAGCATGCCCTGGATGGTGGCGCGCTGGTACAGCAGGTGGTGCAGCAGGCGCGGTCCCAGTTCCGGCGTGTCCAGGCCGCCGCCGTACTGGCTGATCTGGCCGCAGATCACGATGCGGGCGCGGCGGTTGATGAGGGGGATGACGGCGTCCGTTACCATGCCGCCCACATTGTCGAAATACACGTCCACGCCGCCCGTCAGGGCTTTGATCTCGGCCGCCAGCGTGGCGCTGCCGGCATGGGCCTTGTAGTCGATGGCCCAGTCCGCGCCCAGCGTGTCGCGCAACCAGTCGCACTTGGCCTGGCCGCCCGCGATGCCCAGCACGCGGGCGCCGTGGCGCTTGGCGAACTGCACCACCAGCGAGCCGACGGCGCCGGCCGCGCCCGACACCACCACCACTTCGCCGGCATGGGGCCGGCCCGCTTCCGTCAGGCCGAACCAGGCCGTGCGGCCCGGCATGCCCAGCACACCCAGCGCCGTCGTGACGGGGGCCTGGGCCGGGTCCAGCCGCGTCAGCGCGCCCGCGTGGACCCGCGCGTGGCTTTGCCAGCCCGTGTAGCTGTAGACCCAGTCGCCGGGCATGAAGCCGGCCGCGTTCGATGCCAGCACCTGCGATACGACGCCGCCCTGCTGCACCGTGTCGAGCGGATGGGGCTGCGGGTCGTAGGTGGGCTTGCCGGACTGGCCGATGCGCATGTAGGGATCGACGCTGAAATAACGGGCTTCGATCAGCACTTCGCGCTCGCCCAGCCGGGTGGCTAGCGCTTGCTCGACCAGTTCGTAATGGTCGGCCGTGATGTGGGCGGTCGGTTGGCGGCGGTACAGCCACTGGCGTTGGGTCAGGGTGGGCATGGCGGGCAGCATGAATGAAGGGAAAGTGGCGATGGTATGATGGCGTTCGTATCTCGTAAAGCAACTTAAATTCACTCTTGATGTCCCGATGGGAAACGATGAACCTGAGCGACCTGCGCATTTTCACCCGCGCCGCCCACAGTCCTACGCTGGGCGCGGCGGCGCAGGAACTGCACCTGACGCCGTCGGCCGTGTCCAAGGCCATCCGCCGGCTTGAGGATGACCTGGGCAAGCCCTTGTTCGACCGCGGCGCCCGGCAGTTGGCGCTGAACGGCCATGGCCAGCTGTTGCTGCAGCGGGCCCAGACCTTGCTGGCGCTGGCCGACCAGGCCCGCAGCGACCTGATGGGCGAACAGGCCGACGTGACATGCCGCGTCGGCGGCCCGGCCATTTTGCTGTGGCGCCACGGCCATGCGCTGGCGCAAGCCTTGCGCCCCTATCCGGCCGCCAGCCTGCATCTGCACGCCATGTACGAGGACGAGGCGCTGGCCGCGTTGGCGCGCGGCGAGCTGGACGCGGCCATCGTCACCGACAGCGTGACGGCGGGCCGGGCCGCCCACTGGTCGGAGCAGTGGCGGACCACGGCGCTGGGCAGCGTGACCCTGCAACTGGCGGCGGGGCCGACCCATCCGCTGGTGACGGCCTTGCCGCCCGCATCGCTGTTGCACGCAAGCACGGCCCAGGTGCTGGCCCATGATTTCGTCTGTCCGTCCCGTTCCCTGTTTTGCGGCGTGCTGCGCGGCGCCCGCTCCGACGGCTGGCGCGACGACCAGCTGCCGCGCAAGATACGCTACTGGGCCGACGACTTGCAGCTGCTGCTGGCGCTGGTGCGGGGCGGTGAAGCGCTGGCCTACCTGCCCGACTTTGCGCTGGCCGGCGAGCAGTTGTGCCGCATTCATGTGACCGATTGCGCCTATCAGTGCGTGGAACAGGTAGCGCTGGTGTGGAACGGGGCCGGCGGCGGCGCGTGGTTGCGCAAGTTGGCCGCCAGCCTGGCTGCTGCGGCAGGGCAACAGGGGCAGGACTGAGGGCGCGGGGGCCGGGGCTTGATCTTGTCCGCTGGCACTTGCGTGCGCTACCGGCGGCTCCTATAGTGAAGTGAGCAGGAGTGCCACCATGACCATCGCGCTCAATTCCGT
>JAZJZQ010000350.1:2076-5251 GCA_040389625.1 Pseudomonadota bacterium | reverse complement strand
GCCGACGGGCAGTTCCGGGTAGTCGCCGGCCAGGGCGTAACGCACGCCGTTGATGGTGATGACATAGGCCGTCGGGCCCGATATCGGTAGCCGGTAGTTGAGCGTGACGGCCAGCGATGCGCCCGGCGCCAGCGCTTGCCAGGCCGGCAGCGTGAACTGCGCGTGGTTGAACGTGGCCTTGAAACCGCCGATGTTGTTCGGCCCGCTGTAGCCGGCCCTCGTCACTTTCAGCCCTACGCCGGACTGGTCGCTCATGTCGGCCGGGGCCGAGACGGGATAGTCAAACTCCACCACCGAACCGCCCGGTATCGTGGTGGCCGTGTTGTTGGTCACCGTGAGCACGGGGTTGATCGGGTAGTTGTCGTCGCCCAGTTTCCAGCTGCCCAGCGTGATGGCGACCCGGGCGCTGCTGGCCGGCATGGCGCTCTCGGCCCGCAGGTTGCCGTAAGCGCCGGCCGTGCTGAAGGCGTTGTAGATGGCGGTGGTGAGCGTGGTGCCCATGTAGTACTCGCCCTTGCCGCCGTTCTTGCCGGCGTTCCAGGCGTAGTCGCCGGCCAGCTCCCAGATCATGATGCCGCCGATGTTGTTGTCCACCACGTACTTGGCCTTGGCCGCGATCGACTGCACCGTCTCGGTCGAGATGAACACGCGCTTGGTGGCGTTCCACAGCCACGGCGCGGCCATGGTGGCGCTGTAGTTGGCAACGTAGCTGCCGGTCAGGGTCTTGTCGCTGACCTTGTAGGCGTCCAGGTAGTCGGGCACGATGCCTTGCTGCAGGTTGAGCGCGTGCCACAGGGGATTGCCGCCGCCGGGCACGGGCTGGCCGCTGGCGTCCAGGTCGTACCAGACGTTGTCGATGCCGACCGCGCCCGTGCCGCAGGTGGCCACGCCGGCGCAGGTGGTGGTGGAGCTGACCTGCGCCGTGCTGCCCCACAGGCCGTTGCTGCCACCCGTCACGTCCTTCCAGCCGCGCGTGTAGTAGGGCACGCCGATATTGATGCGGCCGGCCTGCAGCGCGCCGCGATAGTAGCGGTAGGCCCAGTCCACGTTCAGGTAGCCGATGTTGGCGTACTGGTAGGCGTTGCCGGCTTTGAGTTCGGCGTCGTTGCCGTCATCGAACAGGGGCGCGTTGGGGCCGACATACTGGTTCCAGGCGCCATGCAGGTCGTAGGACATGAGGCTGGCATAGTCCAGGTATTTCAGGCCGGACAGGTTTTCCTCGCCCCGCAGTACCCAGCCTGAGGCGGAGCCGGCGATGGTGAGCAGGTAGTACTTCTGGTCCGCCACGGCGGCCGTGTCGAGCTTCTGGCGCACCGTCTTGAGCAGCACGTTGTAGCTGGCCATCAGCCCCGCCAGACGCGGCTTGGACAGCGGGAAGTCGAGCGGGTTGCCGGCTTCGTTGTCGGTGGTGGGATGCTCGTAGTCGATGTCGATGCCGTCGAAGAAGCTGTACTGGCGCAGCACGGCCACCATGGAATCGGCCAGGGTGTTGATGCCGTTCTGGTTCAGCGTGCCGTCGGCGTTGGTGGTGGCCGTGTAAAAGCCGGTGCTGCCGGCCCAGCCGCCCACGGACAGCATGATTTTCACGTCCGGATACTTTTTCTTGTACTGGGCCAGCAGGTTGAAGTGGCCCTGGTACGGCAGCGACGGATCCATGGCCGCGCCGGGAATGGCGGGCCAGGTCAGGCCCGTGTCCGGATTGCCGGCGCCGCTGCCCAGCTGGACCTTGAAGGTGCTCTTGTCGACCGTGCCGAAGGCGTAGTTGAGGTGGGTGATCTTGTCCCACGGGATGTCGTTGACCAGGTAGGTGGGGCTGCCGTCCACGCCAGTGCGCCAGCTGGCGAAGTAGCCGACGATGCGCCGCTTGAGACCATGGGCGATGAGCTCGCGCCCGCTGCTGTCGTACACCTTGCAATAGGGGACGTTGGTGACGGGGGAGCTCAGGCCGTCAGGGCGGCAGGGCACAGGCGTTGGCGTCGGTGTCGGCGTCGGCGTTGGAGTTGGTGTCGGCGTTGGCGTTGGCGTTGGCGTCGGTGTCGGGGTGGGCGTAGGCGTCACGCTGCTTTCCTGCCACGGCCCCCACTGCTCGGTGCCCGGCACGTTCCCTTGCGTCCACCATTTGGCCGTGTAGGTCTTGTCCTGATAGGTCACGCAGTTGCCCTGCGTGTAGACGGCCGAGCTGTCCCAGTCGGGGCAGGAGGTGGTGACGCTGGCCAGCATGCGTGGCGCGGCCGTGCCGGCCGTGTCCGGGCTGCCGCCGCCGCAGGCTGCCAGCGTGGCGCCCAGCAGGGCCAGCAGCAGCCGGTTCGGGTGAAAGGTCATGGTATGTCTCCAGTGTTGTGGGTCAGAAGTCGTGGTCGGTGGGGTAGTGGCTGTAGAAGTCGTTGTCCCATTTGAAGTGGGTGGCCGAGATGGTGACCGTGATGTCGAGCGCTTCCACGAAGTGCCACCAGCCCACGGGCAGGAACAGGATCTCGCCCGGCGCCAGCACGCAGTCCAGCACCGGCACGCCGGCCATGGCGGGATAACGCTGCAAGTCGATCCGGCGCCCGTCCACCTCGCTGAAGCAGTGGCGATGGTTGCGCAGGCTCGGCGTGTGCCACGGCGCGATCAGGCGCACCCGCTTGCGACCCATGATCTGCACCATGAAGTTGTTGGTCAGGTCATGGTGGAAGGGCGTGACGGTGCCCGCCGGGCCGAGCCAGAAAAAGCCCCGGTTGTCCGGCCGCGGCGCCAGGTAGTCGGCCAGCGGCGGCACGTCCTGCCACAGCTCGTGCAGCGCCTGGCCGTTGTGCTGGCCGTTGTTGGCCGTCATGTAGAAGTCGTTGGTGTGGCCGCCGTCGCGCACCAGCTCCACATAACTGCCAAAGCGGATGTGCCGCTTGTGGGCGATACTGTTCTGCTCGTATTGCGGATCGGCGTTGCGGCCGAACTGCACTTCCACCATGCGCTCGCCAAATTGCCGCTGGAAATAATCGAGGCTCCAGCGCGTGCGCGCGGCGCAATCGTCGAGCAGGCCGGTGAGGATCACGGGCGTGTTGCTGCGATAGTGCTGGTGCAGGAAGGCATCGCCGTCCAGGCGCTGCTTGCGTTCGATATGCGCCGGCCCCAGCCGCTCCAGCCGGGCCGGGATCGACAGCAGCCAGTCGCGCTTGGCGATGCGGTTGTGCAGGCG
>JAZJZQ010000350.1:0-1976 GCA_040389625.1 Pseudomonadota bacterium | reverse complement strand
GCGCCGCCGGCAGGGCCGATGGGATCAGCGGCCCTTCCACACCTCGCTGGTCAGGGCGCCGCTGGCGTCGCCGTCCAGCTCCCACGAGAAGGCGCCGCGCAGGCCCTGGTCGCGCATGTACTGCATCTTGACGGCGATGACGGTGGGGTCGTCATAGCTCCACCATTCGCCGGTGGCGGTGTACAGGAACAGCTGCCTGGTCACCGGGTGGTACCAGCGCGTACCGGCCTTGTTCATCAACACCTTGTAGTCGTCGATGCCCGCCTCGTAGGCGCCGGCGGCGGCACCGGCGGCGGCCTGGTACAGGCCATTGCCGTTGGGCCCGGCCGGCACGCCTTTCCAGCCCCGCCCGTAGAACGGCACACCCAGCAGGATCTTGTTACGCGGCATGCCGGCCGCCACCAATGCCGTGATGGCGTCGTTGGTGTTGTACTTGGCCAGGTTGCCGGTGGCCGGGTCGGCCGGGTCGTGGTACAGCGGCGCGTGGAAGTTGGTGGACGCTTCCCAGGCGCCGTGGAAGTCGTAGCTCATCAGGTTGACCCAGTCCATGTACTGGCTGTACAGGGCCGGTTCCGTCTGGGCGATCTTTTCCGCGCCGGCACCGATGGCGGCCGTTAGCGCATAACGCTTGCCGTCCGTGGCGCCCTGGGCGTCGAGCTGGGCGCGGAACTCGGCCATCAACAGCGTGAAGTTGTGCTTGTCGTTGGCTGCGTCCACCGTGTTGTAGGGCTGGCCGCCGCCGCCCGGATATTCCCAGTCGATGTCGATGCCGTCGAACACGCCTTTGGCCGCGCCGGCGCCGCCGCGTCCATCCTGCAAGGGCAGGTCGCCGGCGATGAATTGCTTGACGCAGGAGCGCACCAGCTGCTTGCGCAGTGCATCCGTCTTGGCGGCGGCCGAGAAGTATTTCGACCAGGTCCAGCCGCCCAGCGAGATGAACACCTTCAGGTTGGGGTGGGCGGCCTTGAGCAGCTTGAGCTGGGCGAAGTTGCCCGTCAGCGGCGCATCCCAGGAGATGGTCTTGCCGTCCACCGTGCGCGCAGGCTGGCGCTGGTAATCGGCGAAGGCGTCGCCGCCCGTGCCGGCATCGGCCGGGGGCGGACTGTCGTTGCCCGTTTCCAGCTTGGTGACCATGTCGCATTCGTAGCCGCCGTTCTTGGCGTAGATATTGCCGAAGGCGTAGTTGATGAAGGTGAGCTGGTCGGCCACGCTGGTCATCACGCCGCCCACGGGCGTTTTGGTGGTGTGGATGTCGGCCACCTCGTAACCGCGGCCGTACACGCCCCACTGGGCGAAGTAGGAACCGATCTCGCGGCCGCCGGTGGGCGTTGGCGTTGGTGTCGGCGTCGGCGTTGGAGTCGGAGTCGGAGTCGGAGTCGGAGTCGGAGTTGGAGTTGGAGTTGGCGTTGGCGTTGGGGTCGGCGTCGGCGTTGGCGTTGGCGTCACCGTCGTCTCCTGCCATGGCCCCCATTGCTCGGTGCCCGGTACATTGCCTTGAGTCCACCACTTGGCCGTGTAGACCTTGCCCTGGTAAGTTACGCAATTGCCCACCGTGTAGATCTGGCTCGACACCCAGGCCGGGCAGCTGACGTCGGCGTCGGTGCCGCTGACGGCCAGCAGCCTGGTGCTGGACGCCGTGGCGTGCTCGTCCCCGCCGCCGCCGCATGCCGTCAGCGCGGTGCCGATCAGCATGAGGATCAGTCCGCCTGCTTTACGTTGATAAGTCATCTCGTCTCCCTTTATTCGTTGGAACTGTTAGCCCTGCTGAAGCGGGAAACCAGACGCAGCGCGGTTTTCCGGCATGGCCCGGGGGAGAATGGAACCGATGAAAGTGGTCGTCAAGTGGTTTTATAAATGTCTAAATTTTCTAATACCAGTGCAAAAATACCCGTCCTGCACAGTGAAAAATATTGTCACTCTTATCAAGAAAGTGAATTCCGTTCATCATGGCAGCGGCCATCCGCGCAGAATCAGGA
>JAZJZQ010000349.1:0-19390 GCA_040389625.1 Pseudomonadota bacterium | reverse complement strand
GGGCGAGCAGCCACAGCACGATGCGCTCGCGCGCGGGAGTCAAGGTGGTTGGCACTGATTGTTGTCCTTGGAAAGTAGTGGGCACCGGACTCAGTCCAGCGCCTCGATATCGGCAATGGCGCGGCGCAGGATGGTGCGCACCTGCTCCAGCCGCGCCGGCTCCGGATGGCCGTCGCGGGCGCGCAGATGCACCACGTTGCGCAGTTCGTGCATCAGGTTGCGGATATCGCCACGCGCATCGCACGGTTCGCCCATGCGGGCAAGGATAGCATCAACAAACTGGCGGTGCTCGGCCAGGAAAGCCTCGCCTTCGGGGGTGATGGTGTGCAGCTTCTTGTTGCCATCGGCGACGGCCGACACATGGCCCATATCGAGCAGCATGGACAGCAGCGGATAGATGGCGCCGGGGCTGGGCGTGTAGCCGCCGCCGGAGCGCTGCTCGAGCTCCTTGATGATTTCATAGCCATGGCGGGGCTTTTCGGCGATCAGTTGCAATACGACATAGCGCATGGCCCCGGCGTCGAACATCTTCGGCCCGCGCCCGTGGCCCCGCCCGCCGCCGTGGTGGCCGTGCATGAGGGAATGGAAGCGATGGGCGCCGTGCAGGAATCGGAACATGGGGAAACTCCTTAAGATATATCGGAATAAGATATATCGTAAACGTATTCCGGCAGAGTTCAAGCACAAATTTGTAACAGCAAAAAAAATGGGGACGTACCCCGATTTGCGAATTCGCAAATCGGGGTACGTCCCCATTTTTTGGAGGTGGCGGGCTTAGCTGTCGAGGTGGGAGATCAGCAGGCGGCGCGTTTCCGATTCGATGCCTTCGCCTTTACGCTCGAGCACGAGCTCGGCATTCTGGGCGTCGAGCGAGATGCCGACGGACAGGATGTCGATCAGCAGCAGCTGCAGGATGCGCGAGATCATCGACAGGAAGGTGGTGCTGTCTTCACTGTGGTCGACGGCCAGGCAGACCGTGGCTTTCTTGGCCAGCGGCGAGTTGCTGGCCGTGATGGCGATGACGTCGGCGCCGGCCGCGCGCGCCGTGTCGACTGCGTCGAGCAGGTCGGGCAGCTTGCCGGAATTGGAAATGGCGATCACCACGTCGCCCGCCTTGAGCAGCCCCGCCGCCAGCCCGAACAGGTGCGAGTCGCCGTACGAGGAGGTGGGGATGCGGAAGCGGAAGAACTTGTGCTGGCCGTCCAGCGCCACCACGCGCGAATTGCCCATGGCGTAGAACTCGACCCGCTTGGCCTTGCTGATCAGGGCGATGGCACGGTCCAGCGAGCGCACGTCGAGCTGGTCGCGGAATTTCAGGATGGCCGACACGGTGTTGTCGATCACCTTGGCGCTCAGGTCGTGCGTGCTGTCGCTGACCCGCACCTGGCTGTGGCGCACGGGAATGGCGCCCGTCAGGCTGCTGGCGAACTTGAGCTTGAAGTCGGCCAGGCCCAGGAAACCCAGCGAACGGCAGAAGCGGATCACGGTCGGCTGGCTCACTTCGGCCAGGCGGGCGATGTCGGCGATCGGTTCGTTCAGCACCAGGCGCGGCTGCTCCAGCACCAGGCTGGCCACGCGTTGCTCGGCCGGCGTCAGTTCGTGCTGCAGGTGCTGCACGCGCTCCATCAGCGTGTTGGCGCCGCTGCGCCCGCGCAGGTGCTCCGACAGGATCGTGGCCACGCCGTAGAACGCGGGATTGGGCGTGGTGATGACGTAGGTCGGGATTTCCGACAGGTAGCTGGTGAAGCGGCCCTTGGCTTCAAAGCGCGAGCGGAACGGCGACGTCTTGAACCACTCGCCCATGCGCGGCACGATGCCGCCGCCGATGAAGACGCCGCCGAACGCGCCCAGCGTGACGGCCAGGTTGGCGCTGGCGCCGCCCAGCATGGCGCAGAAGCATTCCAGCACTTCCAGGCACAGCGGGTCCTTGTCGGTCAGGGCGCCGGACATGATTTCCTGGTTCGTCAGGTCGCGCACCTGGCGCCCGTTGCGCTTGGCGATGGCGCGGTAGATGATTTCCATGCCGGGGCCGGAAATGAGGCGCTCGGTCGACACGTGCGACCAGGTCTGCCACGCATATTGGAGGATAGAATATTCGCGCTCGTCGGCCGGGGCGAAGTTGGTGTGGCCGCCTTCACTGCCCAGGGTGACGAAACCGTCCACGGTGGGGATCACGCCCGACACGCCCAGGCCGGTGCCCGGTCCCAGCACGCCGATCACGGAGTTGCTGGCCGGCGCGCCGCCGCCCACCTGCATCAGGTCGGCCGGCTTGAGGCCGGGCAGCGACATGGCCAGCGCCGTGAAGTCGTTCACCACCAGCAGCGTGTGCAGGCCCAGCGCGCGCCGCACTTCGTCGGTGGAGAATTCCCAGTCGCGGTTGGTCATGCGCACCTGGTCGCCGCTGACGGGGTTGGCCACGGCCAGCGCCGCGTGGTTCAGCGTGATGTCGCGGTGGTCGGCCAGGTAGGAGCGCAGCATGGCCACGATGTCGGGGAAGTCGTCGCACTTGAGCACGCTAACGGCGCGAAACTCGCCCGGCGCCGTCTGCAGCGCGAACCGGGCATGGGTGGCGCCGATGTCGGCCAGCAGGCGGGGTCCGTCGGCAAACGCGGTGCGATTGAGTTTATGGTCAACTTCAGCTTGTTTCATCGTCGATTCAGTCAGAACATTGAGCGGTGCGTTTTGTTTGGAATATAACGCCCCGGAAGGCGGCAAGCATACCCGAAATATGGCCCATAAAGAAGCAAACCCCGCACAAACGACTCGTGCGGGGTTTGCTGTTTGTCGATGGCCGCCGTCCGCTTACCGGACCAGGCCGAACCAGGCGCCGTAGGCCGGCAGGCTGACCTGGTCGCCCTGCACGGTGCCGGGCAGGCCGTAGCCGCTCATCTGCTCGGCGCCCGCCGCCTGCGGCAGGCTGAAGCTGACCGGCGCGGCGCCGAGGTTGAAGACGGCAACGATGCCACGCTCGCCTTCCAGGTCGCGCCGCAGCGCCAGTACCGGCTCCGGTGCGTCGAGGAAGGTGATGCCGCCGCGGGTCAGCTGGGGCAGCGCGCGGCGCCACGCGATGATCTTGCGAGCAAAGGCCAGCGCCGAGTCGGGATCGTTTTCCTGCACGGCGGCGGCGCGCGCCAGCTGCGGCGCCACCACGGGCAGCCACGGCTTGCCGCTGGTGAAGCCGCCATGCTCGCCGCTGGTCCACGCCATCGGCGTGCGGCAGCCGTCGCGGCCCTTGAATTCCGGCCAGAAGGTGATGCCGTATGGGTCTTGCAGCAGTTCGAACGGCACGTCCGCTTCCGGGAAGGCCAGCTCGTCGCCCTGGTACAGGCAAGGCGTGCCCTTGAGCGAGAGCTGCATGGCCAGGATCATCTTGGCGAAGGCGACGGGCGCGTCCGGGCCGCCCCAGCGGGTGGCCACGCGCTGCACGTCGTGGTTGCCCACCGACCAGGAGGCCCAGCCGCCCTGCACGCGCGCTTCGAACTGTTCGACCTGGTTGCGGATGTACTGGGCCGTCACGGTCGGCACCAGCAGGTTGAAGCTGTAGGCCATGTGCAGCTTGTCGCCGCCGGCCGTGTATTCGGCCATCACGGCCAGCGAATCGTCGGCCCCCACTTCGCCGATGGCGACGGCGCCGTATTCATTGAGCAGGCTGCGCAGCTTTTGCAGGAAGGCCAGGTTTTCCGGGCGGCTCTTGTCGTAGACGTGGGCCTGCATGCCGTACGGGTTGACGTCGGACACGGTGGCCGTGTCGCGGTTGACGGCCGGCGGATTGCTGCGCAGCTCGGTGTCGTGGAAATGGAAGTTGCAGGCGTCCATGCGGATGCCGTCCACGCCCCGCTCCAGCCAGAAGCGCAGGCTGTCGAGGTGTGCTTGCTGCACTTGCGGATTGTGGAAGTTCAGGTCGGGCTGGCTGACGAGGAAGTTGTGCATGTAGTACTGGCGGCGACGGCTGTCCCACTGCCAGGCCGAACCGCCGAAGACGGACATCCAGTTGTTCGGTGGATTGCCGTCCGGCAGCGGGTCGGCCCACACATACCAGTCGGCCTTGGGATTGTCGCGGCTGCTGCGGCTTTCCTTGAACCAGGCATGGTCTTCGGCCGAGTGCGACATGACCTGGTCGATCATGATCTTCAGGCCCAGACTGTGGGCGCGGGCCACCAGCTGGTCGAAATCGGCCAGCGTGCCGAACAGGGGATCGACGTCGCAGTAGTCCGACACGTCGTAGCCGAAGTCCTTCATCGGCGACTTGAAAAATGGGGAAATCCAGACGATGTCCACGCCCAGCGATGCGATATAGTCCAGCTTTGCCGTAATGCCGGGCAGATCGCCGACGCCGTCACCATTGGTGTCGAGGAAGCTGCGCGGATAAACCTGGTAGATGATGGCTTCGCGCCACCACTGGCGTTGCTGATCGGAAGGCTGGGAGAGTTGTAGTGTCATGGCAGGGCCCGATGTTGGATTTGTACGTAATATACATCAGCAATATGAATTTTTCAATGTGCAGGCGCTTTTCGCAACACCATGCAAAAGCCAATTAAATCAATAACTTACAAAGTTAAAAGAAAATAGAGACCACAATGAATAGTAGTCAAACTACACAAACTACAGCCCAAAGTGCCGAATTGGAGCCCGGTAACGGCCCGATGCCGCGGCAAATTCCCTACATCATCGCCAACGAGGGTTGCGAGCGCTTCAGCTTTTATGGCATGCGCAACATCCTCACGCCCTTCCTGATCAGCACCCTGTTGCTGTTCCTGCCGCTGCCCGAGCGGGCCAGCGAGGCCAAGCATGTGTTCCACACTTTTGTGATCGGCGTCTATTTCTTCCCCCTGCTGGGCGGCTGGGTGGCCGACCGCCTGTTCGGCAAGTACAACACCATCTTCTGGATGAGCCTGGTCTACGTGGCCGGCCACGCCTGCCTCGCCATCTTCGAGGACAACTTGCAGGGCTTTTACCTGGGCCTGTTCCTGATCGCCTTCGGCTCGGGCGGCATCAAGCCGCTGGTGGTGTCGTTCGTGGGCGACCAGTTTGACCAGAGCAACAAGAACCGGGCCAAGGTGGTGTTCGACGCGTTCTACTGGATCATCAACTTCGGCTCCTTCTTCGCCTCGCTGCTGATGCCCCTCTTCCTGCGCGATTTCGGCGCCGCCGTGGCGTTCGGCATTCCCGGGCTGCTGATGTTCATCGCCACCGTCGTGTTCTGGATGGGGAACAAGAAATACGTGCACGTGCCGCCGGCGGCGGCCGATCCCCATTCCGTGCTGCGGGTGGCGCGCACGGCGCTGCTGGCGCGCCGGCCCGGCCAGTCGCGTCCCGGCCTGACGGTGGCGGGCGTGGGCGTCGCCGGCGCCGTGGCCTCGCTGTGCATGACGCCCCAGTGGGGCTTTGTGATCGCGGCCTGCCTGGCCGTGGTGCTGCTGCTGGCCTTTGGCGGCATGGGCACGGCCATGCAGCTGGAACGGGCCCGCGGCGCCCATCCGGACGAGACGATAGAAGGCGTGCGGGCCGTGCTGCGCATCCTGATCGTGTTTTCATTGGTCACACCATTCTGGTCGCTGTTCGACCAGAAGGCTTCGACCTGGATCGTGCAAGCGAATGACATGACCAAGCCGGACTGGTTCCTGCCGGCCCAGATGCAGGCGCTCAACCCCATGCTGGTGATGCTGCTGATCCCGTTCAACAACTTGTTGCTGTTCCCCCTGCTGCGCCGCCTGGGCTGGGAACCGACCACGCTGCGCCGCATGACGGGCGGCATCGCCTTCACGTCGCTGGCCTGGGTGGTGATCGGCGCCATCCAGCTGCAGATGGATGGTGGCACGCCCACCTCCATCGCCTGGCAGATCCTGCCCTACACGCTGCTCACGTTCGGCGAGGTGCTGGTGTCGACCTCGGGACTGGAATTCGCGTACAGCCAGGCGCCAGCCTCCATGAAGGGCACCATCATGAGCTTGTGGTATCTGGCCGTCACCATCGGCAGCCTGTGGGTGCTGATCGTCAATGCGGGCGTCAAGAACGATGGCGTCACGGCACTCATCGCCGCGACCGGCCTCAGCTCGATCGCGTTCCAGATGTTCTTCTTCGCCGCCTTCGCGTTGGCCGCGGCCGCCATTTTCGGCTGGTATGCGCGCAGCTATCGCATGGTGAACCACTACCGCGAGGGCTGATTCACGCCCTTGCCTTGCGCGGAAATCCGCCACCGGCACTGGCGCCGATTGCGGATTTCCGCCCGGGATGCTGACGGCGCGCAAGCACCGCGCCGCCGCGATCCGATATAAATCAATACCTTAGCGTTCGCGATGGGTTCCCCTTGTGGCTGGCACAGAACGTGCACTTGCTTAAGGCACACAACCACAACGGAGACCAGCATGTCCAAGTTACGCCTGATCGCACTCGCCGCCGCCGTCCTTTGCACCGCCGCCCAGGCGGAAGACGTGGTCCGCCTCGGCAATCTCAAGTTCGCCCACTACGGCGCCGTTTCCTACATCAAGGAAATCGCGCCCAAGTGCGGCATCAAAGTGGAAGAACACGTGTTCGCCAAGGGGCCGGACGTGATGCAAGCCATCCTGGCCGGCGAACTGGACGTGGGCGCCACCGCCTCCGAGGCCGCCATTTCCGGCCGCGCCAACGGCGCGCCCATCTACGTCGTCGCCGGTTTCGCCAAGGGCGGCGCACGCCTGGTGGCGCGCCCCGACGCCGGCGTCAAGTCGATCAAGGACTTGAAGGGCAAGAAGGTCGGCGTCACGCGCGGCGGCATCCATGAAGTGCTGCTGGTGGCCGAACTGGCCCAGCACGGCCTGACGGCGTCCGACCAGCCGGGCAAGGACGTGCAGCTGGTCTACCTGGCCTTTGCCGACCTCAACCAGGCGCTGCTGGGCAAGAACCTGGACGCCATCATGCAAAGCGAACCGCAATCGTCGCAGGCCATCAACAAGGGCTACGGGGTGGAAGTGATGAAGCCCTACGACACGCCCATCGGCGCGCCCGTGCGCACCATGGTCATGAGCGAGAAGTTCTACAAGGAGCACCGCGCCGTGGCGGCCAAGTTCATGAACTGCTTCGTGCAGGCCACCAAGCTGTTCATCGACAACAAGGCCGTGGCCGAGAAGTATGTGCGCGAAACCATCTTCAAGAACCAGATCACCAAGGACGACTTCGACGACGCCATCAGCAATTCGCCCTACAGCTACGACGTCACCGTCGACCATATCCAGGTCACCACCGACGTCATGGCCAGGACCGGCACCGGCAAGATGCGCAACCCGCCCGTGGCCAAGGACTGGGTCAAGACCGACCTGCTGGAAGCGGCCAAGAAAAGCCTCAACATCCAATAACGGGAGACATCATGAAACTACAACACTGGCGTGAACTCGCCGCCGGCATCGTGGTGCCGGTCCTCGTCGTCGCCCTGTGGCAGGCCAGCGCCATGCTGGGCTGGGTCAACCCGCAGGTGCTGCCGTCGCCGGCGGCCGTGGTGCACAAGTGGTTCGAATACCTGCTGCCGCTGCAAGCCTACGACCCGGCGGCCGGTTCCTGGCTGGCCTGGGCCTTTTCTGGCGAGCTGATCGGCGACACCTTCAGCAGCATGTACCGCGTGGTGGTGGGCTTTGTGGTGGGCGCGGGACTGGCGCTGCCGCTGGGCCTGGTCATGGGATCGAGCAAGCGCATGTATGCCTGGCTCAATCCGCTGATGCAGGTGCTGCGGCCGATTCCACCCATCGCCTACATTCCGCTGGCCATACTCTGGTTCGGGCTGGGCAACGCGCCGGCCGTGTTCCTGATCGCGCTGGGCGCCTTCTTCCCCGTGCTGATGAACACCATCGCCGGCGTGCGGCAGGTGGACGGCATCTACATCCGGGCCGCGCGCAACCTGGGCGTGGGGCAGCACACCATGTTCGTGCGGGTGATGTTGCCGGCGGCCGTGCCCTACATCCTGTCGGGCGTGCGGATCGGCATCGGCACCGCGTTCATCGTCGTCATTGTGTCCGAGATGATCGCCGTGAACAACGGGCTGGGCTTCCGCATCCTCGAGGCGCGCGAGTATTTTTGGTCGGACAAGATTATCGCCGGCATGATCAGCATCGGCCTGCTGGGCCTGCTGATCGACGTCGCCATGAACAAACTGAACAATCATTTGCTGCGCTGGCACCGCGGCCTGGAGAACTAAATTGAGCGCATCCCATATTGCCGTTCGCGGCGTCAACAAAGTATTCCAGGCCGACGGGCGCGAAGTGGTCGCGCTCAAGAACATCGAGCTCGATATTCCGCAGGGGCAGTTCGTCTGCCTGCTGGGGCCTTCCGGCTGCGGCAAGTCCACCCTGCTCAACGCCGTGGCCGGCTTCTCGCTGCCCTCGTCGGGCACCATCCACGCGGACGGCAAGCTGGTGACGGGGCCCGGCCCCGAACGCGGCATGGTGTTCCAGGAATACGCGCTGTTCCCGTGGATGACGGTGGCCAAGAACATCGCCTTCGGGCTGGAGATCAAAGGCATGGGCCAGCGCGAAATCGACGCCAAGGTGCAGGAACTGCTGAAGATGCTGTCGCTGCAGGACTTCGCCCAGCGCTATCCGAAAGACCTGTCGGGCGGCATGCGCCAGCGGGTGGCCATCGCCCGCGTACTGGCGCTCGATTCGCCCATCATGCTGATGGACGAGCCGTTCGGCGCGCTCGACGCGCTCACGCGGCGCAACCTGCAGGACGAGCTGCTGCGCATCTGGTCCGAGTTAAAGAAGACCATCATATTCGTCACCCACAGCATCGAGGAAGCGATCTACCTGGCCGACCGCATCGTCGTCATGACGTATCGTCCCGGCACGGTCAAGCGCGACCTGCTGGTGGACCTGCCGCGGCTGCGCGACCCGGCCGCCGCCGAGTTCAACGCCCTCAAGCGCGAGCTGGGGCAGCTGGTGATGGAAGAGCAGCAGCGCCACCACAACGACGAAATCCGCCTCGCCGCCGTCGATTGAGCGATAAAAATGGGGACGTGAAAATGGGGACGTACCCCGATTTGCGCCATATCAAACCGGAGTCCGTCCCCATTTTTGGAGCCGGGCATGGGAAATATGGGGACGTACCCCGATTTGCGCTATATCAAACCGGGGTACGTCCCCATTTTGGGGAGTTCGTCCCCATTTTTGAAGCAGGGTACGTGCCCCATGTCTCCGCCCTATCCCCTGTTGCGGTACAGTACCAAGCATGAAGCGCGCGAACCTATCCCTGTTGTTGCTACCGGCCTTGCTCGGCGCCGCCGCCATCGTGGCTGCCGCCTATCTGCTCGGCACCCGCCACGCCCGCGCCGAACTGCAGGACCAGGGCCAGCGCCAGCTGCAGCTGATCGCGCCCGACCTGCAATCGGTCCTGCAAAAATTCGAAACCCTGCCCTTCGTGCTGGGCTTCCAGCCTGACTTGATCCAGGCCCTGGCCCACCCGGACGAGCCACAAGCCATCGCCCGCCTGAACAGCACCTTGCACACCATCCAGCAGCAGGCCAAGGTCGGCGCCATCTACGTGATGAACCGCGACGGCCTCACGCTGGGCGCCAGCAACTGGGACCAGCCGCTGGGCTTCGTGGGCAAGAACTTTTCCTACCGCCCCTACTTCCACGCCGCCCTGCATGGCCAGGCGGGACGGTTCTACGGCATCGGCACCAGCACCAGCGAAGCGGGCTATTTCATCGCCCAACCCGTGTACCGCGACGGCAGCGCGCGCGGCGCCGTGGCCGGGGTGGTGGCCGTCAAGATCAGCCTGGCCGAATTCGAGCGCACCTGGCGCAGCAGCGCCGACCCCATCGTGCTGGCCGACCGCAGCGGCGTGATCTTCCTCAGCAACCGGCCGGACTGGATTTACCGCAGTCTGCGCCGGCTGGATGCGGCCACCGAACAGGAATTGGCGCGCACCCAGCAATACCTGGGCAAGCCCATCCTGCCCCTGCCCGCCAACGTCGTGCAGCCCGTCACGCAGCCTGTCGGCGAACTGGGATGGCAGCTGATGCTGTTCCCCGGCCAGGACCGCGTGCTGCGGGCTGGCGTGCAGTGGGCGCTGGCGGCGGCGCTGCTGCTGGCCTGCGCGGCCGTCTCCAGCTGGGCCATCCACCAGCGCCGCCGCCGGCTGGAGGAAGCCCAGGCTTCGCGCGCCGCGCTGCAGCGGGCCGCACTGGAACTGGAGGACCGCATCGTCGAACGCACGGACCAGCTGCGCCAGACCAACGCCAGCCTGGAAAGCAAATACGCCAAGCTGCAGGAAACGGAACAGCTGCTGCGCTCGACCCAGAATGAGCTGGTCCAGGCCGGCAAGCTGGCCATGCTGGGCCAGATGGCGGCCGGCGTCACGCATGAACTGAACCAGCCGCTGGCCGCCATCCGCGCCTTTGCCGATAACGCCCGCACCTTCCTGGAACGGGGCATGACGGCGCAGGCCACCAGCAACCTGGGCCACATCGCCGACGCCAGCGCGCGCATGGGCGCCATCATCGGCCAGCTCAAGGGCTTCGCGCGCAAGGATGAAAGCGTGGCCACGGTGGACCTGGCCGCTTCCGTGCGCGCCTCGTCGTTCCTGCTGCAAAGCGAATTCCGCCGGCTTGATGTGGCACTGGACGTGACGGCCGACGATGGCTGCAGCAAGGTGGCCGGCGACGCCGTGCGCATCGAGCAGGTGCTGATCAACCTGCTGCGCAACGCGCTCGACGCCGTGGAGGCGGGGCCGCAGGACGCGCCGCGCCGGGTGGCCATCGCGCTCGCGCGCGAGGATGCATGCGCGCTGGTGAGCATCAGCGACAGCGGCCCTGGCATACCGGAGCAGGTGGCGGCCCACCTGTTCGAACCGTTTTTCACCACCAAGCCGTCCGGCAAGGGACTGGGGCTGGGACTGGCGATTTCGTCATCCATCGTGCAGGCCATGAACGGCCAGCTCACGGCCCGCAACCTGCCCGGCGGCGGCGCGCGCTTCGAGCTGCGCCTGCCATTGTTGATAGAAGGAGTGTGACGTGAGCGCACCGCAAGCGATCCTGGTTGAAGATGAAGCGGCGCTGCGCCTGGCCACCAGCCAGACGCTGGAACTGGGCGGCTTTACCGTGCAAGCCTGCGCCAGCGCCGAGGAGGCGCAGGCCCTGCTGCGGCCCGACTTCGGCGGCGTTATCGTGACGGACGTGCGCCTGCCCGGCCGCAGCGGCCTGGAACTGCTGGAGCAGGTGGTGGCGCTGGACGCGGAGCTGCCCGTCATCGTCGTCACCGGCCACGGCGATGTCGCCATGGCGGTAGCGGCCATGCGCAGCGGCGCCTACGATTTCATCGAAAAGCCGTTCGCCGCCGAACGCCTGCAGGAAGCCGTACACCGCGCCCAGGAACGACGCGCATTGGTGCTGGAGAACCGCGCCTTGCGTGCGCAGCGTGCCCTGCATCCCGACCTGCCGGACCTGGTGGGCCGCTCCGACGCCATCGAACGCGTAAAGGTCCTGGTGCGCAACGTGGCGCCGGCCGCCGTCGATGTGCTGATCCACGGCCAGACCGGCACCGGCAAGGAAGTGGTGGCACGCCTGCTGCACGCGGCCAGCGGGCGCAAGGGCCAGTTCGTCGCCATCAATTGCGGCGCCCTGCCCGAATCGGTGTTCGAGAGCGAAATCTTCGGCCACGAGGCGGGCGCGTTCACGGGCGCGCAGAAGCGCCGCATCGGCAAGCTCGAATACGCCAACGGCGGCACCGTCTTCCTGGACGAGATCGAAAGCATGCCGATGGCGCTGCAGGTCAAGCTGCTGCGCGTGCTGCAGGAACGCCGGCTGGAACGGCTGGGCGGCAACGACAGCATCGCGCTCGACTGCCGCGTGGTGGCCGCCACCAAGACCGACCTGCTGCAGCTGGCGGCCCAGGGCCTGTTCCGCGAAGACCTGTACTACCGCATCGGTGTGGTCACCCTGGAGCTGCCCCGCCTGCGCGACCGGCCGGACGACATCCCGCTGCTGCTGGCCCACTTCGTGCGGGATGCGGCGGCCCGCTTCCAGCGTCCCGTGCCCGCCTGGAGCGCGCAGCAGATGGCGCAGTGGCAAGCCGGGGAGTGGCCGGGCAACGTACGCGAACTGCGCAACTTCGCCGAGCGGCTGGTGCTGGGCGTGGCGGAGATGCCGGCCAGCGCCGCAGCCATCAGCGCTGCGCCGTGGAGCACGGACAACGCGGGCGGCGCGCCTGACGCGGAAACAACCGCCCCCTCCCTACCCCAGCAGGTCGACCAGTTCGAGCGCGAGTTGATCGTGCGCGCGCTGGAGGCCACGGACGGGAATGTCGCCCTGGCCGCCGACCATCTGGCCGTGCCGCGCAAGACGCTGTACGACAAGCTCAAAAAGTACCAGATTGGCACCGGCAAGAAGTAAGTTCTTGCCCATCCCTGGAAATGCCGGTAATGCCTTGAGCAACTTCAGGCCGCGACGCAGGCAAGTCCGGCATATTCAAGGCTTGAACCACAGCTCAAAATCCGGTGGATAACCATGTTAGTTATATCCGATGGCAAAAATAGTGGAATCAGCGGTACTTTCCCGATTCCGTACGCGATTTTTCCCACTATCCGCTTTTTTGAAGCGGGGCGGCGTATCCGAATGACACCCGTACTGATCGTCCTTGAGACGACATTGCTACTGGGCCTGTCATTCCTTCTGATAAGCAACCCGGAACCAAGCGGCTTCACTGCCTTCTCGATCGGATTCCCATCGCTGCTTATCGGGCTCAAGTTCGCCATGCAAAAGAAGGTCGATATGCAACGTGCTCAGATCATCATTATCGGCGTCGCACCGACGAGCATCTGGGTCGAGCACATCCTGCTGTGCGCAACGTTGGCACTGAGCGCCATGTGGGCCAACCAGATGCAAGGTATTCCACTGCTTGGCCCAAGCTTCTTCAGCGTCGTCACCACTCTGGCCTGCGCTTGCGCTCTATGGCCCTTCCTGAATCTCGCCTGCCAGCGGCGGCAAATCGCCGATCTGTGACGCCGGAATTATTTGCCATCATCTGCTCGTCGCCCATGCATCTAAGTATCTAAACTACATAAATTGGATTACCATATCTGGCAAATTCAAGGATACAAAGCGCATATTTGTAACTGCACTACTAAAACATGATAAGGAGATGAGTCGATGGACGCACACCAGCACGGCGCGTGGAAACGCGCGGCACAACTTTCGGCGGGCGGCGCACTTGCCCTGACCTGCCTGGCCGCCGCGGCCGCCGACACGGCCACGCTGGCCAGCTGCAACGGCCCGTTCGCCACCGTGCTGCAACCGGCCGCCGCGACCGACGCCCGCGCCTACTGGTTCAACCGCCAGTTGCTGCGCTGGCCCGGCGCCGACAGTGGCGCCACCTTCAAGCTCTATTACGCCGCCGGCGGCACGCTGACCGCCACCACGGGCGCCAAGGTCAGCGGCGCCGACGGCGCCATCACGCTGGAACGCCACGACAGCGCCCTGCCCGCCGACCTGGCGCAGCGCTTCAAGTTCGTCGCGGCCGGCGTCACGCTGGCGCTGCCGGCAGCCGACGTTGCCCGCGCCGCCACGCTGCACCAGCAGCAGCTGGTGTTGGTGCAGGAAGGGCCGGACGGCACCGTGCGCGACGCCACCGGCCTGCAGATCGCCGGCGCCCTGGACGACCTGTACGCAGCCGCCAGCCAGGCGCCAGACCTGGGCGTGACCATCGCTCCGGGCAGCAGCACCTTCAAGCTTTGGGCGCCGACGGCACGCCAGGTGTCGGTCTGCGTTTATCCGAAAGGCAGCGGCGCGGCCAGCACGCTGGTGCCGATGACCTTCGACAAGGCCACCGGCATCTGGTCCGCCACGCGGCCAACCGACCTGTCGGGCCAGTACTACCAGTACGCGGTGGACGTGTTCGCGCCATCGGCCGGCATGGTGCGCAACCTGGTCACCGATCCCTATTCCGTCAGCCTGACGACCGATTCGAAACGCAGCTACATCGCCAACCTCAACGCAGCCAAGCTGAAACCGGCCGGCTGGGAACGCGACCGCGCGCCGAAAAAAGTGGCGGCGCAGCCCGACATGGCTGTCTACGAACTGCACGTGCGCGACTTTTCCATCAACGACAGCACGGTCAGCGCCGCCCACCGCGGCAAATACGCGGCCTTCACCGACACGCATTCGAACGGGATGAAACACCTGGCCGCGCTGAGCCGCGCCGGCATGACGGACATCCACCTGCTGCCCGTGTTCGACATCGGCAGCGTGCCGGAACAGGGCTGCGTGACGCCCAAGCCGTCCGGCGCGCCCGACAGCGATGCGCAGCAGGCGCTGGTCAAGGCCACCCAGCTCACCGACTGCTACAACTGGGGCTACGACCCCTATCACTACAACGCGCCCGAAGGCAGCTACGCCACCGATCCGGCCGACGGCGCGCGCCGCGTGCTCGAATTCCGCCAGATGGTGATGGCGCTGCACAAGACCGGCCTGCGGGTGGGCATGGACGTGGTCTACAACCATACCTACATCGCCGGCCAGAACGAGAAGTCGGTGCTGGACCGCGTGGTGCCGGGCTACTACCACCGCCTGAACGCACAAGGCAAGATCGAGCGCTCCACCTGCTGCGACAACACGGCCACGGAAAACCTGATGATGGCCAAGCTGATGATCGATTCCGTGACCCAGTGGGCCGTGCAGTACAAGATCGATTCGTTCCGCTTCGACCTGATGGCGCACCAGCCGCGCGCGGCGATGGAGCAGCTGCAGCGGCGCGCCGACGCGGCCACGGGCCGCCACGTCAACCTGATCGGCGAAGGCTGGAACTTCGGCGAGGTGGCCGACGGTGCACGCTTCGTCCAGGCGTCGCAACTGTCGCTCAACGGCAGCGGCATCGGCACCTTCAGCGACCGCGGGCGCGACGCCGTGCGCGGCGGCGGTGCAGGCGACGCCGGCGAGCAGCTGTTTGCCAGACAGGGCTACATCAACGGCCTGGTGTACGACCCCAACGCGCTGGCCGGCACGCATGCCGCCGCCGAACTGCTGCACGCCGCGGACATGGTCAAGGCCGGACTGGCCGGCGCCATCCGCAGCTATCCGCTGCCGACAGCCGATGGCACGACCAGGGAACTGCAGGCCATCGACTACGCCGGCCAGCCGGCCGGCTATGCCAGCGAACCGGGCGAAGTGGTCAACTACGTGGAGAACCACGACAACCAGACCATGTACGACAATAACGTGTTCAAGCTGCCGCTGGCCACCAGCACGGCCGACCGCGCGCGCGTGCAGATGCTGGGTGCCGCCATCAACGCCTTCAGCCAGGGCGTAGCCTATTTCCACGCCGGCTACGACATCCTGCGTTCCAAGTCGCTGGACCGCAACAGCTTCGAATCGGGCGACTGGTTCAACCGGCTGGGCTGGAGCTATCGCGACAACTACTACGGCGTGGGCCTGCCGCCGGCCGACGACAACGGCAAGGACTACGCCCTGCTCAAGCCCCTGCTGCGCAACGCGGCCCTGAAACCGGCGCCGGCCGACATCGCCTATGCGCGCGACGCCTTCCGCGACCTGCTGGCCATCCGCGCCAGCAGCACGCTGTTCCGGCTGCGCACGGCGGGCGACATCAAGCGCCGCCTGCACTTCTACAACACAGGCCCCCAGCAGCTGCCGACCGTGATCGTGGCACACCTGGATGGCGACGATTATCCGGGCGCGCGCTTCAAGTCGCTGACCTATCTGATCAACGTGGACAAGGTAGCGCACACGCTGGCCGTGCCGCAGGAGCAGGGCCGCGCCTACGTGCTGCACCCGGTGCACCTGCGGGCCGGGGCGGCCGACCAGCGCCCCGCCCGCGCGGCGCGCTTTGACGCGGCGACGGGCACATTTGCAGTTCCGCCACGCTGCGCCGTGGTTTTTGTCGAAAATAGATAAGATTGACAAACATTCATGTTATCTTTTTGGCTTTCCAATTTAGCCAGAAAGTAGACATGATGCGTACGCCCCTGCCGTCCCTGCTGTTGTCGATGGTCCTGTTGTCGCTGACCGCCTGCGGCGGCGGTGATGCGGCGCCGCCCAAGAACGTCGCCCCCGTCGCCAACGCGGGCGCGGCGCAGACGGTGGACGCGGGTACGCTCGTCAAGCTGAATGGCAGCGGCACCGACGCCAACCAGGACCTGGTGAGCTACAGCTGGACCCTGGCCAAGCCGGCCGGCAGCATGGCCTCCCTCATCAACTCGCACGTGGCCACGCCGGACTTCATCGCCGACATCGCCGGCACCTACACGGCCACGCTGACCGTCAACGACGGCGATTTGAACAGCGCGCCGGCCACCGTCACGTTCACGGCGCAGGTGCCGGTGGCGGCCTTCGTCAAACTATGGGATGGCGATGTGTGCAGTAACTCGCGCCGCATCTACGTGGCGGACGGGCACCTGGTCTACACCCAAAGCACATCGAGCAACTGCTCCGATAGCAACAACACCAGCCTGTACGAGAGCACGCCGGCGCGCCAGCTATGCACCGCGGGCGGCGTCGCGGGCCTGTCATGCAGCGAATCGGCCACGCAGGCGCTGATGACCAGCATCCAGGCCGACATCGTCCACTTCCTGCGCAATGAACCGACCGTGGACCACACGATCAAGCAGGTCTATACCTACGGCCCGTAACAGCAGCACGGACGGCGATGCCGACGGCGCCGGCGGAGAACGCGAACGCCGCCGGCGCACCGCTTACTGGCCGATCAGTACCACGGCATTGTGGGCCGGGAAGGTGACCTTGCCCTTGCTGACCACGGCGCTGGTGCCGGAATAGTAATCCCTGACCCGTGCGCCGTCGGCGAACACGCCATGCACGGCGATGGCGGCCGGCTTGTCGGTCGGCTGCTCCAGCGCCACCACCACCTTGTCGCGCAGGCCGTTGCGCTCCAAGGTACGCTTGAACACATAGGGGTGGGCTTGCAGCTGCTGGTGCTCGCCCGCGCCCACGGCCACGTGGGCCTGGCGGAACAGGGCCAGCTTGCTCCAGTGGCTGCGCACGGCGGCCACGCTGTAGCCGTCGCGCTTGGCGTCGGCGGCCAGTTCATCCCAGTTCATGTAGGAACGCAGCCTGGCGTCGCCCACCGCTTCCGGCGGGTCGAGCCGGCGCGCCGTTTCGTCGCCGTAGTAGATCTGGGCCGCGCCAGGCGCCAGCAGCAGCTTGTTGGCGCTTTCGAACGGCTTGGTGCGGGCCGGGTCGAACGGCTGGTCGAAGTCGTGCGAGGCCAGGTAGTTGAGCACCGAATAGCCTTTCAGCTCGCCGTGCAGTTTGGCCGCATAGCTGCTGAACAGCGGCTCGTAGTCCTGCTTCGCGTCCCACACCAGGCCGAAGTTGATGATGCTGTCGAAGCCGCCGTCCTGGTAGTAGTTGACCTTGTGGCCGCCGCCCAGGTCGAACAGCTGGCCGTTGGCGATGTTGTAGCCGAACAGTTCGGCCGTCATGAAGAATTTGTCGTCACCCACCTTGCGGGCCGGGTTGGCGCGCTTCCACTCTTCGTAGGCCAGCGATGCTTCCTTGCCCAGCTCCTTCCAGGCGCTCGCCTCCACGTGCTTGACGGTGTCGGCGCGGAAGCCGTCGAAACCGTATTTGCGCACCCAGTCGGCGTGCCACTTGATCAGGTAGTAGCGCGGCGCGCGCGGGTAGCCGGTGCGGGCGAAGAAGGCGTCGAGTTCCGCCATCTCGCGCTCGTAGCGGCCTTCCGCCTTCCACTTGGCCACCAGCGCCGGCGGCACGGCCACGTTGTCGTTGCTCTCGGTGCGCACGTCGGGCAGGTTGTCCACCAGCGTGCAGGCGATGGTGGTGGCCGGGTCCTTGTAGGTGCATTTCGGGCCGGTGCGTACCCACTCGGCGGGCCACACGGGATCCTGCTCCGTCACGGGGCCGGTCTGGTTCATCACCACGTCGAGCAGCACGCGGATACCGTGCGCGTGAGCCGTGTCCACCAGCGTGCGCATGTCCTGCTCCGTGCCCAGGTTGGCGTCCACGCTGGTCCAGTCGCGCGCCCAGTAGCCATGGAAGCCGTAGGACTTGCCCGTGCCTTCGTCGGTGCCGGCGTGGATCTGCTCGACGGGTGGCGTGATCCAGATCGCGTCCACGCCCAGGCTGTCGAAATAACCCTCGTTGATCTTGGCCGTGACGCCGGCCAGGTCGCCGCCCATGTAGCCGCGCAGTGGCGCGGCGTCGGCCTGGCGCCCGTAGGCCAGGTCGTTGGCGCGGTTGCCGTTGTTGAAGCGGTCCGTCAGCAGGAAGTAGACGGTGGCGTTCTCCCACAGGAACGGCCTGGCGGCATGGCGCGCGGGTGCGGCGGCCGACGCTTTCGCCGGCGCGGCCGAAGCGGCCGGCGCGGCCAGCGCAGCGAGCGCCAGCACCAGGGTCATTGCGAGGGGAGTCTGCTTCATATGTCGTTTCCTGTGAGGTTGAAAAATCAGGTAATCACGCTGGGCGCGCCGCGGCCGGTGTAGCTGCTGATGCCGGCCACATGCTCGGCGATGGCGATCAGGCCGGCCAGCGCCTGCTGCGTGGGGAGATGGTGCAGGGCCGGGTCGGCCTCGTAGCGCTCGAGGTAGACGCGCAGCGTGGCGCCCTCGGTGCCGGTGCCGGACAGGCGCAATACCACGCGCGAGTCGTCCGTCATCACGATGCGCACGCCCTGCTGGCGCGCCACCGTGCCGTCGACCGGATCGGTGTAGCAGAAGTCGTCCGCCAGCGCCACCGTGTAGTCGCCCAGCTGCTGGCCGGGCAGTCCGCCCAGGCGGGCGCGCAAGGCGTCCATCAACTCGGCCGCGGCGGCGCTGTCGATGGCTTCGTAGTCGTGGCGCGAATAGTAGTTGCGCCCAAAGCGGGCCCAGTGCTCGCCCACCAGCGCCGGCACCGACTTGCCGCTGGCGGCCAGCAGGTTAAGCCAGAACAGCACGGCCCACAGGCCGTCCTTCTCGCGCATGTGGTCCGAGCCGGTGCCGTAACTCTCCTCGCCGCACAGGGTGACTTTGCCGGCATCGAGCAGGTTGCCGAAGTATTTCCAGCCGGTCGGCGTCTCGTAGCACGGCACGCCCAGCGCGGCAGCCACGCGGTCGGCCGCGCGCGACGTGGGCATGGAGCGGGCCACGCCGCGGAGGCCGGCCCGGTAGCCCGGCGCCACGGTGGCGTTGGCGGCCAGCACGGCCAGGCTGTCGGATGGCGTCACCTCGAAGCGGCGGCCGACGATCATGTTGCGGTCGCCGTCGCCGTCGGAAGCGGCGCCGAAGTCGGGCGCGTCGTCGCGCGCCATCAGTGCGATCAGGCCGGCGGCGTTGACGGGATTGGGGTCGGGATGGTGGCCGCCGAAATCCTCCAGCGGCACGGCGTTGATGACGGTGCCGGCCGGCGCGCCCAGCATGCCTTCCAGGATCGCTTGCGCGTAGGGGCCGGTGACGGCGCTCA
>JAZJZQ010000348.1:1517-7873 GCA_040389625.1 Pseudomonadota bacterium | reverse complement strand
CTAGACAGGCATGCGTTCGGACGCGCTGCCGCCGCGCCGGGCGCCGGCACCGCATCTCACGCGAGGGCAATTATCTGCCGATCAAGCGCACAGGGGCGCACGTCTGGCCGGCGAACGCGGCGGTATGGGGGGATGACGCAGCGGTCGGGCGCGCCGGCAGCACTGCGGTGCAGCGGCCGGCGGCCGGCGGCGCCGGCTCGCGGAGGCTGGCTGGCGCCCCGCGCACGGGCGCGGCGGTCGCTGATTGCCCGTTGCGGCGAGGAAGCGGGGACTGGATGGCGCGCCGCGGCGCGATGGCTCAGGCCGCCAATGCGAGGGGCGCCAGCGCCAAGCCGCCGTCCAGGCTCCACGCCTGCCGGTAGCCGAGCCGGCGCAGGCATTGCGCGGCCTTCAGGCTGCGGTTGCCGCTGCGACAGACCAGCACCAGCGGCACGTGCTCGCCATGCAGCCACTGGTCCAGCCGGTCGGCCAGCTGGCCCAGCGGCACGGGGATGGCGGGCTGCCCGCCTGGCGTGACACCGGCCGTGGCGGCGCATTCGTACGGTTCGCGCACGTCGACCAGGCGCGCACCGGGATGGGCTTGCAGGAATGCGTCCAGCGCGGCCGGATCGAGGCGTACCTCGGCCTCCGTCTGCGCGACGGATGCGGCCAGCGCGCGCAAGGTCGTGCACAGCTGGTTGTGGGCGTCGCGCGTGGGACAGAGCAGCGTGTCGGGGCCGGCGCAGGCCGGCAAGCCTGGCTGCGTGACCGTGGCACAGAAGGCGAAGCGCACCGCAGCGGCCGCCGTCGTTGGCGCCTGCTCCGCAGTGGCCAGCAGGTAGCTGCGCTGGCCGTCGGCATGCGTCACCGCCGTCAACACATGCCGGCCCAATGGCAGGCTGGAAGCGCTTGCGCCGTCGGCCGGCATGGGCCAACCGTAGGCATCCGTGGCAGCGTCCCCGTCGAAGCGCGGGCCCAGCGCCGCGATCAACGTCGCGTGGTCGGCGTTCGGGCTAGTGGCGACGATGGCGTCCACCCCATAATCGTGGCCGCACACCAGCGTTGCGATACGGGCCGTCTGTTCCGGCAGCGGATCGATCACCACGCAGCGGCGGCGGGCCGCGTCCAGCACCAGCCAGCCGCTCGCGCCGTCCACCCCAAGCTGCAGCACGCCGTCGTGGCCGGCCGGCATGTCGTCCATCGGCAGCAGGCCGCCGCTGCGCAGGGCCGCGCCGCAACGGGCGATCCGTGCGCAGGCGGCGGCGATGGTAGCCTCATCGGTCAGCGGGCCGAAGGACATGCGGATGGCGCCGCTGGCGCGCCAGTCCGGCACGCCCATCGCCACCAGCACGTAGCTGGGCGCGGCCTGCTTGGCCGAACAGGCGCTGCCGGAACTGACGCGCACCCCGGCCGCGTCGAACACATCCATCAATTCCCGGCTGCCGACGCCGGGCACGGAAAAGTTGAGCGTGGTGGGCAGCGAAGCGGCGAACGCGTGGTTGAACACGATGCCGGGCAAGGCAGCGCGCAGGCTGTCGGCCAGGCGGGCGCGGAAGCCGGCCAGCTCGGCGTGGGTGCGGAAGGTGCCGCCCTGCTCCAGCGCGGCCAGCACGGCGCCCAGCGCGGCGATGCCGGCCATGTTCTCGGTGCCTGAGCGCAGGCCCGCTTCCTGGCCGCCGCCCATGATCAGCGGCGTGTATGGCGCGCCGGCGCGCACGTACAGCATGCCGATGCCCTTGGGCGCATACAGCTTGTGGCCGGAGAACGGGGCGTAATCGATGCGGGTGTGCGCCAGTTCCAGTGGCAGCTTGCCCAGCGCCTGCACGCAATCGACCAGCCAGTAGGCGGCCGTGCCCGTTTCCGTCAGCACGGCTGCGATGCCGGCCAGGTCGGAGATGACGCCCGTTTCATTGTTGGCGGCCATGGTGCACACGAGCGCGGCGCGCGGCGCCAGCGCGCGCAGGGCGGCCAGGTCGTGGCGGCCGTCGCCATCGACGGGCAGCGCCTGCAGCGTCAGGTGCAGGCCCAGCAGGCGATTCCAGTGTTCCAGGCTTTGCGGCACGGCCTTGTGTTCGGTGGCGCCGTACAGGAGCAGGTCGCCGATGGCCTCGCCATTGGCCTGGCGTTCGCGCAGCGCGCACAGGGCCGACAGCACGGCCGTCTGGATGCCTTCCGTGGCGCCGCTGTTGAACATCAGGCGGCCGGGACCCACGCCCAGCACGCGCATGGCGCAGGCGCGGGTGCGCTCCAGCACGGCCTTCGCTTGCAGGCCGGCGCCGTGGCTGCTGCTTGGGTTGCCAAAGCGCTGGCCCATGATGTCCACGGCGGCGGCGATGGCGGCGGGCAGGACGGCGGTGGTGGCGTTGCCATCGAGGTAGATTTCAGTCGGCATGGTGGAATTCGTTGCGGTAGCGGTGATGCCACACAGCTTAACCATTTCAACGTGAAAATATGTACTAAAATGACTGCTACAGCTGACTATTTTGGAACGTACATTCTCATATTTAAAGAAAAACAGCATGGAACATCTCGACCGTTTCGATTACGCCATCCTGGCCGCGCTGCAAGCCGACGGCACGCTGTCGATCGCCCAGCTGAGCGAGAAAGTCGGCCTGTCCAGCACGCCCTGCTGGAAACGGCTGCGCCGGCTGGAGGAGGAAGGCTATATCGAGCACCGGGTGGCCATCGTCAACCGGCGCAAGGTGGGCTTGCCGGTCACCGTGTTCGTCAGCGTGCGCACCAGCCACCACGACGAGCAATGGCTGGCCCGTTTCGCCGCCGCCGTGATCGCCCTGCCCGAAGTGCAGGAATTCCACCGCATGAGCGGCGACGTGGACTATCTGCTCAAGGTGGTCACGAACGATATCGATGGATATGACCGCTTTTACAAGAAGTTAATCAAGGTTTCGCAGCTGACAGGGGTGTCGTCGGCATTCTCGATGGAACAGATCAAGTTCACCACGGCCTTGCCGCTGGAGTTGGTGTCACATCCCCTGCCAGGCTGAGCACATCGTGGGATAATCGCGCACTCCCTTTTTTACGCACCGGATTACGATGATTGCCTTTTTGGAACGCTGGCTGCCAGCCCCCCACACGGCCAGCCGCAGCGAACGCCTGCGCGCCTGCGCCGGCGCCGCCGCCGGCCTGCTGTTGACGGGCCTGATTGGCCATTTCATTTTGGCCCGCGACGGCATCAGCCTGTTTTTTGTCGCCCCCATGGGCGCCTCGGCGGTGCTGCTGTTCGGCCTGCCGGCCAGTCCGCTGGCCCAGCCGTGGTCCGTGATCGGCGGAAACGTCCTGTCCGGTATCGTGGGCGTGGCCTGCGTGCACTGGCTGGGCGCCAGCGTGCCGGTGGCCGCCCTGGCCGGCTGCCTGGCCATCGCCGCCATGTTCGCGTTGCGCTGCCTGCATCCGCCCGGCGGCGCCGTGGCATTGACGGCCGTGATCGGCGGCCCGGCCGTGCTCGGCGCCGGCTACCATTTCCCGCTGGTGACGGTGCTGTTCAATTGCGTGGTACTGGTCAGCGCGGCCGTGCTGTACAACAACCTGACGGGGCGGCGCTATCCGCACACCCAGCAGACCCCGCATGCCCACCCCCATGCCACGGCCGATGCCGTGCCCACCTCGCGCCTCGGTTTCGCGCCGGAGGACCTGGACGCCGTGCTGCGCCAGTACAACCAGGTGCTGGACGTGAGCCGCGACGACCTCGAAGCGCTGTTCATGAAAACGGAGCAACGGGCCTACCAGCGCCGCTTCGGCATCATCAGCTGCGCCGACATCATGTCCCGGGACGTGGTGACGGCCGAGTTCGGCACCGGACTGGACCAGGCCTGGCGCGACATGCGCGGCCACAAGGTAGCGTCGCTGCCCGTGCTGAACCGGGCCCGGCGCGTGATCGGCATCGTCACCCAGGGCGACTTCCTGGAGCATGGCGGGCTGGACGACTACCGCGGCATGCGCCAGCGCCTGCGCCAGTTCCTCCGCCCCAGCGGCCTGAGCCATACCGAGAAGGCCGAAGTGGTGGGCCAGATCATGCGCAGCAAGCCCGTGACGGCGCGGCTGGACACGCCGATCGTGGACCTGGTGCCGCTCATGGCAGACATCGGCTTCCATCACATCCCTATCGTCGACGAAGAAGAGCGTTTTGCCGGCATCGTCACCCAGTCCGACCTGGTCGCCGCGTTGTACGAAAGCCGCCTGGCACGCGACGCAGCCTGAAGCGCCAACCAAATCGGGGACGTAACACGGTTTTGAGAAAACGGGGACGTAACACAATATTAAATTTTGGCTAGATGAAATGCGCCGAATCTCATGGTGTTTTTCTTTCATAGATCCGGGGATCAGACGGCCAATAAATGTGTTACGTCCCCGGTTTCAAATAACCGTGTTACGTCCCCCATTTTTTGTCGGCATGCCGATCAAATTGGGGAAAATGGGGTACGTCCCCATTTTTGCGTTTGGGCGGATTTGGGATGGCGGGAGGCGGTGTAAATTTGTTCCTCAATGGAAGATGATGGCGTATGCTAAGCGCCGTTTTGTACTATCTCTACCATTTTTCGAACAGGAAACGAATATGACGCAACGCCTACGCCTCATTCTTGCCCCGCTGGCCGCCGCCGTGGCCCTGGCCTGCGCACCGCTGGGCGCCAGCTACGCCGCCACGCCTGCCGCCCAGGCCACCCTGGCCGTGCCGGCCGCCAGCCCGGCCGCCGTACGCCAGCAATTGCTGGCCCTGGCCGATGCCTACTATCAGGCGACGGCCCGCTTCGAACCCATCGGTGCGACGGAGAATGGCGATAACCGCTACGACGACCAGCTGGGCATGAGCATCGCGCCCGCCGTGCGCGCCAAGCAGTTCGCGCTCTACCGTCAATACAGCAAGCAACTGGCCGCCATTCCGCGCGCCCAGCTGGATCGGGCCGACCGCATCAATTACGACATCCTGGCCTATGAACTGCACGGCCTGCTGGCGATGGAGAAATTCCCCGAGCATTTGCTGCCGATTAACCAGATGGACAGCGTACCCGTGATGCTGGCCAACTATGCGGGCGGCGAGGCGTCGCAGCCCATCGCCACCGTCGCCCAGTATGATGCTTACCTGAGCCGCGTATCCCAGCTGCCGGCCTGGATAGACCAGGCCATCGCCAACATGCGCGTGGGCATGCGCAAGGGTGTGACCCAGCCCAAGGCCATCATGGTATCGGCCCTGCCCCAGTTCCAGAAACTGGTGAGCGCTACGCCGGAAAGCAATATCTTCTACACGCCCATCACCAAGCTGCCCGCTGCCTTCTCCGATGCGGACAAGCAACGCCTGACGGCTGCCTACCGCAGCACGGTGGCCAACCAGGTGATGCCGGCCCTGGCTCGCCTGGCGACCTTCCTGGACAAGGAATACATCCCGGCCTGCCGCACCACGACCGGCCTCGGCAAACTGCCGGACGGCATGGCCTGGTATCAGGCCCGTGTCGCCAACGCGACCACAACGTCGCTCAACCCCGAGCAAATCCATGCCATCGGCCTGCGTGAAGTGGCGTCCATCCAGCACCAGTTCGAACTGCTGGGCCCGAAACTGGGCTATACCGGCCCCGCGTCCGGCCTGCCCGTGTGGGTGTCGCAGCAGGACAAGTTCCGTCCGTTCAAGACGGAGGAGGAAGTGCAAGCCGTCTACCACAAGCTCAACGACGTGCTCGACACCAAGCTGCCGCAGCTGTTCACGCTGGTGCCCAAGGCCAAGCTGGACCTGCGCCTGGAACCGGAGCTGAGCCGCGCCACGGCATCGGACCACTACACTGCCCCAGCCGGCGACGGTTCCCGCCCCGGCGTGTTCTGGTCCGTCGTCAACGATCCGACCAAGTACGGCAGCACGGGCATGACGACGCTGTTCCTGCACGAAGGCAAGCCCGGCCACCATTTCCACATCGCCCTGATGCAGGAACTGAACTTGCCGGACTTCCGCAAATACGGCGGCAACAATGCCTACACGGAAGGCTGGGCCCTGTATGCGGAAACGCTGGGCAAGGAAATGGGTTTGTTTGACGATCCGGCCCAATACTTCGGCCACCTGAACGATGCCCTGCTGCGCGCCGTACGCCTGGTGGTGGACACCGGCATGCACGCCAAGGGCTGGACGCGCGAACAAAGCATCCAGTACATGCGCGAAACGCTAGGTTACGACGAAGTGGCCAAGAGCGAGACGGAACGCTACATGGCCTGGCCGGCCCAGGCCCTCGGTTACCGGATCGGCATGCTGAAGATCGTCGAGCTGCGCCAGCGCGCGGCCGCCGCGCTCGGCGACAAGTTCAGCCTGCCGAAGTTCCACGAGGCCGTGCTGGGCGACGGCACGCTGCCGCTGGCCCTGCTGGAACAAAAGATCGACA
>JAZJZQ010000348.1:0-1417 GCA_040389625.1 Pseudomonadota bacterium | reverse complement strand
GGCCCCGGGTTCCCGCCCGGCGTTAAACGCGACACCGGCGAGCGCCGCGCGCCGGCGGCGAAGTCGCTGGGCCGGTTCAATCCTGTGGCGACCACGGTCACCCGCATGGCGTCCCCCAGCGCATCGTCGAACACGGCACCGAATTTGATGATGGCGTCGTCGCCGACCTGCCCGCAGATCACGTTCATCACCTGTTTGGTTTCACGCAATTTCAGTGTTTCCTCGGATGCGGTGATGTTGACCAGCAAGCCACGTGCGGCCTGCAGGTTGGAGCCATCGAGCAGCGGACAGGCGATGGCCTCCTCGGCCGCCTTGACGGCGCGGTCTTCACCGCTGTGCTGGGCAGAACCCATCATCGCGATGCCGGTCTGGCGCATGACCGTGCGCACGTCTTCGAAGTCGACATTGATCATGCCGGGCACAGTAATGATTTCCGCGATGCCGGCCACCGCCTTGCTCAACACTTCGTCGGCGGCCGCGAACGCCTGCTTCTGCGTGATATCGTCGCCCAATACTTCCTCCAGGCGGCTATTGAGAACGATAACGAGCGAGTCGACACATTTCGCCAGCATGGCGATGCCCTCTTCCGCCACCCGCATGCGCCGCGGGCCTTCGAACTCGAACGGCTTCGATACCACGCCGACCGTCAGGATGCCCATTTCGCGTGCCACTTCGGCCACCACCGGCGCCGCGCCGGTGCCGGTGCCGCCCCCCATGCCGGCAGTGAGGAACACCATATTGGCGCCCTTGAGCGCGTCGGCAATGACGGTGCGTTCGCGCAGGGCGTTTTCGCGACCGACGATCGGGTCGCTGCCCGCGCCGAGGCCGCTCTCGCCCAGCTGTATCCGTTTTTCGACGCGGGCGATGGACAGCGCCTGCGCATCCGTATTGGCGCAGATGAATTCGAACGAGGCCAGTCCGGCCAGCGCCATATGGTTGACCGTGTTGCCGCCGGCACCGCCAATACCGATGACTTTGATGACCGTCTCAGGCTGCGTATGTTTGTGCTCTAACAAGGAAGACTCCTATTAATGGGTTGCGCAAGGCCAGCCCTGCCATCGGGCGATGCTGGCCACTGCCGAATCCATTAGCCTACTTGCTGAGGCGCGCACGATACAGCGGATAAAGGTTTCATTCGCAAGCATTTGTAATATTGCGTGCAATTTACTGAGTGCAATTACTGCGACATGCGTTCACCGCCCACGCCCCATCTGAGGTCGTGCCATCAAGCAAGCAGTTGCGGTGGTCCAGCCACTAAATCTCGCTTGCAGCATTTCAGCTTGCCTTTATATGCCCGGTTGATGGTCTGACTTCTGGAAGTCGCTCCGTTTCACATCCATTCCCATGGCCGATTCTTCCTGTACTACCGTTTCAAGGTCGGATTCATCGCCCAGCACGTATATCTTCTGCTCCCGTA
>JAZJZQ010000347.1:2665-5705 GCA_040389625.1 Pseudomonadota bacterium | reverse complement strand
GCCGCTGGACCTGTTCCACGCCACCGACTACCGCATCGTGCGCATGGATTGCCCGGTGGTGGCCACGCTGCACGACGCGCTGCCGATTTCCCATCCTGAATGGTGCAGCCCGCGCCTGCGCCGGTTGAAGAACTGGCTGCAGGCCAAGGCTGCCCGCAAGGCCGACCATGTGATCACCGGTTCCCAATACTCGGTGCGCGAGCTGGTCGAGTGCTTTGGCGTGGACGAGCGCCGCATCAGTGTGGTGTATCACGGGGTAGGGCCGTCCTGGTTCGAGGCGCCCGATGCAGCCGCGGTGGCCGCCACGCTGGAGCGGCACGGCCTGCGGCCCGGTTACTTCCTGACCGTGGGCACGCTGCAGCCGCGCAAGAATATCGAACGGCTGCTGCAAGCCTACCTGGCGTTGCCGCCCGTGGTGCGGGCGGCGCGCCAGCTGGTCATCGTCGGCGCGCCCGGCTGGCGCAGCGAGGAACTGGTGCGGCGCATCGCGACCGCCCGCCAGCGGGGCGAAAACGTGTGTTGGCTGTCGGCCGTGACGGACCAGGGCGAGCTGCGCCAGCTGTACGCGGGCAGCGGCGCCTTCCTGTTCCCGTCGCTGTACGAAGGCTTTGGCCTGCCGGTGCTGGAGGCGTTCGCCAGCGGCGTGCCCGTGGTGGCGTCGAACGCCACCTCGCTGCCCGAAGCGTGCCAGGGCGCCGCGCTGGAGGCCGATCCGCTGTCGGTGCCGGAGTGGACGGCGGCCATGCTCTCCATCCTGCGTGACGAGGCGTTGCGGGCGCGCTGCATCGCCGCCGGCCAGCGCCGTGCCCTGCAACTGACCTGGGCCGAGACGGCGCGCCGCACGGTGGCCGTCTACCAATCCATCCTTACTCAGTGACGCTCCGGCGTCCCCTTGCCCATGCGCGTGCTCCATTTTTACAAGACCTATTACCCCGACAGCTGGGGCGGCATCGAACAGGTGATCCGCCAGCTGTGCGTGGGCACCGGCCGGCTGGGCGTGCAGAACGAGGTGCTGACCCTGACGCGCCAGCCCGAGCCGGCCGAACTGATGTTCGAGGGCCATCTGGTGCACCGGGTGCCGCTCGATTTCGAGATCGCCTCCACCGGCTTCTCGCTGGCCGCCATCGGCAAGCTGGCGCGGCTGGCGCGCCAGGCTGACGTGATCCATTACCACTTCCCGTGGCCGTTCATGGACCTGGCCCACTTCCTGGCCCGGATCGACAAGCCTTGCGTGGTGACCTACCACTCCGACATCGTGCGCCAGAAGCATCTGCTGCGGCTCTACACGCCGCTCAAGCAGCGCTTCCTGGCCAGCGTGGACGCCATCGTGGCCACCTCGCCCAATTACCTGGCGTCGTCGCCCGTGCTGAGCCGCTACCAGCACAAGACGCGCACCATCACCTATGGCCTGGACCAGGCCATCTATCCGCGGCCGGCACAGGCCACGCGCGACAAGTGGCGCGCCCTGTGCGGCGAGCGCTTCTTCCTGTTCGTCGGCGTGCTGCGCTACTACAAGGGCTTGCACATCCTGCTCGACGCCATGGCCAGCATCGACTATCCGGTGGTGATCGTGGGCGCCGGCCCCATCGAGCAGGAACTGAAGGCCCATGCCGACCGCCTGGGCCTGCACCATGTGCTGTTCGTGGGCGCGCTGGAAGAGGAGGACAAGGTGGCGCTGCTGGAGCTGTGCTACGCGATGGTGTTCCCGTCCCACCTGCGCTCGGAGGCATTCGGCATCTCGCTGCTGGAAGGGGCCATGTACGGCAAGCCCATGATCTCGAGCGAGATCGGCACCGGCACCACCTACATCAATATTGACCAGGACACGGGACTGGTGGTGCCGCCCAACGATCCGGCCGCCTTCGGGGCCGCCATGCGCACCCTGTGGGAGCAGCCGGAACTGGCCGCCGCCATGGGCCGGCGCGCCGCCGCCCGCTACTGGGAACTGTTTACGGCCGAACAGATGGCGGCCAACTACGCGGCCCTGTACCGCGACGTGCTGGCTGCGCGCCAACCCTGAGGCGGAGAGTTTTCTGACCGGAATTTGATTTGGCGCAAACACGGGCGCCGGGCGGGCGCTACCATGGCGCTGGACTCTCTGCCCCCGTTTCCGGTCCGTAACACCGGTCTGACCAGTTATCGACGGTTTCATGCGACGCAACGACGGCGCGGGCGGCGAGAGTTCACCACCTGCCGGCGCGCCGGCGCCGCGGATGTGGCTCAGCCCTGGCGGTGCTTGCGGCGCCCCGTCCAGCCTAGCAGGGCCAGGCCGGCGACCAGCATGGCATAGGTGCCTGGCTCAGGCACGGCTTCCACCACACCGAACTTGGCGCCCGCATAGCCGCTGTTGTCGGCCAGGTCATTCCATTGCCCGTTGGTGTAAGTGTGGGCATAGTTTTCGCCGCCCCAGTTGTTCGGCTCGCCGCCGGCCCAGTTGGTGTAGGTGACGGCGTCGCCATTGGTCCAGGCGAAGTCGGCGGGATTGGGGCCGGTGCGCTGGAAGCCGAGCCACAGTGCATGGTTGCTGCCGAAGGTGCTGATCAGGAAGTCATTCTCCGCCTGGCTGTTGACGGCCACCAGATGGGCCCCCATGGCCACGGCCGCCGCTTCGGCGTCAGTCCAGTTGCTGGTATTGAGTTCGATGTAGTGGTGGCCGCCGAAATCGCCGGTCACGCCGGTCGGGGTGACTGCCTGGGCCGCGGCGGCCGTCAGCAACAGGGTGGACAGGGCAAGCTGTTTCAGGATGGACATGGTGACTCCGTATCGAAAGAGAGGGGGCGAAAGGAGAATCGGCGACTGATGAATTATTGATAATAAATTGCCGATTTTATATCGTCAACTGCAACCTGGATGTTGTGGCAAGATTGCGTCAGTATCCATCTGCATGTCATCACGTGGTGTGGCGCCGTCCCGCCCTTGGCCCGCCGTGCGGATCGACAGCGGCCGGGCGCCTTCGTACAATGGAAAGGCCAGCACAGCGCCGCTGGATCGCTGGTTCGATCATGTGCTCCCGCAAGACCATTCGTGCGTCACGGAAATT
>JAZJZQ010000347.1:0-2565 GCA_040389625.1 Pseudomonadota bacterium | reverse complement strand
GGATCGCTGGTTCGATCATGTGCTCCCGCAAGACCATTCGTGCGTCACGGAAATTTACTTCCCGCTACGCTAGAACCTTTGCCACAATAAGGAGAACACCATGCCCCATCCATTCAAGCAGTTGTGTGTCCACGCCGCGCTGATCGCCTTTGTCAGCGTGGGTATCGCCCAGCCGGCCCAGGCCGCGCTGGTCAGCACCCAACAAGTGGTCGCTGCCGCCAACGCCGACCAGGCGCGCGCCAGCCTGGCCGCCGCCCTCAACCGCGCCGACGTGCAGGCCGAGTTGCAGCGTTACCACATCGACCCGGCCGACGCCCAGGCCCGCATCGCCGCCCTGAGCGATACCGAAGTGGCATCCGTGGCGCACCAGATCGACAGCCTGCCGGCCGGCGGCGACGGTATCCTGGGCGCCCTCGTGTTCATCTTCGTGCTGTTGCTGGTGACCGACATCCTGGGCCTGACCAAGGTCTTCCCGTTCACCCGTTCGGCGCACCGCTGATGGCGGCAGCAGGGGCGGGCCGCGCCCGCCTGATGCCGGCCCTGTTGCTGGCGGCCCTGCTGCTGGGCGGCTGCGCCACGCAGACGCGGGCGCTGCGGGCGGCGCCGCCGCCCGGTGCCGCGCCACGGCTGGAGCTGGCCGCGACGCCGTTCTTTGCCCAGGAACGCTACCAGTGCGGCCCGGCCGCGCTGGCCATGGCGCTGGGCGCTGCCGGTATCACCGTCGCGCCCGACGCGCTGGTGCCGCAGGTCTACCTGGCCGAACGGGAAGGCAGCCTGCAAGTGGAGATGCTGGCCGCCGCCCGCCGCAACGGCGCACTGGGCGTCACCATCGCGCCACGCCTGGACGCATTGCTGGCCGAACTGCAGGCCGGCCACCCGGTGCTGGTGCTGCAGAACCTGAGCTTGCCCATCTTTCCGCGCTGGCATTACGCTGTCGTGATCGGTTACGACCTGGCCCAGGGCGACATTGTGCTCCATTCGGGCACGACGCAGCACATGGTCATGTCCATGTCCACCTTTGAGCACACGTGGGCCCGCAGCGGCTACTGGGGCATGGTGGCGCTGGCGCCGGGCCAGTTGCCTGCCACCAGCGCCAGGGAAACCGTGCTGGACGCGTTGGTAGCGTGGGAGCAGAGCGGCAAGCCGGATGCCGTGCGGCAAAGCTATGCCGCCGCCGAGCGGCGCTGGCCCGGCGACCTGGGCTTGCTGCTGGGCCTGGGCAACACGGCCTACGGGGCCGGCGACCGGGCCGGTGCGGCCGACGCCTTCCGGCGCGCCACGCAGGCCCATCCGGACAGTGCGCCGGCCTACAACAACCTGGCCGTGGTGCTGAGCGAGCAGGGCGACTATGCGGGCGCGCGCCAGGCTGCCGGGCGGGCGCTGGCGCTGGGCGGGCCGTGGCGGGCTGAAGCGCAGGCCACGCTGGATACCATCGAGCGGGCCGAGCGGCAAGGCCGGCCCGGCGCGCGGCGGCAGTGACGCCGTCCACGTCTTCTGCGTCCGGCAGAAAAACGGGGACGTAACACCATTAATGGGGCGTGCACTGAGGCGGGATGCCGCGTCCGCGCTGCGGCACGGCCCGCACCGGGCTGGCCGCAGGGAGCGCGGAAATGAAAAAAGCACTGACCAGGTCAGTGCTTTTTTACCAGAATACTGGTGCCTCGGGCCGGAATCGAACCGGCATGCCTTGCGGCGGCGGATTTTGAGTCCGCTGCGTCTACCAATTCCACCACCGAGGCAACGCGACACGCATTATCACTGATTTACAACAGTAGGGCAACCCTGGCGCCCGTATATCGTGCGGGCAGTGCCGTGGCGCGGGACCGGGCGGCGCCACGCGGCCTTGCGCCGCGCCATTTCTGGCTAGGAAAAGCGCGGCCAGCTGCTACGATGAAGCATGCATCGCGCGCCAGCGCGGTGTGCCCTGCAGTAGCGGGCAAGTTTGTGTCGGAGGCGTACCATGAACAGGATAACGAGGATAGCCGTCCTGGCCGGTGTGATGGTGGCCAGCCCTGCCATCGCAGGCCCACAGGAGCCGGCTACGACCGGCGACAGCGTCCAGGTCAGGATCAGCAAGAACTACGCGGCCACCGAGCCGTACAAACTGGCGCCGCAGGAATTCAGCGCCTATGCGCAGCCGTATCTGCTGGAAACGGGACTGGTGCTGACGTTCGAACAGCGCCGGCACCGTTATTTCACCCAGCTACGTAACGAAGCGCGGGTGGAAATCTTCCCCCTGGCGGCGGGCGTATTTTCTTCCGAGAACGGCACCCTGTTCGTGTTCCGGGATGAAGGCGACAGCGTCGCCGTCAGCCATATGGACCGCCTGCCGTTCGCCGGCCATGCCCGCTTCGATCCGCAACGGGTGTACGTGGCCGGCCGCTGACGCCCGCCCATGGCGCGGCCGGCGGCCGCGCTGCCACCCCGGCCCGGCCGGGGCCGGGACAGCCTACATGACATCAAGGGTCGTCCGCTGTCGCGAACTGGACCTTGTTTCGCGTCAAGCGCGCACGGTGGCGGCGGGCGTCAGTCGGCCCGGCGGTACAGGCGGAAGCGTTCCTCGCG
>JAZJZQ010000346.1:7953-14422 GCA_040389625.1 Pseudomonadota bacterium | reverse complement strand
CCATGGTCAGGTTGGGCGAGGACTTGACGGTCGTCACGCCGATCTGGCGCACTTCCTCGGGCAGGCGCGGCAAGGCGCGCTGCACGCGATTCTGCACGGCCGTCTCGGCCTGCTCCACGTTGGTGCCGATCTTGAACGTGACGGTCAGCGCCAGCGCGCCGTCGGAGGTGTTCTGGGACGACATGTAGAGCATGTTCTCGACGCCGTTGATCTGCTCTTCCAGCGGCGCGGCCACCGTTTCAGCGATGATCTTGGGATTGGCGCCCGGGTACTGGGCCCGCACCACCACCGACGGCGGCACCACGTCCGGGTATTCCGAGATCGGCAGCTTGAAGATGGCGATCAGGCCCGCGACGAAGATGATGATCGACAGCACACCGGCGAAGATGGGCTTGTCGACAAAAAAACGCGATATGTTCATGGTTTATTCCTTCTTGGTGGCAGCGTCGCCGGTGCTGACGGCGGCTACCTTGTCTTCTTTTTTCGCTTCCGGCTTGGCCACGTTGGCGGCCAGCGGATCGAAGTCCATCGCCACCACCTGCGGCGTGACGGGCGCGCCCGGATGCACGCGCTGCAGGCCATTGACGATGATCTTCTCGCCCGGTTTCAAGCCCTCGCGCACCACGCGCAGGCCGTCGAAGGCCTGGCCCAGCTTGATGGGGCGGTATTCGGCCTTGCTGTCGGCGCCCACCACGAACACGAACTTGCGGTTCTGGTCCGTGCCCACGGCCCGCTCGTTGATCAGGATGGCGTGCGACTGGCCGCCGTTGCCGCCGGCGCCGCCGTCCAGCTGGACGCGGGCGAACAGGCCGGGCACCAGGGTGCGGTCGGCGTTGGCGAAGGTGGCGCGCATGCGCACGCTGCCCGTCTGCGGGTCGAGCTGGTTGTCGACGAATTCCAGCTTGCCCTCGTGCGGGTAGCCGCTCTCGTTGGCCAGGCCCACCTTCACCGTCACCGGCTGGCCCTTGTGCGACATGGCACCCACCCGCAGGTAGGTGTCCTCGTCGCCGTCGAAGCTGGCGTAGATGCGGTCGGTGGAGACGACGGAGGTCAGCACGGCCGACGCATCGACCAGGTTGCCCAGCGTGATCTCGGCCTTGCTGACGCGGCCGTTGATGGGGGCGCGCACCTGGGTGTAGCTCAGGTTCAGCTTGGCCGCCTCGAACTGGGCCACGGCGGCGCGGGCGTTGGCGTCCAGCTCTTTCAGGCCGGACGCTTTCTCGTCATATTCGCGCTGGGCGATGGCCTTGTCGGCCAGCAGCTTCTCGGCGCGCACCAGTTCCAGCTTGGCCAGGTCGGCCTTGGCGCGGGCCGAACCGGCGGCCGCCTCGGCCCGGTCACGCTCGGCCTGGTACGGACGGGCATCGATCACGAACAGCACGTCGCCCTGCTTGACTTCGCTGCCCGGCTTGAAATTGACCGCCGTGATGAAGCCGCTCACGCGCGAGCGGATCTCGACCCGCTCCACCGCTTCCAGCCGGCCCGAAAACTCCTGGGTCTCGGTGACGGCTTTTTCCACCACGACGGCGGCGGAAATGGGCGGGCCGCCGGCAGCCGGCGCCTCGGCCGGCTTGCCGGTTGCTTCATCGCACCCTGCCAGACCGATCGCGGCCAGCCCCGCCAGTGCCATAGCGGCGACCAGGGGCCGGGCTACAGCGGTCAAGTGTTTCATGTTTTTCATGTTAATTCCTTTTTCTATGAAAATCTTTAATAGATATGGCGGAACCGGGCGACTCGGGCAAAATTCGAGGCAACACGGTACTACCGCTGCGGTGGCGGGCCACGCGCAGCGTCGTTCGGGTCTTGCTAAGGTGGCGGGGATCCCTTATGCGGCTGGCGGCGTCTCGGTCCGGTCCAGGCCAGCGATGAAGCTGGCGATTTCTCCCAGCGCGTGGACTTTGCACGCGCATTCATTACGCGCCCCTGATTCATGCAGGGGCGCCGGCGGCAGCCGGCTGACGGTGGTCTTGATGCCACAGGCGATCAGCTTGGCGCCATAGAGTTCCGCTTCGTCACGCAGCGGGTCATCCTCGGCCGACAGGATCAGTGCCGGCGGCAAATTCTTCAAACGGCTAGACTGCAGCGGCGACGCATACGGGTGCGTGCGGTCGGCCGCGTTGGGCAGATAGCCGCGGTAGCCGGCCGCGCAGGCGTCGGCCACGTCCACCATGTCGGCCCCCGCGCTGTTGCAGCGCATGGAGCCGGTGCTCAGGCCCGGATCCAGCATGGGCATGATCAGCAGCTGGCCGGCCAGCGGCGGACCGCCGCGGTCGCGCGACATGAGGGCGCTGACGGCGGCCAGGTTGGCGCCCGCCTCGATGCCGGCCACGATCATCTGCTTGCCGGTCCAGCCCAGCTTGGCCTTGTTCTTGCGGGCCCAGTTCAGGATGGCGTGCGCGTCTTCCACCGCGGCCGGGAACGGGCGCACGGGCGCCAGCGTGTAACTGGCCGCCAGCACCAGCTGCTCCGGATTGTCGTTGACCAGGTGACGCAGGAACAGGTCGCTGTCCTCCAGCCCGCCCGTGACGAAACCGCCGCCGTGGAAGAACACGATCAGCGCGTCGCGCCTGGTGCCGGCCGGGCCGTAGCTGTACAGGCGGGCCGGCAGCATGCCGTCCACGCCGCGCACATCCAGGTTGCGGCTCTTGAGCTGGTCCGACAGCACCGCGTTCATTGACGCACCGTCAGCGCGACGTCGTCGGCGCAGGCGATCACGTCGCCGTTGGCTTGCCATTGTTCGGTCAGGGCATGGTAGCCGCTCGCCTCGGCCTGGGCCGCCAGCGCGTAGGTATCGGTGTAGACGACGGCCGCCAGCGCAGCCGCGCCCAGCGTCAATGCGATCGTTGCCATGATTTCAGTCCGATATGCCATGATGAGTCCCTCCCAAACTGCCGGCGCCGGCCCGAAGGGGGCCGCGTTCCATGCTGCAGTACGGCAATCATAAACTTCCACTACAATTAGATAAATGAGGCAATGTCGAATTGATTGTTCACGAATCCGAACAATGAGTGGGGAAGATGAATAAACTGCAAGCGATGGAAGTATTTGTGCAGGTGGTCGACGCGGGCGGCTTTACGCGCGCGGCCGACAACATGCAACTGCCCAAGGCGACCGTATCGACCCTGATCCAGTCGCTCGAGGCGGCCCTGTCGGTCAAGCTGCTGCACCGTACCACGCGCCACGTGAGCGTGACGGCCGACGGCGCCGCCTATTACGAACGCTGCCTGCGCATCCTGTCGGACGTGCGGGAAGCGGAGGAATCGCTGTCGCGCACGCGCCTGAGCCCCAGCGGCCGGCTGCGGGTGGACGCGCCCACGGGCCTGGCCAGCGAAGTGCTGGTGCCGGCCCTGCCCGACTTTTTCGCCCGCTATCCCGACATCGTGCTGGAACTGGGCTGCAGCGACCGCCCCGTGGACCTGATCGAGGAAGGGGTGGACTGCTGCGTGCGCGGCGGCGCCCTGGGCGACTCCAACCTGATCGCGCGGCGGGTGGGCTTCCTGCACTTTCTCACCTGCGCCGCGCCATCCTACCTGGAGCGCTACGGCCGGCCCCAGCACCCCAACGAGTTGCCGCGCCACCGCTGCGTAAACTATTTTTCTTCCCGCACCGGCAAGATCTTCGAATGGGACTTCAGCCGCGGCGACGAGAAGGTGCAAGCCATGCTGCCCGGCTCGATCGCCGTCAACGACGCCAACGCCTACCTGAGCGCGGGGCTGGCCGGGCTGGGCATCATCCAGACCGTGCGCTTCGTGCTGGAACCGCTGATCGCCGACGGCAGGCTGGAACTGCTGCTGCCCGACTGGACGTCCGAACCCATCCCCATCCACGTGGTCTACCCGCAGAACCGCCACCTGTCGGCCAAGGTGCGCGTGTTCGTGGAATGGGTGGCCGAACTGTTCGCCCAACATCCCGGCATGCGCCTGCCCAAGCCGGCGCGCACCCATACCGCACTGGAGAACGCCCGATGAACCCGTCGCACCGCATCGTCTTCCTCGACCGTGACAGCCTGCTCGCCAGCGTACGCCTGCCGGCCTTTCCCCACCACTGGAGCCAGTACCCGGCCACGGCCCATGCCGACGTGGTGGAACGGCTGCGCGACGCCACCATCGCCATCACCAACAAGGTGCCGCTGCGGGCGGCCGACCTGGCCGGGCTGCCGCAACTGAAGATGATCGCCGTGGCCGCCACCGGCACCGACATCCTGGACCTGGCCGCCTGCCGCGAGCGCGGCATCGTCGTTTCCAACATCCGCAACTACGCCGTCCACAGCGTGCCCGAACACACCTTCGCCCTGATGCTGGCCCTGCGCCGCAACCTGCTGGCCTACCGGGCCGACGTGGAAGCGGGCCGCTGGCAGCAGGCGGGCCGTTTCTGCCTGCTCGACCATCCCATCGCCGACCTGGCCGGCAGCCGCCTGGGGCTGGTCGGTTACGGCGCGCTGGGCAAGTCGGTGGCGGCGCTGGCGCGCGCCTTCGGCATGGAAGTGTGCGTACACACGCGCTCGCCCGTGGACGATACGGCCGTGCGCCAGGTGTCGTGGGACGAGCTGCTGGAAACGTCGGACGTGATCAGCCTGCACCTCCCGCTGACGGCCCAGACCCGCCACCTGATCGGCGCGCCGGAACTGGCCCGCATGAAGCGCAGCGCCCTGCTGATCAACACGGCGCGCGGCGGCCTGGTGGACGAGCAGGCGCTGGCCGACGCCCTGCTCAACCACACCATCGCCGGCGCCGGCTTCGACGTGCTGACGCAGGAACCGCCGCCGGACGAGCACGTGCTGCTCAAGCTGCGCCTGCCCAACTTCATCCTCACCCCGCACACGGCCTGGGCCAGCGGCCAGGCCATGCAGGCCCTGGCCGACCAGCTGATCGACAATATCGAAGCGTGGGTGGCCAACGCGCCGCGCAACGTGGTGGCGTGAGCGGCGCGGCCGGTTCAGCGTGACAGTCCACTAGAAGCTGAGCGGCGTGCCCTTGTAATAGACCGATGCAGGCACGATGCTGCAGTTGAAGGTGATCGGTGTGACCACTTCGTATGCCCAGCCCCGCGTGACCAGGTTGGCGATGTCCACCAGCGTCAGGGTGCGGTGGTTGGCGGCGCCCGCGGCCAGCCCTTCGGGCGTGAAGACGACCAGCACCACCGACCATGCGACGTTGAAGTCGCCCGTATGGGGCACCCCGATCAGGTGGTCATGGCCGATCAGCAGCGCGCATTGGTTGGCCGGATAGCCGTACTGGACGCAGGCCGCCCCGCCGTTGGGATAGCCGGGCGCGGGGAACGGCAGCACATTGACGTGGTCGCAATTGTGCGGCTGGCAGTTCAGGGTAGCCGGATTGATCGTCGAATTGCTGGGATAGGCGGGCAAATAGAGCGGGGCCGCCGCCCGTGGATTTGCCATGGCCGGGAACGGCGCTTTACTGGGCGTCAACAAATAGACGGTACTGCCGTCCGCAGCGTTCACCGCCGGTTCGACGGTGGCTTGACCGAAAGCGGTTTGCCCGGACTGGGCGTGTGCGTTCATGCCCCAGCCGGCCAGGCCAGCCGCGAGCAGCAACATCAAAGCAGTTTGCTTGCACATCTTCTTCTCCCGATGAAAACAGGCGCGCGCGGGGGCGCCTTTGCCCTCCTCCAGCGCCGCGGCGCGCCGCAAACAGCGCACCCCGCCCTGGACTGATGCCATTGCCTGCACGGATGGGCGCCCGTTGCCTGCGCCTACGGCTTCCCAGCGGAAGCCGCCCGATGTCGCTTTCAATATAGTTCACGTAGCTCTTCCGTGCGTTGTTTCACACTTCAATTGTGCGCATGCCTGTGCCGTATTGGCCCCTGTTCCGGCTCAGCACGCCGGGCTTGTCTTTGCTGAGATGCGACCTACAGTGAAGCATGCAGCATTACCAAGCGCGCAACTTTCAGGGAGGCGATCATGGCAACCGCAGACTGGCGTCTGGAAGGAGATTGGGTAAAAAACTGCACCTGTGCCTACGGGTGCCCATGCGACTTTAATGCAAGACCGACGGAGGGATATTGCAAGGGCCTGGTCGCCATGCATATCACGTCCGGCTATTTCGAGGCAACGCGGCTCGACGGGCTGACCTTCTGCGTCACCGTCCACTTCCCCGGCGCCCTACACGAAGGCAACGGGCAGGCCCAGCCCATCATCGACGAGCGCGCCACGGCGGCGCAGCGCGACGCCCTGTTCGCCATCCTGTCGGGCCAGAACTCGCAGGAAGGCACGCTGTTCAACATCTTCAGCCTGATCGTGACCAAGATGCACGACCCCATCTTCGCGCCCATCAGCTTTGAATTCGACCAGGGCGAACGCAAGGCCCGCATCGTCATTCCCGGCGTGCTGAGCACCGAAGTGGAGCCGATCAAGAATCCCGTGACGGGCTCGCCGCTGCGCGCCACCATCGTCCTGCCGGACGGTTTCGAGCACCGCGAGGGACAGATCGCGTCGGCGGATATCGACAGC
>JAZJZQ010000346.1:0-7853 GCA_040389625.1 Pseudomonadota bacterium | reverse complement strand
GCCGGACGGTTTCGAGCACCGCGAGGGACAGATCGCGTCGGCGGATATCGACAGCGCGGGCGCCATTCCGTTTGTGACGAAAGGCAAGCACAGCACCCTGGCCCATGTGATCCAGAGCCCGGCCGGCGTGCAGGGATAACGCAGCGCGGGCCATGACAGCGGCAACCCTGGCGCGCATCCTGCACCACGAACGGGTGCTGCCGGTCGTGGCGGTGGCGCTCGTGGCCGCGTTGGCGTGGGCCTACCTGCTCGCCGGCGCCGGCACCATGCAGGACATGGACGGCATGCTCATGCCCATGAGCGCCGGACCATGGACCGCCGCGCACGCGCTCATCATGCTGTGCATGTGGGTGGTGATGATGGTGGCCATGATGCTGCCGAGCGCCCTGCCCATGATACTGCTGCACGCCACCATCGCCCGCCGCAACACGGCCGCGGGCGGACCGGGGCCCGCCGTCGCGCTGTTCGCGCTGGGCTACCTTGCCGTGTGGAGCCTGTTCAGCATTGCCGCCGTCGCGCTGCAATATCTGCTGGAACGGGCCGCCCTGCTGTCGCCCATGATGGAAACCACCAGCATCGTGCTGGCCGGGGGCACGCTCATCGCGGCCGGCGTCTACCAGTGGACGCCTGTCAAATCGGCCTGCCTGGCCCATTGCCAGTCGCCGCTCGATTTCGTGCTGGCCCATTGGCGCAGCGGCAGGCTGGGCGCGCTGCGGATGGGCATCCGGCACGGCGCCTACTGCGTGGGCTGCTGCTGGGCGTTGATGCTGCTGCTGTTCGTGGGCGGCGTGATGAACCTGGCCTGGATCGTCGGGCTGGCCGTCTACGTGCTGGTGGAAAAGCTGACACCTGCAGGCCACTGGATCAGCCGCGCCACAGGTGTCGTCTTCGTCGCCTGGGGCGTGGCGACCTTGCTGGCGCCTTACCTGGCGCTGAACTTGGCGTAGTACGCCTGGATGGCCGGGGTGTTGGAGATGCGTTCCAGGTGGGCGTTCAGCGCCGGCGCGACGCTTTGCACCAGGTCCATCGGCACATGGTCCAGGCGGCCCGAGTTGAGGTTGCGCACATCGATGAATACCTTCAGGTCGGCGACGGTGAGGCGGTTGTCGGCGAAGTACTGGCCGCCGTGCGCCAGCAACTGCGCTTCCAGCCAGCGCAGGTAGACGGGCATGGAACCGTTGACCAAGGCCAGCCGCGCCGCTTTCTGCTCGTCGCCCGTCATGCGGAAGGTGGGGCCGAGTTTGACGTTGGCGTCTTCCACCACATAGCTCACCTCGTCGCACAGCAAGGCCTGGTAAGGGTCGGCGGGATACAGTCCGGCCAGCTTGCCGGCGTAGCGCAGGATGGCATCGCTCTGCGTGACCAGGGTGCCGTCCACGTGCAGCGTGGGCACCTGGCCGAACGGCGTCGCCTTGCGCAACTCGGCGAACTCGGGATAGGCGAAGCGGTGGTCTTCAAATGGAATGCCGCCAATATGCAGCGCCAGGCGGGCAGGTTCGCCGCGGCCGCCGTGGAAGTCGAAATAAGTCAGTTTGAGCTGGGGCATCATGTTGTCCTGAGGTAGGTGGCGCGCAGTGGCCGCGCCAAGGTTGGCGAAAGATCAGAAATTCAAAATCGCCAACAATGATAATCCAAAGCGGGCTGGCGTGAAGTGCCGGGCCTGAAAGCGACAGGCCGGGCCGCCATGTGCAGGTCCGCTCGGGGCATCGACATCGAATTCGATTGGCGAGTAACGGCCGACGGCATCCATGGTGGGGTAAGGCCGGTCGGCTCCCTCCGGCAACGTGTCTCGTTGGCCTGTCTCGTTCTGTCTCGTTTTGTCTGGTTTTGACTCGGCGTGAATTTCCTTGTTTCAAGAGACAAAACGAGACAAAACCAGACAACTCCGGGAGGCGAAACGAGACACGTTGCCGGAGGGAGTAAAACGGACTTGCCCCCCCCTACCCGCCCAACAGTGGACTCAGGCGGAGGCAATTGTGGCGTTGGCACATTACCCTGGCCGCAGGTTCCGCCAGTGCAATTCGTTCAGGCATGCCTGGCAGCCAACATCAACTTTATGCGGCAGGAGGCGGCTTCCGCCCCGTTGCGGACCTTCACTTTATGGGCTCGGGGCTGTAGGTAATTTGAATGCCATCGTATTCTTTAATCGCTTTGCCGGGTGTCCCGCCGTCGATTCTTCGAGGACTATAAACTATCAACAAGTGAGATGCGTCAATCCACTTGATTTTCGGCTTTTCGTCGGTCTGCCGCCCCATCGAGTTTGCATAAAATATTGCGGACCTATCATCGTCGCCATGGTCAGCGACTCTTTCATCCGGTCGGTGGATGTGAATTTCGTCGTACAGCATTCCTTGACCGAAGCCTAGGCCATTATCTAGATCTTCCAAAGTTGCCACCAATCGATTGTCCGGCGATGAGAAGTCCTCGACCTGTCCAAGCAAAGGCTTTGTTTTCAAAGCATACCTAAGCGTATATCCACCAACGACGATGAGAAGCGCAATAGTTCCCGCGATTATAAAACGTCGTCTGGCTATCCTCATCAATGGAAACTCCTCATTCTCAAACCAAAAAATCGACCAACAGCTCGTGGCCGACATCAGCCTAGGTTAGGCTTGCATTGTGACGACCAACAGAGGCGCTCGCCCCGCTTCTATGCATCGCTGATTTACAAAGGCAGCGCACTCAACTAGTTCGTCATACAAAGTGGGACATCGAGCTTTGAACGATAAAGCGTCATCAATGACCAAGGCCAAAGCCTCGCCTGGAGCGACGTGCACAGATGACATTTCCGCTGCTGGCTCGTCGAGATATCCCATGCAGTCAATCCATGCGTTCATATTCCGTCCGTAGAAACCTGGAAATCCAAACGCATCTGAGAAAATCGAATGAAAGGTTTCCTCGTCGATTATGAGGTTTGAATTTATCTGAATTTTCTTCATAGAATTTTCTCTACTACACGCATAGAATCTCGAACGACCGGTGCTGGCCGGGTTTCGCCGGCGACATCAACACCCGAGTTAACAGGGGGCTGCCAGCGAAGCTGGTAGACGTCCTGTTGAACGACCAATCAGGCCGGTAGGAGTTGCACGCAGTTTCGTTCATTGCCCCGCACTCGCAACTTGAGCGGGGAAGGACTGACAAAAGGCCAAAACACTCTCTTTAGGCCATTCTGAGATTTGTTCGATGTATTGCTGACGTGCCTTCTCAAGGTTGGCCTCTACCTCTGCCCGTCCGCGTGCTTGCGCCGCCTCTTTGACGAAATATGCTGGATAGTCGATGCGGGAGTACGCTGAGTGCGTATATGCCACATCATTGGCTTGCTTCGATTCAGGTGCCAGCTTGTCGCAGGCGGCCTTCTCATCTGCAAGTTTGAACGCGAGAAACTCATTCCGGTCGAGCGCTTCCGCAGATTGAACCACCGCCAAAACCTCCGATAGCTTCCTGCCTTCGGGATCTCGGCCTACAAACTTAAATCGAATGACGTAAGGCCCATGAGCGGCAAAGCCAAACGCAATTTTTCCGCCGTCCTTCTTGTGTGTTAGAACAAAGTATTCAACGGAGGGGGAGCCGAAGCTCAGGATCTGTGGCGATTGCTCTACCGCGTCAGGCAGATATTCCTCTGAGTTTGTCAGTAACTCCTTTCGACGTTCGTCAATCGCTGTCCACAACTGACGCGCAGAGACTTCAACTTCACATTCCGCGCTGATGTTGCGAGTGCAGAGCACTCTAGGGCCAACAGTGAAGTGAGGTACGCCAAATATGAAATTTTCCTGATTGGGAAATGTCCACTTAATACGGCCGACATCGCTGTAGAAACGAATGGTGTTCTCAGGTGTGGCTCTGTCTGATGCAACTTGGCTAGATGCGGGACTAGTAGCAACGAGCCAAAGAAGAGAGAGTGCAAGAAGTCGACGCATGGAATTCAAAAGTAAAACGTGTATGTGGTCAGTATCGGAGCACAGGGAAAGCAACTAGGGTTCAAGGGCAGCTTCTGGCCGAACTCAGCCAATGCGATTACTGCTTAACTGTGTCACTGAAAGAAACTGCTTGCTGTCGCGCTATGGACTGAACCCATGATTTGAAAGCTGAAAACTCTACGGCTGCAACCTTTTTAGCAATTAAATTCCCTTGAGCATCCACGATAGCAAAAAAAGGAACTCCAGAAAAATCGAAGCGCCTCATCACGTCAGCACCACCGCTCTTGGTGACATCGACCACGACCCAGTCGTTATCTCCTACAGCCTCAAGAAATGCAATCGAAGGAACATAGACATCGTTAACCATCCTTGATGAAATAGCCCAGTCTGCCCTCACGTAAATTACCGAAGCACGTTTTTGTTGCTTAGATTTGAGGAATTCAGAAAGTTCTTCATCAGTCTTAACTGTAACGCATGTTGCGTTAGGATTCGCATAGGCGGGCGTGATATACCCCAAGTGGAAGCAAGCAAGGAGAACGATAAATGTACGAATCTGTCGCATATAAAAATTTATAAAACATTGAAAATTGTTGACCGGCTGCTACTGGCCGGCCACGGTCTAAGGCCATAGAATACCAGCTTGCCGAAATGAAAACATCACACATCTCCACATCATGGCACGGCACACTCGTCCCTATTGCCTGACGTTCAGCAGGTTGACAGGGCTGATTTCGTTTTTGTCGAAAGTTGTTGCGTTCCATTTTTTTTGCACCTATAGTTAGCCATATGGATAACTATCGAGTTGCGCTGGACGCGATCTTCCACGCTTTGTCGGACCCAACGCGCAGGGCCGTGGTGCGTCGGCTGGGCGCGGGCCCGGCGACTGTCAGTGAATTATCGGAGCCCTTCGACATGGCGCTGCCGTCGTTCATGAAGCACATGCGGGTATTGGAAGAGACCGGGCTGGTAAGCAGCAGCAAGAGCGGGCGGGTGCGGACCTGCACGCTCGAGCGGGACAAGCTCGCCGCGGCCGAGCGCTGGTTCGAGGAGCAGCGCGCGCTCTGGAGCAATCGATACGAAAACCTGGACAACCTTTTGGAACAACTGCAAGGAGACGATAATGGTAGCTAAGCTTCAATTCGATTTTGTGGTCAACAAGGAAAACAGCACACTCACCGTGACGCGGGAATTTGCTGGCCCACGCCAGTTGGTCTGGGATTGCCATACGCAGAGCGCTTTGCTCGACCGTTGGTTTGCGCCCAAGCCTCTGAGCACCAAGACCAAACATATGGAATTCAAGAATGGCGGCTACTGGCACTACGCCATGGTCACGCCCGATGGGCAAGCTTACTGGAGTCGCGTCGATTACCTGGCCATCCACCCGATCGACAGCTATGCGACGCTTGATGGCTTTACAGATGAAACCGGTGTCGTCAATGCCGACATGCCGCGTTCACGTTGGGACGTGACTTTTTCGGACCTGAAGGAACACACGCTGGTCACCACGGTCGTGCATTACAACTCGCCGGAAGACGTGCAAAAAGTCATCGATATGGGGATGAAAGAAGGCATGGCGTCCACTCTCGAGCGCCTGGATGAGCTGTTGCTGACGCTGCGTGCTTGAATAATAAACGGGCTGATGATCGGATCAGCCCGTCTGTCCAAGAGAGGCCCAGGAATTGAAAGTGTGCATGGCGCCCTGCACTGATCTGACAGTTACCATTCCCAGCATGATCTGGATTGCAAAGGCGCGTCTCCGCCCCAAAGCCGCCTGCTGAGCCTGCAAGAAGCTACTTCCGCCCCGTTGCGGACACTTTGTGTTGCTTTGATTTATACAGAAAATTGGCATCTTTGAGAATGAGTAATACCGACTTACTTGCACGACACTTGAACGTTAACGAAGTTCGTAATATCGCCGATACTCAATGCTCCGGAGCCGCCAGTGAGCGTACAGGTCTGCCCAATTGGATTGGTTTTTACAGTCACCTCGTAGCCACCCGCGCGCCCTGAGTAGACGGCCTGCTTGGCGTAATTATCCGCAAACAAATACAGGCCGTTGTCTGTGACGGTCAGGGTACTCGTACCATTGGCAAAGGTGATGCTCTGGCTAGAGGCCAAACCAGAAACCGTCACGCCAACGTTGAAGTTGGAAAGAGCGAGGGCTGCCGATTGGCAAGTGACTGCAACCGTAGAAATACTTGTCACTCCTTGCGCCACTGTGCCGCTACCTCCGGCCACGTCGCAGTTGTAACCGCTCGGTTGGGTGACCACCGCTACGGTATAGCTGGCGCCTGCGGCCACCTTTTTATTGAACATAAAAACGCCACCACCGGTAACGGCAAGGGTTTCCGCGCCACCATTTTTCAACAGTACCGTCACACCAGTTGGCACGCCGCTCACTGTCCCGCCTATAGCTGCCTCTGTTGGACCTCCTGCACCTACAGCCACGCTGGTAGTGCCACTACCGCCACAGGCATTCAGCGCTGCGACCCAAGCCGTCAGGATACATAAGCGTTTACGCATAATTTTCGTCCAGAAAATTCAACAGTATTAAATATACCGGATTTTCAAAATGACAAAATCACACATTCCCACGTCACTGAACATGCTTTTCGACAGCTATGGCTTGCCCACGCTGGCAATCGCCTTGTCAATGTCGGCTCCTGGCAGAATGCAGCCAAGATACCACCTTGCACATGCGCGAGGCTCACGCCCGTTTTTCAGTCGCACCCGAATACCGATGATGACTCCGAAGTAAATTCCGAATATATGGCGTGTTCCGAAGCCATGTCAAAACGGAAATTAACCACGATATCTCATTTAACGAAATAACCTGAAACCCTCCATGCACCATCCGATTCCAACATTGGAGTAACCGTTTCGATAACTTCCGCCCTCTCTGTATATTCGCTGGAATACTGAATTACCACATATTTCCCCTTTGGCGCACCTGGCAGATTTTCGGCGAAAGTTGCAGAAATAACAGTTCGATTCTTCAAGTTTCCGATTGGTGCACGAACCGCCGCCAAGGCATGCTCCCACTGCGCCTTAGTGACTGCTTTCTGGAAAGGAACAGCAGCCTGCTCCCAGGTCCTGTCGTAAAGACCAGCATCTGCAGACTCTAACCAAAGTTGCGCGGCAGTCTTTGCTTTAAAGACTGCGTCCGTGTCCTCGGCGCGAACCGATGGGCAGAGCATAGTGATAACGACAAGTAGAAAGGCTGCTAAGTTTCGCATGTGACTCCAATCTTGCCCCCGAAAATAACGAACCCAAAGCGGTCGGACACTTTGTTCAAGATCACGGCGGAGCAACTTCATTTTAATGGCGTATCGGAATACTGTCCGCCGCCCTGCGGACGCTACAATATTTGCGTCGCCGTGTTATTCCGGGGCGTTGCATGTTCGTGAAACAGATCGGCCAGATATTCGCACAGCGCATCTTCGGCCACATCATCCGGTACGACGAAGTCGGCCGCTCTGCGCTTGCCCTCCGCCCCAAGGTAGAAGGCGCACCACGCGCCAGGCGAGCCCGTTATCGCGATGTGCGCGCCGAATATATTAAATTTCAATTCTTTCACCGCCGCCCTCAAAAAATCATGTAGCCAGCTTTAAACGAACAGGCGCCCTGACCAGGGCACAATATTGCATTTATCGAGCATAGCCGCACCCAAGAGAATTGTCAATAATGAAATATTGTATGCAGTTTAGAACGTTCCCGGCAACAGAATATTCCGGTCCACCTGCTGCACGTTGCGCAAGCCACAAAACGCCATGGTCAGATCCAGCTCGTTACGGATAATCTCCAGGCATTTGGTCACGCCCTGCTCGCCCATCGCGCCCAGCCCGTACAGGAAAGGCCGGCCGATATAGACCCCGCGCGCGCCCAGCGCCAGCGCCTTGATCACATCCTGGCCGGAGCGGATGCCGCCATCCATAT
>JAZJZQ010000345.1:0-4172 GCA_040389625.1 Pseudomonadota bacterium | reverse complement strand
GCGTGCCGTCGCGGCCGTCCACCAGGGCGCTGATCTGGCGCCCCGCATGGCGCCGCGCCGTGAAATAGTTGGCCGAGGTGGCCAGCGCTTCGTCGGTGATCGTCACGCTGGCGCCCACCTGTCCCGGTGCGCGCGGATCGCGGATGGCCACCGGCCATGCTGCCGCGCCGATGGCGCGCAGGTCGCCGCCGGCGTTGACGCAGGCGCTGTGCACGCCGGCCTGGCGCAGCGCGGCCACGGCCAGGTCCACGGCGTAGCCCTTGGCGATGCCGCCCAGGTCGACCCAGCCCGGCGCCGCCTTGCGTACCGTGTGGTTGGCGCCGCAGCGCAGCACCGTCACGCCGGGCCGGTAGGCCGGCAGGTGCGGCTGGGGCGCCGGCAGGCAGTCCCAGTCCACCAGGCGCGGTGCGCAGGCGATGTTGAAGATGCCGTCCGACTGGTCGGCCACCTGCTGCGCCAGCTGCAGCACTTGCCAGGTGTGGGGATGGACAGTGACGGTCTCGCTGGCCCAGGCCAGGTTGAGGCGGGCCACGTCGCTGGCGCCGTCGTGAAAGCTCATCAGGCGGTGCACCAGCGCCACCTCGGCGAACGCCTGCGTGATGGCGTGCTGCACGGCGTCCGGCGCCAGGCCGGTGTCGGCCACGGCGATTTCCACCATGGTCCCCAGCCAGGGCTGGGCGCGCCGTATCATTTTTTCAGCACCACCTGGACGATGGCGGCGATGCGCCGCACGCCGTCCGTCAGGTGGGTGCACGAGAGCGTGGCGCCGCTGATGTTGGCGATGCCGTCGCCGATGGCCAGCCCGCCGGCCGCCGTCTTGCCCACGAACTGGCGGCGCCAGGCGGGGGTGCGGATTTCGCCGCCGTGGCTTTCGCGGTAGGCCAGGATCTCCACCTGGCGGATGGTGGCGTCCGGATTGAGGCCGACGGCGTACGAGATCAGCTCGAACTTGCCGATCACGTCGTCCAGCACCAGGTAACCCAAGAGCGCGTCGCCCTTGTAGGCGCCGAACACGCGCCAGTTGACGGAGCGGGCCGGCAGGCCGGCCAGCTTTTCCACCTGCTGCATCTGGGGCAGGGTGAGCGCCACGTTCTGCTCGCGGAAACCGGTGGCGTCGGCGAACATCAGCTTTTGCGCCTGCTCCAGGTTCAGGTACTGGGTGGCGAAGGCAGGCGCACAGGCGGCGCCTGCCGCCAGCGGGATCAGGGCCAGGTAGCGCATGATCAGTACGAGAAGCCCACGCCCAGGTTCAGGCGGTCGCGCGTCTTATCTTCGCGGAATTTCTGGTAGTCGGCCTTCAGCACCACGCCTTCGCCCACGCGCAGGTTGGCGCCCACGGTGGCCACCTTTTCGTCGGTGCCGGTGGCCACGTCCAGGCCTTGCGGCAGGGCGGCGTAGGTCTTGGCCGTGTTGAACTGCTCATAGCGCACGAAGGGGCTCAGCACGTAGTCGTCCGACTTGAGCAACTGGTAGGCCGCCTGCACGTACCAGCCGGCGAAGCTGCTCGGCACCGGGGTCGGGTTGCCGACCAGGGTGGCGTTGAGCGCTTCGGTGTTGCTGATCTGGCCGCGCGCGTACAGGGCCGACAGGTCCCAGTGGCCCGGCGTGTAGCGGGTGTGCAGGTCGTAGACGGTGATGCGGGCATCCTGGCCGGCGAAACCGGCCGCCTTGTGGCCTGCCTTGCCGGTGAATACGGAGCCGCCCACCAGCAGGCCCGGTACGCCGCGCCAGTTCAGGGCCGCGTGCACGCTCAGGTCGCGCGACTTGGCCTGCTGGCCTTCCTGGTGGATGGCGCCCAGCGGCGACTCGCGCCCTTCTTCCGAGGTGGCATCCCACTTGCCCAGGTCGAAGCCGGTGGTGATGCCGGTATCCCAGGTCAGGCCGGCGGCCGTGTCGCCCGACAGGCCCACGCCCACTTCGCGCCAGGTCGAGGGGATGATGGCCGTTTCGACGAAGTTGCGCTCGACGCCGTAGTAGGCGGTCGGTTCGTGGTTGGTGTTGAGCAGGCCGGACGGGATCAGGAACAGGCCGGCCTTGCCGCGCATGCCGTTGGAGAATTCGCGTTCCACGTACAGCTGTTCGACTTCGCTCTCGCCCTTGTCCTCGGCCGAGACGACGCCATGTTCCCATTCGAACTCGGAGACCATCTTGGTCTTTTCGTCGAAGCGGTGGGTGATGCCGATCACGGCGCGGCGCACGTCGGCCTGGGCGGCGCTGGCGTCCTTGATGGGACGGTTGTAATTGATTTCGCCGTAGCCGGTGACGATGGTGGCCGGCGCGCTGGCGCGCAGTTCGGCGGCGGCCGGCATGGCCGCGGCACTGGCGGCTGCTGCTGTTGCTGCTGCGGCCGGGGCCGGCGCGGCGGCCATGGCTTGCTGGCGCTGCTCGACGGCGTCCGTCTTCTTGACGCTGGCGCGCAGTTCAGCTTTCAGCTGTTCCAGCTCGGCGGCCATCTTCTCGATGCGCTGCATCAGTTCCGCCTCGCCGGCCGTGGCGGCCAGCGGTGCGCCCAGGAAGGCCGCTGCCAGGGCGGCGGCGATCACGCGCTTGTTGCTCATCTTGCTCATCGTTTTGCTCATCGTGTTCTCTCTTGTCTGCAGGTCGTAAGGTTAGTTTTTGTAGCCGTCGGTCAGGGTGCCGAGGAACTGCACCAGGTCGTCGATTTCGGCCGGCGTCAGCGCCGGGGCCATGCCGGGCTGGCGGTTATAGGGCACTTCCGTCACGTTGACGTTGGCGCGGTATTGGGGCGGCAGGTCGTTGAACTTCTGCACCGTGCCGTCGGCGCCCAGCGGGTACCACAGCTCGGGATTGGTGTCGCGCGTGACGTAGAAGCGCACCACCTCGGTCAGGTTGCTGAAGGCGCCGTTGTGGAAGAACACCTTGCGGGTGGCCACGTTGCGCAGCGTGGGCACCTTGAAGGCGCCGCACAGGTCGGCGCGCTCGGCCAGGTCGGTGCGGTCCGGGCCGCACAGGCCCAGGTCGAAGTAGGCCGGATCGGCGGTGGCGGCCAGGCGCGGATTGCGCGGCACGCCGAGGTTGTCGAAGGTGAAGTCGGTGAACAGGGGCGCCGCGCCGTCCGCGCCGCGGGCGCTTACGTGGCAGGCCGCGCAATTGCCCTTGGTGGGATTGTTGAACAGGGCCAGGCCGCGCAGTTCGGCGTCGGCCAGCTTCACTTTACCGGCCAGGAACAGGTCGTACTTGGAATCGTAGGGGTGGAACGACGGCTCTTCCAGCTGGAACTGCTGCAGCGCGAATGTCATGCGGCTGAAGGCTTGCTCGGGGTTGTCGAGGATGGTGTCGCCGAACTGCTGGCGGAACTGGGCCGCGTAGGGCGCCTTTTTCAGGCGGGCGACGACGTCCTCGATGCTGGCGTTGGCCATTTCGTGCGGCGCCAGGAACGGGCGCCGGCCCTGCTCGGCCAGCGACTGGGCGCGGCCGTCGCGGTCGAAGCCGCCCGTGGGCGTGCCATCCTTGGCGAAGGCGAAGACGGGCGTGCGGTCCAGGTAGCGCAGCGACGGCGCGGCGCGGAAGCCGGGCGTGGTGCCGTCCGGGCCGCCCAGTTCGGCCGCCAGGGTGCTGGTGGGGCCGTGCGCGTTGTCCGGGTTGTGGCAGCTGGCGCAGGACTGGCGGCCGGAGGCGGACAGCGACTGGTCCTTGAAGATCAGTTCGCCGAGCCGGGCCGGCTGGCTCAGGCTGGTCGCCATCACGGGGGCGGTGCTGCTGCCGGAGGAAGAGGGGGACGAGCCGCCGCAGGCGCTCAGTGCCATCAGCAGGGCAGCGCCCGCCAGCCGGGTCAAGGTCGCAGGAAATGTGGTTTGCATTACAACAATATGATAATGGTTTAACTGCAAATGAGAATGATTATAATTTGCGCTTGAGATGATGGCAATACGCCAGTTGGCCTGGAATGATCTGGCGCAGGTTGGCGCAGGTTGGCGGCAGGACGCGGCGGCGCGTGGCCCGGCGAGGCGATCGCGGGCGCGCTGCGGCGCAAGGCGGAGCAACGGGAAGCAGAGAAATGGCAAGCGGAGCAACGGCAAGCGGAGCAACGGCAAGCGGAGGAAAGGGAAGCGGGGGCAGTGGCGACGATCGCACTGCCCCGCTGGATGGAATTACAGGGCGCGCAGGGCTTGCAGCACGGGTTGCAGGATGGACTTGCCCAGCTCGGCGCT
>JAZJZQ010000344.1:0-6809 GCA_040389625.1 Pseudomonadota bacterium | reverse complement strand
CCGACGGCGTGCTGACCTACTTCGCGCTGGATGTGGCGCGCTTGCTCAAGGCGCGGGCTTAAATCCACAACTCCGGCCCCGGACTCCTTACGGGGCCGGATGCTAGATCCAGTTGGCGATCAGTCCGACGACCGGCAGCTTCATGCCGATGTTGCCACGAAAGTGCAGCGCGCCACAGACATCGCCGCTCGGGTCGCCGCGGCCGCCGACCAGCAGTGTCTTGCTGACCGGCGCAGCGGTCAGTTTGGCGGCGATGTTCTTCGATTCCCACGGCCGGCAAATGCCGCAAGACCGCTTGTATCGCGCCCACACTCTTCGCACGACCTTGAACGCGGTGTAGGAGACCATCGCGCTGATTTTTTTCCAGACACTGCCTCTGCCATTCGACGACCTGCTATACATTACACACCAGTACTCGCCGATCAAGATCGCCAAGATCCTGACCGACAATGGCTCGCAATTCACCACTCGCTTCACGGCGAAGAACAAGAAGCCCAGCGCTCAGCATTCCGTCGACAAAGTGCTCGCCGGCATGGGCATCGAACAGCGCCTAGCGCCGCCGCGCCATCCATGGGCCAATGACTTGATGGCCCCCATCAGCGGCCGCATCAGCGAACGGTTCAAGCGGCCCCGATTCGACTGCCGGGCCGATCTGGAATAGCTCTCACTCAACTACCTGGAGCTCTACAACCACCACTTTTCGCAAAGGGCTGTCGGCTCGACGACGCCGATCCGGTCACTCAAAGAATGGCAATGTGGCAGGCCGAAATTATTTGTCAAACGTGTTTATGATCAAACAGGACTGGGCAGATATGTTTGAGAATTGATCCGACCGGTGGGGGGGATATGTTGAGCATTTATCAGTTAAAGCCCGGATTCCAATCTTACTTAAGGCCACTCGTCTGCCGATTGGCAGCGGGCGGCATCACGGCCAATCTCGTAACACTTGCCGCCATGGCCGTGTCACTGGGATTGGGAGTCCTGTTGGGATTCGCAACTGCGCAACGTGTCCTGTTCCTATTGCTGCCGATCTGGATGTTTCTCCGGATGGGGCTCAACGCTATCGATGGGATGCTGGCGCGCGAATTTGGGCAGCGGTCTGCGCTGGGGGCTTATCTGAACGAGTTAGCCGACGTCATCGCCGACGCCGCTCTGTATCTTCCATTCACCGGCATCGCGCCGTTCACCTGGTGGGGCGTTGCGGCCGTAGTCTTCTTCTCAGCAGTATCGGAAATGGCCGGCACCATAGGGCCGATGATAGGCGCAGAGCGCCGCTACGACGGCCCCATGGGCAAGAGCGACCGTGCATTTGTATTCGGCGCGCTGGGTCTATGGGTTGGATTGTCCTCCAGCTTGCCGGGCTGGATATCCTGGCTGATGCCGGCAGTGGTCATTTTAATCGTCCTTAACATCGTGAATCGTATCCGCAGCGGGTTAGCTTCGGCTCGTACACCGACCTATTAGAAAGGGTGGCATGCCATGATTGAAATGCGGCAGATGAAGGAGGGAAGTTTCACAACCCATGATGGGGGTCATTTGTTCTACCGCCATTGGCCTGCCACGCTCCCCCGGCGCGGCGCCGTGGTGATGTTCCATCGAGGGCACGAGCACTCCGGGCGCATGGTCCATCTGGCGGACGAGTTGAATTTACCAGACTTCGATGTTTTCGCATGGGATGCGCGTGGTCACGGGCACTCGCCGGGGGAGCGCGGCTATTCCCCCAGCTTCGCCACATCGGTGCGAGACGTGCAGACTTTTATCGACCATATTAGCGATACGTATGGCGTTGCGCAGCGAGACATGGCGGTGCTGGCGCAAAGCGTGGGCGCGGTGCTGGTTTCCACCTGGGCGCATGACTATGCGCCGAAGATCCGCTGCCTGGTACTCGCCTCGCCTGCCTTCAAGGTCAAGCTGTATGTGCCATTCGCCCGGGCCGGCCTGCGATTAATGCAAGCCTTCCGCGGCAACTTCTTCGTCAACAGCTACGTCAAGGCGAGATTTTTGACGCACGACGTCGAGCGCCAGAAATCGTACGACGTTGATCCGCTGATCGCGCGCGCCATTTCAGTGAACATCCTGCTGTCGCTGTACAAGGCCGCCGAGCGTGTGGTGGCTGACGCGCATGCCATCACCGTTCCTACCCAGCTACTCATCTCCGGATCGGACTGGGTGGTGCACCACGGCCCGCAACACGATTTTTTCGAACGGTTAGGAACGCCGATCAAGGAAAAGCATGTGCTCGACGGTTTCTTTCATGACACGCTCGGTGAAGCGGAGCGCGGCCGCGCCATCGCCAAAGTCCGCGATTTTGTCGAACGTCGCTTTGAGCAGGCGCCGCAGCGCGTGGATTTGCGCCAGGCGCATCGACATGGCCCCACGTTCGACGAGTCCAGCGCATTATCCAGACCACTGTCCCTCCTAAGCCCACGCGGGATGTATTGGGCCTTGGTGCGCGCCAACATGAAGCTGGGCGGCTGGTTATCGGACGGGGTGCGCCTCGGCCATCGGACGGGGTTCGACTCGGGTAGCACCCTGGACTATGTTTATCGTAATACGCCGCAAGGTTTCGGTCCGCTTGGACGGATGATAGATCGGCAGTATCTCGACTCTGTCGGTTGGCGCGGCATACGCCAGCGCAAAGTCCACCTGGCGGAACTGTTGTGCACGGCAATGGATGCCATGCGCAGGGGTGGAAGGCCGATACGCCTGCTGGACATCGCTGCCGGCCATGGCCGCTACGCGTTGGACGCATTAGCCGCCTACCCGCACCGTGCAGAGTCCGTCCTGTTGCGCGACTACTGCGACATCAATGTGCGCGACGGCGCGGCGTTGATATGCCAAAAGGGCTTGCAAGACGTGGCCCGCTTTGAAAAGGGTGACGCCTTCGACCGGGAGTCGGTGGCGGCGGCGCAGCCCCGTCCAACCGTGGGCATCGTCTCCGGCCTCTATGAACTATTCCCGGACAATGACATGGTGTGTCGCTCGCTGATGGGCATGGCCGACGCCATCGAACCCGGCGGCTATTTGTTGTACACCGGCCAGCCTTGGCATCCCCAGCTCGAATTGATCGCCCGCGCCTTGACCAGCCATCGCGGAGGCCAGGCTTGGGTCATGCGCCGCCGCACGCAGGCTGAGATGGACCAATTGGTGGAGGCGGCCGGTTTCGAAAAGCTGGAGCAGAGGATCGACGAGTGGGGCATTTTCACTGTTTGCTTGGCGCGAAGGAACGGCTGATGGACCGCTACGAGGCGGCGGGGGGCACCACCGCTGAGCGACCGCTGTGGCGACGCAGCCTGGCCTGGTTGCTATTTCTAGCGCCGTTCTTCTTTCTCAGCTACGGTTTTGCCAATCACATGGCGGCCGAGCGGGGCGCGGCCCCCACCTTTGTATTTGATTGGGAGCAGCGTATCCCGTTTGTGCCGTGGACCATACTGCCATACTGGTCAATCGACCCACTGTACGGATTGTCTTTCCTGCTGTGCCGGGACAGGCGGCAGGTGGACACCCATGCGCTGCGCTTGCTGACCGCGCAGCTCATTTCCGTCACCGCCTTTCTGCTGTTCCCGCTGCAGTACTCATTCGAGCGGCCGGCGACCGATGGCGTGTTCGGAGCCATGTTCGAGGCACTGGAGGGCTTCGACCGGCCCTACAATCAGGCGCCGTCGCTGCACATCAGCCTACTGGTGATCCTGTGGGCGCGCTTCGCCGGTTCGATCGCCGGGCCGGGACGACTGCTGGTCCACGTATGGGCGGCGTTGATTGGAGTATCGGTATTGACCACGTATCAGCACCATTTCATCGATGTCCCGACAGGAGCCTTAGTGGGCCTGCTCTGCGTCTGGCTCTGGCCGGACCATGGCGCCTCGCCGCTGGCTGGGCGCCAGCAGCCGCTCACGCGGCACCACCGGCAACTGACCGCCCGCTATCTGCTGGGGGCGTCGGTGCTGGCGCTAGCCGCCGCGCTCATCGGTGGCTGCGCGCTTTGGCTCTGGTGGGGAACGGTGGCGCTCAGCTTGGTGGCTATAGCCTACGCCTGGGCGGGTGGCGCCGCCAGCTTCCAGAAGCGCGACGGCGCGCTCAGCCTTGCGGCGAGGCTGCTGTTCGCGCCGTATTTGGTGGGGGTGTGGCTCAATTCGCGCTGCTGGACGCACCGTGACCCCACGCCCAGCGCCATCGTCGACGGCGTGTGGCTGGGGCGCATGCCGACTGCCAAGGACATGCATGCGGGCCATTTTTCTGTGCTGTGCGACCTCAGCGCTGAACTTCCCGCACCGCGTGGCGACTGGCGCTACACGGGGTTGGCCTGGCTGGACATGGTGCCACCGAGCACGGCCCAACTGGCCGAGGCGGCGCAGCTGGTCGAGTCGCTGCGCGCGCACGGTCCGGTGCTGGTTTGCTGCGCACTCGGCTACTCACGCAGCGCCTGCGCTGTGCTGGCATGGTTGATCGTCAGCGGCCGCGCCCGGGACGTGGCGGCCGCCGAAGCCTTGTTGCGCCGCACTCGTCCGCAAATAGTGCTAAGCCCGGCTCATCGCGCAGCGCTGGCGGAACTGGTGCCGGGGGGCGAACACATGTCCATAAGCATGGCAACCGCAGCCGAGCGCGCACGCATTATTGCCGCCGGCTTGGCAACGGGGCGAAGCCTCGACCGTTGGAGCCTGGCCTCGATGCTGGCCGTGCTGCTCCTGCTCGGTATCTTGCCGGGGCCATCATCCCTGTTGGCGACCGGCTGCTTTGTGCTGTCCATACTGGCAGCCGGGGCGCAAAAAATCGTCGGGCTGGGCGTCGCTTTTGACGAGGCACTGTTCCGCGATTGGGCCGGGATCTGGTCTGCGAGGGCTGCACAAATTGGCGACGAGACCACGATTGCGCAGGACATGGCTGCGCTGGATCAAACGCTGGTCGCCTGCGAGTTGCTGCCTGCGCAGGGCGATGCAGTTCGCGGCTTGACCAGCCGCCTGCAAGGGGCGTTAGGCATGCTCAAGATGCAAGCGTTGGCGCTTGCGATCCAAGTCGCAGCCATGGTCGGTACCGTCATGCTGCATCAGTGAAACCAGGATGAGGAGGCCGCATGACGCTGGAACAGCTTGCAGCAAGTCTACTGAGTGGTTTTGCCAAATTGATCACTGGCGTACGCCCCGTGTGGCGCGGCAGCCGGCCGGAGTTCAAGCCGCGTGTGTATTTCGCAAACCATCGAAGTCATGGCGATTTTGTGTTGATATGGGCATCGCTACCACCCGCATTGCGCCGCTCGACGCGACCCGTGGTCGGCGCCGACTATTGGCATGTAAGCGCGCTGCGCAGCTATATCGCCAATCGCGTGTTCCGCGGCGTGCTGATAGACCGTACGGCCGGGCGCGCGCAAGCCAATCCGGTCGAGTTGATGGGTGACGCGCTGGCCCAAGGTGATTCCCTGATCATTTTTCCAGAAGGCACCCGCAACCTGGACGAGGAGCTGCTGCCATTTAAGAGCGGCATCTACCGTTTGGCCAAGGCGCGGCCGGAGACCGAGTTCCTTCCGGTCTGGATCGAAAACCTGGGACGAGTCATGCCCAAGGGCAGCTTCATCCCTGCCCCCTTACTCTGTTCCTTGACGTTCGGCGAACCCGTGATGACGGTCTGCGGCGAGAGCAAGGAGGCATTTCTTGAACGTACGCGTGCGGCGCTCATCAGCCTTGCCCCGCATCACGAATGACCAGCAGTGAGACGCCTATGAACCTGCAAGATACCCTGATCGCCATCTTCGGCAGTATTTTCGCCGTGCTCACCTTGGCCAGCCTGACTGGCGCGATCCTGAAAAACCGGCTGGCGTCCGATGCGCCGCACGGCGTCGTCGATAACCTCAACACACGCATTAACGCGTGGTGGGCCATGATACTGTTGATCGCCGTTGCGATCTGGCTAGGCAAGTGGGGCGTCATCGCCCTGTTTGCCTTCATTTCACTCCAGTGCCTGCGGGAATTCGTCTCGCTGGTGCACACGCGCCGCAGCGACCATCAGGCTTTGCTATGGAGTTTTTTCATTTTCCTGCCCTTGCAGTACTACCTGATCGTCGTCGGCTGGTATGGGTTGTTTTCCATCCTAATCCCAGTCTACGCTTTCTTGCTGTTACCGATTTGCTCCGTGCTCGGCAGCGACACGACGCGATTCCTCGAGCGCGCCGCGACGGTGCAATGGGGCTTGATGATTTGCGTCTATTGCATATCTCACGTTCCAGCGTTGTTGACGCTGGAGGTGGCCGGCTATAGAGATCGCAACGTCCTGTTGATTATCTTCTTGGTACTCACAGTGCAGGCAAGTGACGTGTTTCAGTACGTTTGGGGCAAGCTGCTGGGAAAGCACAAGATATCGGTCGCCATCACGCCTTCCAAGACGGTGGAAGGGTTGGTGGTGGGAGTACTGAGTTCGACAGCTGTGGGGGCCGCAATGTGGTGGATCACGCCGTTCCGTCCATGGCAGGCCGCGCTCATCGCATTAACGATCAACATCATGGGATTTTTCGGCGGCTTCGTCTTGTCGGCGATCAAACGTGACCGTGGCGTCAAGGATTGGGGCTGCATGATCGAAGGGCACGGCGGCATGTTGGATCGCGTGGATTCCATCGGCTTTTCGGCCCCCATTTTCTTCCACATTGTCCGATATTGGTGGGTCCCCTGATTGGCGAAGGGCGATGTTGGAGCGCATGTTGATGGAACGTTGGCGCCCCCTTATTGCGACGCTCGCCAATCTTTTCTGTGGCAAATACGCAAATTACCCCTACCGGCTGCGCCGGTATTCCGGGAACATTTCCTTCAACAAGAACGCCGTCA
>JAZJZQ010000343.1:4405-10132 GCA_040389625.1 Pseudomonadota bacterium | reverse complement strand
TTTGTGCGCATATCGCACAAACTGTGCGAACCACGGCTATGCGCTGCATTTGACCGCTTGTTTCGGCCCTTTCATCGACCTAGGATAGTGAAACACGATGAACGACCGGCCACCTTGAGCGATTATCGCACAACACCGGGTCCGGCCTACCACCCCAACCAGGAGACGAACCGTGCATTTCGATACCGTCGCTAGCGGCATCCATCCGCAGCTGATTTACCCGCCCTACAAGTCCACGCTGCTGCGCGGCCCCACCCAGCCCGCCCTGCGCATCGAGGCGCCGGCGCCCGTGTCGACCAACCTGCAAGCGCGCCCCAGCCTGATCCTGCCCCACGACACGGATCTGACGGCCCACGGCGCCGGCGAACCGCTGGGCGAAAAAATCGTCGTCACCGGCCGCGTACTCGACGAAGACGGCCAGCCCGTACGCAACTCGCTGCTGGAAGTCTGGCAGTGCAACGCCGCCGGCCGCTACTGGCACAAGCGCGACCAGCACAACGCCCCGCTCGACCCCAACTTCTACGGCTTCGGCAAGATGCTGACAGACGACGAGGGCCGCTACCGCTTCGTCACCATCAAGCCCGGCCCCTACCCCTGGGGCAACCACGAGAAGGCATGGCGCCCGGCCCACATTCACTTTTCACTGTTCGGCAACGTCTACGCCCAGCGCCTGGTGACGCAGATGTACTTCCCCAGCGATCCCCTGTTCGACTACGACCCCATCTTCCAGAGCATTGCCGATCCGGCCGCGCGCCAGCGCCTGATCTCGCGTTTCAGCCTGGCCGAAACCGTCGACGACCAGATGCTGGGCTATGAATTCGACATCGTCCTGCGCGGCCGCGACGCCACGCCCATGGGCATCTGAGGAGAACAACATGACACTGCCTATCACCACCACCCAGACCGTCGGCCCCTTCTTCCATGAAGCATGGCGCTGGGCCAGCGACGCCACGGCAGCGCAGCCGCACGCCGCCGATTGCATCACCGTCAGCGGCATCATCCGCGACGGCGCCGGCGTTGCCATCAACGACGCCGTGATCGAAGCCTGGCTGCCCGACGTGGCGGCGGCCGAGCAGGAACAGCTGCTGCCGGGCTTTCGCCGCGTACCCAGTAACGACGACGGCGTGTTCCAGATTGCCTTGCCCCGCCCCGCCATTGCCGCCGCCGGTACACCGGCCCTGTACGTGACCGTGTTCGCACGGGGCCTGGTCAAGCACCAGTTCAGCGCCGTGTTCCTGGAAGACGACGCCGGCCTGGCAAGCTCGCCCTTCCTGAACCAGGTGCCGGCCGCGCGCCGCGCCACGCTGGTGGCCCGCCGCACAGGCCCGGATGCCTACACCTGGGACATCCACATGCAAGGCGAGCACGAAACCGTGTTCTTCGACTATGCTTGACGCACTTGATTTGATGCCGGAGCCCGCATGAGCGTATCGCTGTTCGACAGTTTCCTCACCACGCCAGCCATGATCGCAGTGTTCGACGACGGCGCCGTGGTGCAGGCCATGTTCCGCTTCGAGGCGGCGTTGGCCCAGGCCCAGGCCGCGCACGGCCTGATCCCGGACAGCGCCGCGCGCGCCATCACCAGTGTCTGCAATGCGCCGCTGTACGACATCCCGGCCCTGCTGCACGCCGGCCGCCGCGCCGGCAGCCTGGCCATCCCGCTGGTCAAGGAGCTGACCAACACGGTGGCCCTGTACGACGAGCCGGCATCGACCTTCGTCCACTGGGGCAGCACCAGCCAGGATGTGATCGACACGGCCATGGTGCTCGTCACGCGCGACGCGCTGGCTCTGCTCGACACGGGCCTGGAACAGCTGATTGGCGCCCTGCTGGCCCTGGCCGAGCGCCATGTCTACACCCCGGTTCTGGCGCGCACGCTGATGCAACCGGCCCAGGTGACCAGCTTCGGCTTCAAGCTGGCCGGGTGGGCCGCCCCGCTGCTGCGCGCGCGCGCCCAGTTGCGGGCCGCCGCCGGCCGCGCGCTGCAACTGCAGCTGGGCGGCGCCGTCGGCACGCTGTCGGTGCTGGGCGAACATGGGCAGGCCGTGGCGGCCCACATGGCCGGCCAGCTGGGCCTGGCCACGCCGGCCATGAACTGGCATACGCAGCGCGACGAATGGGTCAGGCTGGGGCTGGAAGTGGCCGTCCTGAGCGGCAGCCTGGGCAAGATCGCCACCGACCTCAGTCTGATGGCGCAAGGCGAGATCGGCGAACTGGCCGAACCGTCCGGCGCCGGGCGGGGCGGCTCCTCGGCCATGCCGCACAAACGCAATCCGGTGGCCGCCATGATCGCGCTGGCCGGCGCCGGCCGCACGCCGCACGCGGCGGCGGCGCTGCTGGGCGCCATGGGCCAGCAGCATGAACGTGGCCTGGGCAACTGGCAGGCCGAGCTGGCCGAGTGGCCCGGCCTGTTCCTCAGCACGCACGGCGCGCTCAGCGCCCTCAACGACGCCATCGGCGGCCTGGACGTGGACCCGGCGCGCATGCGCAGCAACATCGACGCGCTCGGTGGACTGGTCTACGGCGAATCGGTGGCCGCCTGCCTGGCCGGCACCATCGGCCGCCCAGCCGCCTACGCGCTGGTCGAACAACTGTGCCGCACTGCCGTCGCCAACGGCCGCCCGTTGTGGGACGTGGCGCAGCAAGCCATCGAGAACGACAGCCGCCTGCATGGCAAGATAGACCTCGCACGCTGGCAGGCCCTGTTCGATCCCGTTGCCGCAGCAGCACCTGCCGCCGCACTGGCACGCACCCAGCTGGCGCACCTGTACACCCTGCATCAGGCGTACGCACAGACCAGTACGCCCACCGATACAAAACCCAACACCATGCCGCTATGAGCCACGACACTACCGACCACGATTACGAACGCGGCATGCGCAACCGGCGCCGCATCCTGGGCGACGCCTGGGTAGACCGTTCGCAAGCCGGCGCCACCGCCTTCAACGCCGAATTCCAGAACCTCATCACCCGCTTCGCCTGGCACGAAATCTGGGGACGGCCCGGTCTCGACGCGCGCACCCGCCGCGTGATCGTGCTGGCCACCACCATGGCGCTGGCGCGCTGGGAGGAATTTGAACTGCACGTGCGCGCCGCCCTGCAGGACGAGAGCGAGAACGGACTGACGCCGGAACAGCTCAAGGAAGTGCTGATGCAGGCGGCCATCTACGCCGGCGTACCGGCCGCCAATACAGGCTTCGCGCTGGCGCAGCACATCCTGCGCGAACTGTCGCCCGAACCGGACGGCGCGCTGGCGCCGGCCGCGCCGGCCGCCGCCGTCCATCCCGGCGTGGGCCGGGAAGGTTATACGGTCAGCGCCCCCGCCCTGCACTACACGGTGCGCGCCCCGCGCAGCGGCAAGGCGCCGCGCCACACCGTGGTGCTGAGCCACGCGCTGGGCTGCGACCTGACCATGTGGGACGACCTGGCCAACGCGCTGGCCGCGGACTGCCGCGTGATCTGCTACGACCACCGTGGCCACGGCGGCTCCGACGCACCGCCCGCGCCGTACGGCATGGCCGACCTGGCCGACGACGCAGCGCGGCTGCTGCGCGAGCTCGATTCCGGGCCGGTCGTCTGGATAGGCGTATCGATGGGCGGCATGGTGGGCCAGGAACTGGCGCTGCGCCACCCCTCGCTGGTGGCGGCGCTGGTGGTGGCCAATTCCACCTCCGGCTATCCCGACGCGGCACGCGCCATGTGGCAGGAGCGGATGGACACCGTGCGCGCTGCCGGTATCGAAGCGATCGCGGACGCCGTCATGGGCCGCTACTTCCACGAAGGCTACCGCGCGCGCGAAGCGGCGACCGTGGCCCGCTTCCGGCGCCGCCTTGTCAGCACTTCGGCCGAAGGTTATGTGGGCTGCTGCGCGGCGGTGGCCGGCATCGACACCACGGCGCGCCTGCCGCAACTGGCGGTACCGCTGCTGGTGATTGCCGGTGAGCTGGATATGGGCACGCCGCCGGCCATGTCGGAGCGTATGGCACAGCAGGTGCCGCAGGCACGGCTGGAACTGATCGCCGGCGCATCGCACCTGAGTGTACTGGAACAGCCGCAGGAATTTTCCGCACTGATCCGGCAGTTTTTACTCAGCCTGTAATGGCACGTGCGGCGCCCTGTTGCGGCGCCGCCGTACCGCGCATCAGCACGCGCAACAGCGGCGCCGTCATGGCGGTCGTCACCAGTGCCATCAAGACCAGCATGCTGTAGACCACGGGCGGCAGCACGTGCAGCTGCAGCCCTATCGTCAGCACGATCAATTCCATCAAGCCGCGTGTGTTCATCAGCACGCCGATCATGCCCGCCTCGCGCCGGGGTGCGCCGCCCAGGCGCGCGCCCAGGTAGCTGCCGCCCAGTTTCCCAACCACGGCACCGGCCAGGAACAGCCCGAACCAGGGCCAGAAACTGGCCGCCGGCAGTGCGCCAAGGTTGGCCTGGATGCCGGCATAGGCGAAGAACACGGGCATCAGGACCAGTTCCACGAAACCATCCACCCGTTGCGACCAGGCGCGCGTGAACGCAGCCTGGTCGCGCAAGACCAGCCCCGCCACCAGCGCGCCGAAAGCGCTATGAAATCCGATCCCGGCGGTGATCCAGGAAGACAACAGCACATAGCAGAACACGGCCGGCAGCAGCCGTACGACGGCGTCCGGACCGGCGGCACGCCGGAACAGGGTGCGCCACAAGGGCCGGACCAGCAGCAGCGAGACGGCTGCAAAGACGCACAACAGTCCGACGTTGCGCGCGATATCGTGCCAGGCCTGCATGCCGGCGGTGAGCGCGGCGATCATGGCCACCATCAGCCATCCCAGCACATCGGTAAGGGTAGCGGCGGTCAGGGCGACGAGTGCCGTCGAGGTGCCGGTCAGGCCCAGGTCCACCACGATGCGGGCCATCACCGGCACGGCCGATATCGACAGGGTGACGCCGCAAAACAGGACGTAAGCCAGCGCTGGCACGCCCATCCCCAGCGACGGCAACGACAGCTGCGCGATGCCGCAACCGATAGCGAACGGTAGCAAGATCCCCAACAGCGCCACCAGCACCGGCATCCGCATGCGGCCCTGCGCGCGCACTTGTTTCAGGTCCAGGTGCAGGCCGAGCTGGAACATCAGCAGCACCAGCCCCAGTTCGCCGAATCTGGACAGCACGGGCGTCACCTCGGGTGCAAACACGACACCATAATACGGGCCGGCTATCGCGCCCAGGATCGATGGACCGAGCAGCAGTCCGGCCGCGATCTCGCCCACCACCCGGCTTTGGCCGATGCGCCTGGCACCTGCGCCGCACAGGCCTGCGGCCAGGATGATGAGACAGAGCTGAACAATCCACATACTGATTTTTTCCTTATGCGTAACGGGCGAGATTGTCGCGCCGGGCCGCATCGTACCATTCTTCCTCTCTGCCGTTAAACGGCCAATCCAATCAATACGGGGCGATTCACCGGCCCAGGCGCTCGACAAAGCTGCGTGCCCGTTCCGTGACGGCGCGGTAATCGCCCTGCGCGGCCGGCGCGCTCAAGCTGCCGCCGATGCCCACGGCCAGCGCACCGTGGGCGAACCATTGCGGCAGGTTCTCGACCGTCACGCCGCCGGTGGGCATCAGCGGCGCCTGCGGCAGGGGCGCGCGCAGCGCTTGCAGGTAGGCCGGGCCCAGCGTCTCGGCCGGGAAGATCTTCACCAGGTCGGCGCCCGCCTCCATCGCCGTCACGATTTCCGTCGGCGTCAC
>JAZJZQ010000343.1:0-4305 GCA_040389625.1 Pseudomonadota bacterium | reverse complement strand
AAGCGCGATTCCGGCAGGCCGCGCGCACCTTCCGGCCGCGTGCCGAACAGCCCGCCGGCCAGCGGTTGCGCGGCCCGTGTGACAGCGTCCATGTGTTCCCACGCGGTGGTGACGAACAGCTGGTCCAATCCGGGGCCGCCCAGGCAGGGGCAGCTGGGCTGCGTGACGGGCAGCGCCCAGGTCATCTCCAGCGTGCCGTCGGGCGCGTAGCGGGCCACGCGCGAGGCGCCCCATTGCGCATTCCACAAATGGCCTTCGGCGTCGATGATGGAACCATCGGGCCAGGCGTCCGTGCCGCGCAGGTCCACGAACACGGTGCTGCGCGCCGGGCCGCCGCTGCCATAGCCGTCCCACCGCTCGATAGTCTGGCGCTGCGTGTCGCTGAAGTACATCGTCTCGCCGTCCAGGCCGAAGCAGATGCTGTTGGCGATGGCGCACGACGGCAGCGGCAGCCGCTCCAGCGTCAAATCCGTATTGAGGCGATAGTAGCCGCCGATGGCTTCCTTGCTGGCCCGCTGGTCCAGCGTGCCGAACACGAAACGTCCCTGGCGGTCGCAGCGGCCGTCATTGACGCGGGTGTCGGGCAAGTCCGGCTCCACCTCCACGATGGTGGTCACGGCGCCGCTGCGCAGGTCCAGCCAGGCCAGGCGCGAGGCCAGGCCGGCCAAGAGCACGTCCGGGTCGTCCGTCAGGGCGAAGCTGCACAGGCGTTCGGGCAGATCCCACACCCGTTGCTCGCCGCTGGCGGGGCTGTAGCTGTACAGGCGCGCGTGGTGGATATCGGTCCAGTAGACGCAGGCGCGGCGTTCGCACCACAGCGCGCACTCGCCCAGCTCATTGCGCCCGTCCACCAGCAATGTCAACGGCGCGGCCATCAGTGCGACTCGCGCGGCACGGCCGAACCGCGGCAACCGACCAGGAAGTCCAGGTCCACGCCCTGGTCGGCCTGCAGCACGTGTTCGATGTACATGGACTGGTAGCCGCCGCGCATGGCCGGCTCCGGCGCGCGCCAGGCGGCCTGGCGCCGCGCCAGCTCGGCCTCGTCCACTTCCAGGTGCAGGCGGCGGTTGGCCACATCGAGTTCGATCATGTCGCCGTCGCGCACCAGGGCCAGCGGACCGCCCATGGCCGCCTCCGGCGCCACGTGCAGCACCACGGTGCCGAAGGCGGTGCCGCTCATGCGCGCGTCCGAAATGCGCACCATGTCCGTCACGCCCTGGGCCAGCAGCTTTTTCGGCAAGCCCATGTTGCCCACTTCCGCCATGCCCGGATAGCCTTTGGGGCCGCAGTTCTGCAGCACCATGACGCTGTCGGCGTCGATATCGAGTTCGGGGTCGTCCACGCGGCGCTTGTAGTGCTCGATGCTGTCGAACACCACCGCCCTGCCCCGGTGCCGCATCAGCGCCGGCGACGCGGCCGACGGCTTGATGATGGCGCCGCGCGGCGCCAGGTTGCCCTTCAGGACGGCGATGCCGCCGTCGTCCTTGAACGGCGCGGCCAGCGGGTGGATCACGTCCGGATTGAAGTTCTCCGCGTCGGCCACGTTGTCGGCCACGCTGGCGCCGGTAACGGTGAACGCGGCGCTGTGCAGCTTGCCCAGAAGTTCGCGCATGATCACGGGCAGGCCGCCCGCATAATAAAAGTCTTCCATCAGGTACTGCCCGGACGGCATCAAGTTCAGCAGGCAAGGCATGTCGCGCCCCAGCCGGTCCCAGTCGGCCAGCGACAGGTCGATGCCGATGCGCCCGGCGATGGCCAGCAGGTGGACCACGGCGTTGGTGGAACCGCCAATGGCGCCGTTGACCATGATGGCGTTTTCGAACGCGGCCCGGGTCAGCACGTGCGACAGGCGCAAGTCTTCGTGCACCATGCCGACGATGCGGCGCCCCGTCATTTGCGCCTGGAGCTTGCGGCGCGCGTCCACGGCGGGAATGGCGGCGTTGCCCGGCAGGGCCACGCCCAGCGCCTCGACCATGGCCGCCATGGTGGAGGCGGTGCCCATCGTCATGCAATGCCCGCTCGAGCGCGACATGCACGACTCGGCCTCCTTGAACTGGGCCTGCGTCATGCGGCCGCTGCGCACATCCTCGGAAAACTTCCAGACGTCGGTGCCGGAGCCGATAGGTTTGCCGCGGTAATTCCCGCTCAGCATGGGGCCGCCCGACAGCACGATGGTCGGCAGGTCGACGCTGGCCGCGCCCATCAGCAAGGCCGGGGTGGTCTTGTCGCAGCCCGTCAGCAGCACCACGCCGTCGATCGGGTTGGCGCGGATCGATTCTTCCACGTCCATGCTGGCCAGGTTACGGAACAACATGGCCGTTGGCCGCAGGTTCGATTCGCCCAGCGACATGGCGGGGAATTCGACCGGGAAGCCGCCCGCCTCCAGCACGCCGCGCTTGACCGCCTCGGCCAGGTCGCGGAAATGGCCGTTGCAGGGCGTGAGCTCGGACCAGGTGTTGCAGATGCCGATCACGGGCCGGCCGTCGAAGGAATCGGCCGGATAGCCCTGGTTCTTCATCCAGCTGCGGTGGATGAAGGCGTCCTTGTCGTCGCCGCCGAACCAGTGCTGGGAGCGCAACGTACGTTTTTTTGTATCGGTCATGGTGTCTGGGTGTGAGGTGAAAGGAGTGTAACAGTGGCCGTTCTTACGCGGACGCCGCGGCAGTGGCCGTGGCGCCCGGCACCAGCCCGCGTGCGGCCGCCACGACCATCGCGCCGGCGCCGGAGAGCCCGGCCTGCTGCGCATCGGTGGCGACAATGCGCCGGCCGTAAAAGAATCCGTTGTCTTCGATCAGCAGCGCCAGCGCATCGCGCAGCATCGGCTTGCCGCACACGACGATGGTGGTGTCGGGCCGCATCTGGATCGCGCTGCTGTTCTTCAGGGCCAGCACATCGTCCGACAGCACGGCACCCAGCAGGAAGCTGGCGCGGTCGTCGTGCTGCAGGTCGGTGAACTGGGCCAGCGTGCGCACGCTGAAGCAGGCGCGCGCCAGGCCGGTGCGCTGGGCCGTGGCGGCGCCGGCCAGCAGCATCTCGGGCCGCAGCTCGCGCGCGAACTGGGCGCCCAGGGCCTGGCTGATCAGGGTGTGCTGGGTGATGGCCTGCAGCAGTTCGCCCGACAGCGTGGTGGCGCAACCCGTGATGCGCTGCGCCTGGTCGACGCTGACCAGCTTAGTGTGCGAACCGGGCAGCACCAGCATGGCGTGGCCGTTCAGCTCCAGGCGCTGCAGCAGGCCGATGGTTTCCGTCTCCTCGCCGCGCATCATGTCCATTGCCTCGTGATTGAGCAGGCTGACCTTGTGGTTCTGGTTGCGCACGCCGGGGATGAACCAGATGGGCCGCGCGCACACTTCCGGCATCTCCATGCGCACCATGCCGCGCGCCAGTTCGGCCAGCCCCACCGGCGCCGTCAGGTGCGGCACTTCCACCAGTCCCAGGTTGGAGGTGATCATGCCGCTGGCCAGCACCAGGCCGACATCGGCCGCTTCCAGCCCGGCCTGGGCCAGCGTCAGCTTGATGATGTCGCGCACGGCGTGCTTGAGGGCGTCCTTGCTGCCGCTGATGGCGCTGTCGCGCACGCCCACCTCGACGCCGGCCTGGCCCAGCAGGACCCCGTCGCGCCACAGGTAGCAGCGGCTGTTGGTGGTTCCGGTATCGATGGTGATAATGTTCATGGCGCGCGTGTCGTTATCTGAGGTCAGGGAAGTCACATCTTAGGACCGGCGCACATGGCTGACCAATGACAAATTTTCAGCTTCTGATATCGATTTCGATATCTGCTACCATTTCCCATCCGGGTCGCAGCGCCCTATTTATCGCAGAGGACGGGACCGTTACACGCACGTATATCCATTTCGATATCGCTCACGCAGAAAAAGTCATTAGTAATGCGCTGTGGACTATTTATGATCCACACATCGCAGCTTGTGTCGGACCGCCGCAAGCGCGATAACCGTAAGCCGGCTACCCTGCACGGCCCACATGACCAAACCTATAAGAATCTGGAGACTTAGAATGAAGATGAAGACACTGCTTGCCGCCCTGCTGACCGTGGGCGCCCTGGGCGCCGTCTCCTACGCCAGCGCGCAAGAAAAAGGACTGATCGGCATCTCGATGCCGACCAAGTCGTCGGCCCGGTGGATCGCCGACGGCGACAACATGGTCAAGGTATTCAAGGAAAAGGGCTACAAGCCCGACCTGCAGTACGCCGAGGACGACATTCCCAACCAGCTGGCACAGATCGAAAACATGATCACCAAGGGCGCCAAGGTGCTGGTGATCGCCGCCATCGACGGCACCACCCTG
>JAZJZQ010000342.1:0-2397 GCA_040389625.1 Pseudomonadota bacterium | reverse complement strand
CCAACGTCCTGGCTGGCAAGTTGTGCAGCTTGAACACGCTGACTATCCTGGCCAGGTTGTCGGCCTGGTCGTGCAAGGCGCCGGCCGCGGCCGCCGATTCTTCCACCAGCGCCGCGTTCTGCTGGGTCACTTCATCCATCTCCAAGATGGCCTGATTGACCTGTTCGATGCCGCTGCTCTGGGTCTGGCTGGCGCCCGTGATGTCGCCCATGATATCGGTCACCTGGTGGATGCTGGCCACGATCCGCTCCATGGTGGCCCCAGCCTGGCCCACCAGCGCGCTGCCCAGGTCGACCTGCTCCACCGAGGCGCCGATCAGGGTCTTGATTTCCTTGGCCGCCGCCGCGCTGCGCTGGGCCAGCGTCCTGACCTCGGAAGCGACCACGGCAAAGCCCCGGCCCTGTTCGCCGGCGCGCGCCGCTTCCACTGCCGCATTGAGCGCCAGAATGTTGGTCTGGAACGCGATGCCATCGATGACGCTGATAATGTCGACTATCTTGCGGGAGGACGCGTTGATCGAGCCCATGATGTCGACCACCCTGGTCACCATCGCGCCGCCGGTGACGGCGATTTCCGAGGCCGCCTGTGCCAGCCCGTTGGCCTGCAGGGAATTGGCCGCATTCTGTTTGACGGTCGATATCAACTCTTCCATCGACGAAGCGGTCTCTTCCAGCGATCCGGCTTGCTGCTCCGTGCGGGAAGCCAGATCCTGGCCACCGGCGGCGATCTGGCCGGAGGCGGTGGCAATGGTGTCGGTGCCGGCGCGCACCTGCTCGACAATGGCCGCCAGGCCGTCATTCATCACTTTCAGCGCATGCAGCAGTTGACCGGTCTCGTCCGTCGCGCTGCTGTCGATGCGGCTGGTCAAGTCGCCACCGGCCACGATTTGCGCGACCTTGACCGCCTGCTTCAGTGGCGCCGTGATCGAACGCGTCGTGCAACGCGCCAGGCCGATACCGAGCAACAGCGCCGCAATACCCAGCGCCAGCGTCAGGGTACGGGCCAGGTCGATATCGTGTTGCGCCCGTATGCCGCTCGCTTCGACCAAGTTTTTCTGCCATGCCGCCAGGGTCGAGACGGTTTCCTGCAGCGCATCCAGTGTCGGCAGCGTTTCCGTCTGCATCAATCGTATCGCATCATCCCGGTTCTCTTCGGCCACCAGTTTCCCCACTTTGCCGAACGAAGCGACATAGGCCATGCGCTCGCGCTTGATTTTTTCCAGCATGGCTTTGCCCTCCGGGGTATAGACCAGGCGCTCGAGCGTCGCCAGCGCCGTGTCTATCGTTTGCTTGTTGGCGGCGATACGTTCGTTGATCTGTGCCCGTTTCCCCTGGTCCTGCTCCAGCAATAACTCCATGCTGCGCCGCGCATTGGCGCGCGTGATCAGGTTGACCGTGTTGGCGGCATCGGCCTTGACCCACTCCACTTCGATGATCTGGCGGTTCGCCGCGCCTATGCTGCTAAAACGCGTCAACCCGATTACGACCAGGGCGATCATCAACGTCAGGATAATGCCAAAGCCGATGGCCATCCGGGTACCGATTTTCATATTTGTGAAATGCATTTGTACTGTCGTCCTCTTTTACCAACCATGAAACAAGACCCGAATCAGGGTCAGGCCCGCATTGCTGTCTTGCCCGTACGATTTGCGCCGCGCCCGGTAACGGCCATGGGCGGCGCCACCGGTGGCGCGCCTGCGCTGGCCAGCTTGACTGGCGCCATCGTCTGCGCGGGGTGTAACTTGAACCTGCCCACTACCATCGCTAAATGGTCGGCCTGATGGTGCAACGCGCCCGCCGCCGCGGCCGATTCTTCCACCAGCGCCGCATTCTGCTGCGTCACCTCGTCGATCTCCGAAATCGCCTGGTTGACCTGTTCGATCCCGCCGCTTTGCGTCTGGCTGGCGGCCGTGATTTCGCCCATGAGATCGGTCACTTGATGGATGCTGGCGACAATGTCTTCCATGGTGGCCCCGGCCTGCCCCGCCAGCGCGCTGCCCAGATCGACGTTCTCCACCGAATTGCCGATCAGGGTCTTGATTTCCTGCGCCGCCGCCGCGCTGCGCTGGGCCAGGCTCCTGACCTCGGAAGCGACGACGGCAAACCCCCTTCCCTGCTCGCCCGCCCGTGCCGCCTCCACCGCCGCGTTCAGGGCCAGAATGTTGGTCTGGAACGCAATACCATCGATCACGCCGATGATGTCGACAATCTGGCGCGACGATGCGTTGATGGAGCCCATGATGTCGACCACCTTCGTCACCACCGCCCCGCCCGAGACGGCGATCCCGGACGCCGTCACCGCGAGCTGATTGGCCCGGTCCGAATTGGCTGCGCTGCGCTTGACCGCCGCCACCAGTTCGTCCATCGAGGCGGCGGTTTCTTCCAGCGAGCCGGCCTG
>JAZJZQ010000341.1:0-7746 GCA_040389625.1 Pseudomonadota bacterium | reverse complement strand
GAAGGCGATGCCGTCGATCACGCCGATGATGTCGACGATCTTGCGCGAACTGTCCTTGATCGAGGCCATCGTGTCCACCACCCGTCCCACCACTTCGCCGCCCTGGGTGGCGTAGCCGGAGGCCGACTGCACCAGCTCGTTGGCGTGGCGGGCGCTGTCGGCGTTCTGCGACACGGTGGCCGTCAATTCCTCCATCGCCGACGCCGTCTGCTCCAGGCTGGACGCTTGCCCTTCCGTGCGGGCCGACAAGTCGAGGTTGCCGCTGGCGATTTCCGCCGAGGCGGTGGCGATGGTGTCGGTGCTGTTGCGCACTTCCCGTATGGTGCGGTTGAGGGAGGACACGAAACGGTTGAAGGCGTCGGCCAGCATGCCGATCTCGTCGCCCGTCTCCACCGTCATGCGGCGCGACAGGTCGCCGTTGCCGTCGGCGATCTGGCCCAGCATCTGCGCGGCCCGCGCCACGGGCGCGGCCATGGCGCGGCTCACCAGCCAGATCACGAACAGGCCGATGCCGCCGCCCACCAGGCCGCCCACCAGGGCCGCCAGCAGCACGGAACGGGTCACCTGGCCCAGCACTTCGCGCTCCGGCACTTCCGCGATCACGTACATATTCAGTTCCGGCACGAACGACGAGGCAACGATGCGCTTGCCTTCGGGCGCGCTGTAATTGACGGTGGTGAAACGCTGGCCGCCCAGCAGCTTGCCGCTCAGTTCCTCGCTAAAGCCGGGCAAGTCCTTCAGCAAGTGCTTGCCGTCCACCAGCTTGGCGTCACGGTGCACCAGCAGGCTGCCGTTGGCCCGCACCAGGAACACATAACCGGACTCGCCCACCTTGTAGCTGCGGATGGTGTCGGCCAGCTTGTCGATGGACAGGCCCAGGCCGGCCACGCCATCCTTGCCGCTGCCCCCGTCGAAGCGGTAATTGATGAACAACATATAGGTATTGGCGCTCACGTCCTTGTCGATGTCGAGCGTGTACGGCTTGCCGCCGGACAGGAAACTGTAGAACCACTGGTCGGAGGCCGCCTCCTTGTGCAGCGTGCGGTCCAGCCCGGTTGGTGTGTAATACTTGCCGGTGGCGCCAGACACCCAGAACACGGTGGCCGCCTTCATCTTGGCCTGCATGCGCTGGGCATAAGCCTTCCACGCATCGGCGCCCGTGTCCGGCAAGCCCTGGTTCTCCCAGTCCAGCAGGAAGCTGTTGTTGGCCACGGCCTGCGAAGCGGCCAGCGGTTCGGCGATCTGGCGCAGGATGTCGTTGCGGATCTCGCCCACCACGGCCGGCAGTTCCTGCCCCACCACGCGCTCGCGGATGGTATTGCCCGTCATGACCACGCTCAGCGTGGCCGACAGTACCAGGAACAACAGCAGGCAAAGGGCCATGCTCGACATCAGCTTTTGCTGGATCGACAGGCGGCGTAAGAATTCAGACATACGATCTCCCCGGAATTATTTGATGGCCGCTTGACATCAGCCTCTAGCCTGCACGTTCCCGCTGGTCGCCGCGCGCACAAGCAACACGCGGGCCATTGTGAATTGAGCGTAATCGATTTTTAATCTTTGACGCAACAAGATATATGCACAAGAAACTACCGGTTGCCGCCCCGCCCGGCCACCCATCCAGCCCGCGCTTGGCGCCCCGTGGCAAGCGTCGCTCCGGATAACGCTGAACCAATAGTCGCTATCACTGTAACGCTATGGGCGGCGTTGCGCCACCGCCGCATAAATTGTTGCGCGACGCTGTGGTTTTCCCGGTAATCCGTGCACCCACCAAAAAATGGGGACGTACCCCATTTTCTTAAATAATGGGGTACGTCCCCATTTTTTCCGGCTTCCTGAAGACCAAAAAAAGGCCAGCGCCCGTTGCCGGGGGCTGGCCTCGTTGCCGCGCAAGCGGGCTGGGCGGTTAGCTCAGGTTTTCCAGGCGGATCTTGGTCACGCTGCCGAATACGCTGGCCAGCCCTTCCATCTTGGCGATGGCCGCTTCCACGTTCTTTTCCTGGGTCTGGTGGGTCAGGAAGATGATGTCGGTGCGGATCTCGCCTTCCGCCGGTTCCTTCTGCAGCATGGCGTCGATCGAGATGGTGGCGTCGGCCAGGATGCGGGTCAGGTCGGCCAGCACGCCGGGCTGGTCGGCCACGTTCATGCGCAGGTAGTAGCTGGTGGTGATCTCGGCCATCGGCAGGATCTCGATGTCGGTCATCTCGTTGGGCTGGAACGCCAGGTGCGGCACGCGGTGCTCCGGGTCGGCCGTGGCCAGGCGGGTGATGTCGACCAGGTCGGCGATGACGGCCGAGGCGGTCGGCTCGGCGCCGGCGCCCTTGCCGTAGTACAGCGTGGCGCCCACGGCGTCGCCCTGCACCAGCACGGCGTTCATGGCCCCTTCCACGTTGGCGATCAGGCGCTTGGACGGGATCAGGGTCGGGTGCACGCGCAGTTCCACCCCTTCCGTGCCGTTGACCTTGGCGCGCTTGGCGATGCCCAGCAGCTTGATGCGGTAGCCCAGCTGCTCGGCGTAGCGGATGTCGATGGCGTTGAGCTTGGAAATGCCTTCCACATAGGCCTTGTCGAACTGCACCGGGATGCCGAACGCGATCGAAGCCAGGATGGTGGCCTTGTGCGCCGCGTCCACCCCTTCGATGTCGAAGGTGGGGTCCGCTTCCGCATAGCCCAGTTCCTGCGCCTGCTTGAGCACGGTGGCGAAGTCCAGGCCCTTGTCGCGCATCTCGGACAGGATGAAGTTGGTGGTGCCGTTGATGATGCCGGCCAGCCAGTCGATGCGGTTGGCCGTCAAGCCTTCGCGCAGGGCCTTGATGATGGGGATGCCGCCGGCCACGGCCGCCTCGAACGCCACCATCACGCCTTTTTCCTGGGCGGCGGCGAAGATTTCATTGCCGTGCACGGCCAGCAGGGCCTTGTTGGCCGTGACCACGTGCTTGCCGTTGGCGATCGCCTGCAGCACCAGGGCCTTGGCCATGTCGTAGCCGCCGATCAGCTCGACGACGATTTCGATCTCGGGATCGTTGACGATGTCGAACGGGTCGGCCACCACCTTGACCTGGCCGCCCGTGCGCTCCTTGGCCCGTTCCAGGTTGCGGGCCGAGACGGCCACCACTTCGATGCCGCGGCCGGCGCGGCGGCGGATTTCTTCCTGGTTGCGACGCAACACGTTGAACGTACCGGCGCCGACGTTGCCGATGCCTAACAGACCTACTTTGATGGGATTCATAACAACACTCGTTTCATTGCGGTGATGTCGGACGCCGCACTGGCGGCGCCCGGTGGATAGGGGGCGAAAACGGCTCAATAGCCCAGGCTGTGGCGCTTGCGGTAACCTTCCATGAAGCGCGCGATGCGGCCGAACGCTTCCGTCATGTCGTCCGAGTTCGGCAGGAACACGACGCGGAAGTGGTCGTGGTTGATCCAGTTAAAGCCGCTGCCCTGGACGATGAGCACCTTGGTTTCGGCCAGCAGCTCGTAGGCGAACTGCTGGTCGTCGACGATGGGGTAGACCTTGGGATCGAGCCGCGGGAACATATAGAGCGCCGCCTTCGGCTTGACGCAGGTGATGCCGGGGATGTCCGTCAGCAGCTGGTAAGCGAGGTCGCGTTGCTTGAGCAGGCGTCCGCCCGGCCCCACCAGGTCTTGTATGCTCTGGTAGCCGCCAAGCGCAGTCTGGATCGCAAACTGGCCCGGTGCGTTGGCGCACAAACGCATCGAGGCCAGCATGTTGAGGCCCTCGATGTAATCTTTGGCATGGGCCTTCTCGCCCGACACCACCATCCAGCCGGAACGGTAGCCGCAGGAGCGGTAGTTCTTCGACAGGCCGTTGAAGGTCACGCACAGCACGTCGTCGGCCAGCGAGGCGATCGATACGTGCTGGGCTTCGTCGTACAGCACCTTGTCGTAGATTTCGTCGGCGTAGATGATGAGCTGGTTCTGGCGCGCGATCTCGATGATCTCGCGCAGCAGTTCGACCGGGTACAGGGCCCCCGTCGGATTATTCGGGTTGATGATGACGATGGCGCGCGTGTTGGACGTGATCTTGCTGCGGATGTCGGCCAGGTCCGGATACCAGTCCTGCTGCTCGTCGCAGATGTAGTGCACGGGCGTGCCGCCGGACAGGCTGACGGCGGCCGTCCACAGCGGGTAGTCGGGCGCCGGCACCAGCACTTCGTCGCCCGTGTTGAGCAGGGCGTTCATGGCCATCACGATCAGTTCCGAGGCGCCGTTGCCCAGGTAGATGTCATCGATGGTGACGCCACGGATGTTCTTGCCCTGGGTGTAGTGCATGATGGCCTTGCGCGGCGCGAACATGCCCTTGGAATCGGTGTAGCCGGCCGCATTGGGCAGGTTGACCATCATGTCGTGGACGATCTCGTCGGGCGGATCGAAGCCGAACACGGCCAAGTTGCCAATATTCAACTTCGTGATCTTGTGTCCTTCTTCCTCCATTTGCCGGGCCTTTTCCGGCACCGGGCCGCGGATCTCATAGCAGACTTCCGCAAGTTTGTTCGATTTATGAATCGGTCGCAAAATAAAATCCTGTCTTGGTGGAGCAAAACGACGCGGCCTGCCAATTTTGGCCCTGGCCCATGCTGCAATGCGAAAAGACCCATTCTGCCGAAAGCCTCCCATTTAATCAACCTTTGCGGGGGGCAGGCCCGGGAAAAACGCTACAATGACGCTTCTTTTGCCGACCAACGACCGCAAGAACACGTCTTTTTCGCCTATGAAGCTCCATCCCAGCAGTACCCAGCAGTACCAGACCGTCACCGGCTACGACGACACGGGCGTCGAAATCAACGCCCGGCGCTACAACTTCAGCCTGATCGTGCTGCCCGAGACGGCGCCCCGCGCCTGGGGCGCGCCCGCCTTCGAGGATTTGACGGAAGCCCATTTCAACGAGATCCTGGAACACGGCCCCGACGTCGTGATCCTGGGCACGGGCGCCCGCCAGCGCTTCATCCACCCCAAGCTGACGGCCGCGCTGACCATGCGCCGCATCGGCGTGGAGTGCATGGACAACCAGGCAGCTTGCCGCACTTACAACATTTTGATGGGCGAAGGCCGCAAGGTCACGCTGGCGCTGGTATTGGGTGCAAATCAGGGCACGGGTGAGCCGGCCTGATGAACAACGACCTGTACAACTCCAAAAAACTGCTGTGGTCACTCGCCATCGTCTTCACGCTGGTATGGCTGTATGTGCTGGGCTGGCGCACCCTGGTGCCGCCCGACGAGGGCCGCTACGCGGAAATGGCGCGCGAAATGCTCGCCTCCGGCGACTGGATCACCACCCGCCTGAACGGCATCAAATACTTTGAAAAGCCGCCCCTGCAAACGTGGATGAACGCCCTGTCGTTCGCCGCCTTCGGCGTCGGCGAATGGCAGGCCCGCCTGTGGACGGGCCTGTGCGGCCTGCTGGGCGTGCTGCTGACGGGCTACACGGGCCACAAGGTGCTCGGTCCCCGGGTCGGCTTCTACGCCGCGCTGGCGCTCGGTTCCAGCCTGTTCTGGGTGGCCTCGGGCCAGATCGATTCGCTCGACATGGGCCTGTCGGGCATGATGACCATCGCCCTGTGCGCCCTGCTGCTGGCCCAGCGCGACGCCGCCACGCCGGCCGAGCAGCGCAACTGGATGCTGCTGTGCTGGACCGGCATGGCGCTGGCCGTGCTGGCCAAGGGCTTGATCGGCCTGGTGCTGCCCGGCGCCGTGCTGGTGCTCTACACGCTGGCCGCGCGCGACTGGGCCATCTGGACCCGGCTGCACTTGGGCAAGGGCTTGCTGCTGTTCTTCGCCGTGGCCACGCCGTGGTTCGTGTTGGTGGCCCTGAAGAATCCGGAACAGCCCCACTTCTTCTTCATCCACGAGCATTTCGAGCGCTTCCTGCTCAAGACCCACCATCGCGAAGGGGCCTGGTATTACTTCTTCGTCATGCTCATCCCCGGCATCATGCCGTGGCTGGGCGTGCTGCCGCAAAGCCTGCTGGGCGCGCTGCGCCGTGAACGGGGCGCCTTCCAGCCGCGCCTGATGCTGCTGGTGTGGGCCGTGTTCATCTTCTTCTTCTTCAGCTATTCGAGCTCCAAGCTGCCTGGCTACATCCTGCCCATCTTCCCGGCCCTGGCGCTGCTGATCGCCGCCTACCTGGAAAACGCGGCGCGCGCCAACCGCGTGTTCGCGGCCGTGCTGCTGTTGCTGGTGGGCGTGGCCGGCATCGCCGCCGTGCCGCAAATTGTCCACATCGCCGTACATGACCCGGCCGAAGTGAAGATGCTGGAAGCGTACCAGCCGTGGGTGCTGGCGGCGACCATCATCGCCGCCGCCGGCGGCGCGCTGGCCCTGCTGCACGCCCGCCACCTGCGGCGCGACGCCAGCGTGCTGACGCTGGCCATCGCCGGCTTCCTGGCCACCCAGCTGGTGCTGGCCGGCTTTGAACCGTATGGCAAGCTGCGGGCCGGCAAGGCGCTGACCCACCGCATCGCGGCCGAACTGGGACCGGACACCAGGATCTATTCCGTCGCCACCTATGAACAGTCGATGACCTTCTACCTGGGCCGCACCGTGACCCTGGTCGACTACTGGGACGAATTCACCTTCGGCCTGGAACAGCAGCCCGAGCTGTCCATCCCCAAGGTCGAGGACTGGATCGCCGTCTGGAAGCGCGATGCAGCGGCCGGCGTCAAGGCCATCGCCATCATCGACGTGAAAGACTACCAGCAACTGCAAGCGCGCGGCGTGCCCATGCGCGTCGTGGCCGAAGATACCCGACGCATGGCCGTCGCCAACCTGTAATCCGCCAACCTGTCCAACTTGATGAATATTGCAACCTTCAGTTTTATCGTCACCGGCGTGCTGCTCAACGCCCTGGCCCAGCTGCTGCTCAAAGCGGGCACCAAGTCCGTCGGCGCCATCCACCTCACCATGGACAACTGGTTTGCCATCGGCCTCAAGGTGGCCACCCAGCTGCCCATCATCGGCGGCCTGACCTGCTACGTGCTGTCGGTGGTGCTGTGGATTATCGCCCTGTCGCGGGTGGACGTATCGATCGCCTACCCCATGCTCTCGCTCGGTTACGTGGTGACGGCCGTGGGCGCCTGGTACTTCTTCGGCGAAGCGGTGTCGCTGCAGCGGATGGCGGCCATCGTCGTGATCCTGATCGGCGTGGCCCTGCTGGCGCGCAGCTAGGCGCCAATTTCCGCTCAGACCAACAAATTGGCATGGCAAATCGAGAAAGATTTAAAATACCCGCTGCCCCGGGGACGGTGCGCCACGAGCGCCCGTCCAACCGCCAGAACAAGATGAAGAGAGTGACCACCGAAATGAGCGCTGCCCTGCCCTTCCTGCCGTTTTCCAAACCCACCATCGATGAAGCGACCATCGCCGCCGTCGGCGAGGTGCTGCGCTCGGGCTGGATCACCAGCGGCCCCAAAGTCCAGGCCTTCGAGGCGAAGATGTCCGAATACTTCGGCGGGCGCCCCGTGCGCACCTTCAATTCCGGCACCTGCACCATGGAGATCGCGCTGCGCATCGCCGGCATCGGCCCCGGCGACGAAGTGATCACGACCCCGATTTCGTGGGTGGCCACGGCCAACGTCATCATCGAAGTGGGCGCCACGCCCGTGTTCGCCGACATCGATCCCGTCACCCGCAACATCGACCTCGACCAGCTGGAAGCGGCCATCACGCCCCGCACCCGCGCCATCATCCCGGTCTACCTGTCCGGCCTGCCCGTCGACATGGACCGCC
>JAZJZQ010000340.1:14339-21850 GCA_040389625.1 Pseudomonadota bacterium | reverse complement strand
TCCTGGACCACATCCTGATCGACCTGGATGGCACGGAAAACAAGGCCCGCCTGGGCGCCAACGCCTTGCTGGCCGTGTCGATGGCCGTGGCCAAGGCCGCCGCCGAGGAAGCGGGCTTGCCGCTGTATCGCTATTTCGGCGGCTCCAGCGCCATGCAGCTGCCGGTGCCGATGATGAACGTGATTAACGGCGGCGCGCATGCCGACAACAACCTGGACATCCAGGAATTCATGATCATTCCCGTGGGCGCACCGTCGTTCCGCGAAGCGATCCGCTACGGCGCCGAGGTGTTCCACACGCTGAAGAAGATCCTGCACAAGAAGGGTTTGACGACCGCCGTGGGCGACGAGGGCGGCTTCGCACCGTCCGTGGCCAACCACGAAGAAGCGATCAAGCTGATCATCCAGGCCATCGAGGAAGCCGGCTACACGCCGGGTACCCAGATCGCGCTGGGCCTGGACTGCGCCGCTTCCGAGTTCTACAAGGATGGCAAGTACCAGCTGGAAGGCGAAGGCCTGAGCCTGACGGCCACCGAGTTCACCAACCTGCTGGCCACCTGGTGCGACAAGTACCCCATCATCTCGATCGAAGACGCAATGGCCGAAGGCGACTGGGACGGCTGGGCTATCCTGACCAAGGAACTGGGCAAGAAAGTCCAGCTGGTGGGCGACGACCTGTACGTCACCAACACCAAGATCCTGAAGGAAGGCATCCAGAAGGGCATCGCCAACTCGATCCTGATCAAGATCAACCAGATCGGCACCCTGACCGAGACCTTCGCCGCCATCGAAATGGCCAAGCGCGCCGGTTACACGGCCGTGATCTCGCACCGCTCGGGCGAGACGGAAGACTCGACCATCGCCGACATCGCCGTGGGCATGAACGCGCTGCAGATCAAGACCGGCTCCATGTCCCGTTCGGACCGCATGGCCAAGTACAACCAGCTGCTGCGTATCGAGGAAGACCTGGGCGATATCGCTTCCTACCCTGGCCGCGATGCGTTCTATAATCTGAAGTAACCGTACCATGCGGCCGGAGCGATCCGGCCGCTTTTTCACACCATGCGTCTGATCACCCTCGCACTGGCGGCCTTGCTGCTGCTGATACAGTACCCACTATGGTTGGGGAAGGGGGGCTGGCTGCGCGTGGCCGATTACGAGGGGCAGGTGGAAGCGGCCCACAAGAAAAACGCGGAACTGATCGCCCGCAACGCCAAGCTCGACTCCGAAGTGCGCGACCTCAAGGACGGCACGGGCGCGGTCGAAGAGCGGGCTCGCTATGAGCTCAGCATGATCAAGCAGAACGAAATCTTCATCCAGATCGTCGGCAAGGGCCAGGCCACGTCCGCCACCCCGGCCGCTCCCGTACCGGCGCAATAGACCACTTTTGCGACACCCAGCCCGGCCCAATGGCGGCCGTGGGCGCCATCACCGTAATAGCCCATGCGTGCGCTTTCGATACTCGTCAGGCGTTTCTCCAGTCAAACGGCGAAACATGGAAATGAACGCTGACGAGCTGGAATATCCGAAATCCAACGCGATGCTTTCGACCGTCCGTCCTTCCGCCAGCAAAGGCATGGCCTTAACGACCCTCAGCCTTTGCCGCCATTCGGCAAAGGTCATCCCGAGGTCGCGCTGACAGCGACGCATCAGGGTACGCTCACTGGTGTTTGCATGGGCCGCCAGCTCAGCCAGAGAACGGCTGTCGCCAGGGCAGTTCTCCAGCATGCTGAGTACTTCCAGAACTACAGGGTCGTGAGAGGTTGGGAGGTAACTTCCCACTCTTTCCGCCCGGGCGAGCATGTCGACGAGCACTTTTAGAAATCGGGCCTCGTCTTCCGCGGGCGGTACGCCGGGTGGGTGCTGGCGCAGATGCTCCAGCATCTCGCGTATCAGGGGCGTGACCGCCAGGGCGGTAACTTCGGTGGGGAATGCCGCGCACAGCGCCGCACTGACATAGACTGCGCTGTGCCATGCCGCCTTGCGATTTTGCCCAAGATGCTCGAGATTCGGCGGCAGCCATATTCCGTACTGTGGCGGTACCAGGTAGTGGCCTCCCACAAACTGCACCTCGATGATGCCGCTGACGGCAAATACGAATTCCCCCCAAGGATGGTTATGTGTCGGGTAGATGCCGTCCGCGGGCATGGGCGCGCTGCGAAAGAAAATTGTCGCAGGAAGCTCCTTTGCGAATGGTGCGACCAGGACCTTCTGTGTTCTCTTTTGCACGACTGACCATCCTTTATCGGTGACGGGATTGATTTTGATGCTGACCGAAACGAGCGATGTGTTGGCGGATTCTCACTATATCAAGAAAAGCCGCCTGACAGATAATGCGCTTTGTCTTGAAAGGATGCCTCATGAGCGCGCATAAGAATATGGATGGGCAAGCGGCTGTCGCTATGACCGTGCTCTGTCTCGTATGGAGCATGCAGCAGATCGGCCTGAAAGCGACGGCCCACGATGCAAGCCCGATCCTGCAAGTTGCGCTTCGGTCTGGCATCGCCGCTGTCCTTGTGGGCATCTTCATGCTCCTTCGCCGGGAAAAGCTAATTTCCCCGTCCTTGCCTTGGTGCGCGGGACTGGGGGCTGGGGTGTTATTCGCCATGGAGTATCTCCTGCTTGGCGCTGGCCTTCGCCTTACCAGTTCCGCCCATGGCGTAGTCTTTCTTTATACTGGGCCGCTTTTCGCGTCCGTAGGGCTACATTTCAACCTGCGCTCGGAACGTTTGACGCCATTCCAATGGCTGGGCATCCTGCTTGCGTTCGCTGGCATCGTGATCGCCTTTACATCACCGGCCAACGGGCAGGATTCTGGCAATGCCACTTCCTTGTTGGGGGACGCATTGTGCTTGTTGGCGGGGGCAGTGTGGGGCGCTACCACCGTACTGGTGCGATGCTCCGGCCTGGCGCGGGTTTCAGCGTCTCAAACAACAATCTTCCAGTTGGCAGTCGCTTTTGTCGTGCTTACGTCGGCCGCCCTGGTGCTAGGGCAATGGTCATTCGACCCAACACCGCGCCTGGTTGCCAACCTGATTTTTCAATCAGTGATAGTTTCGTTCTTGAGCTTGCTAGCATGGTTCGCCTTGCTACGCCGATACCTGGCGTCCAGGCTCGGTGCCTTCTCCTTCATGACACCGCTGTTTGGCGTCGCCCTGGGTGCATGGCTATTGAACGAAAGAATTAATGCTGGATTCTTGGTTGGCGCGTGCTTCGTCGTCGCTGGCATCATCTGCGTCAGCTGCTACGAATGGCTGGAGCCGCGCTTATTGCTGGTAAAGTTGGTGAAGACTAAATAGTCCCGCACCTGGATATTTCGCAGCACGGGACAGGTCACCTATTTTTAGGAAGGAGGGCTTGCCATGTCTGACATTCATGCCGCGATGAGAGAAAGAGTTCAGGCCAGTTTTGCACTGCAAAGCGCCATGGCCTTGATACGGGCCACATTGCCCGTCGTCGAACCAGGCCAGACCGAAATTCATCTGAAGCATTGGGACGGCATCGAGCAGCAGCATGGATTTATACATGGTGGCGTGGTCGGGATGATTGCTGATTCAGCCGCGGGCTATGCAGCCATGACGCTGGTGCCGAACGATGCTTCCGTGCTTACTGTCGAATACAAAATGAACCTGGTTGCGCCAGCGCACGGCGAGAAGCTTGTGGCGAGAGGACGTGTGGTCCGGCCAGGGCGGACGCTGATCGTGACGCAGGCCGAAGTATTTGCGCTGCGCGGAGAACGGGAAACACTCTGCGCGCTGATGCAACAGACCATCATGGTGATGTATGGAAGACAGGAAAAATAGGATTTCAACCAGGCGGAGCCGTCCTACCGCAGATTTATCGTCGAGGAAATAGCAATGGCAGCATATCTTGAAGAGCAGGAACACGCCGTCCGCGGCAAGGCCGTGACGCTGGCACGGTTGATGGAAATGGCAGGCGCTGGGGAAAAAATTGCAATGCTGACTTGCTATGACGCCAGCTTTGCGTCCGTGATGGACAAGAGCGGTGTCGATATATTGCTTGTTGGAGACTCATTAGGCAACGTGTGCCAAGGACGCAGCACGACGCTCGGTGTCACTATCGATGACATTGCCTACCATACGGCGTGCGTCGCACGCGGCAACCGCACAGCATTTCTGGCCGCCGATATGCCCTTTGGGACATATGGTACGCCGGAGTGCGCGTACGAGAACGCCGTCAAGCTGATGCGGGCCGGCGCCCAGATGGTCAAGCTCGAAGGCGGGGTTTGGCTCAGTGACACGGTACGATTTCTGGTGGCGCGCGGCATTCCGGTCTTTGCGCATCTCGGCCTGATGCCGCAATACGTCCACCAGCTCGGCGGGTTCAAGGTGCAAGGAAAAAGCGCCGAAGCGGCACAGCGGCTGAAGGAGGAGGCCCTGTCGCTTCAGGCCGCAGGCGCGTCAATGTTGCTGCTTGAGGCAATTCCCGCCACGCTGGGGAATGCGGTGACAGATGCGCTGGCCATCCCTACCATCGGTATCGGGGCTGGTCAGGACTGTTCCGGCCAGGTGCTGGTCATGCATGACATGCTCGATGTTTTTCCGGGTAAGAAAGCGCGCTTCGTGCGCAACTTCATGGCGGGCCAATCAAGCATTGAAAATGCGATTCGAAGTTATGTCGCCGCGGTGAAGGACAATTCATTTCCGGCCGCGGAGCATTGCTTCTAACGTTTGAGGACGCGCCGGAAATAGAATACGCTGTTGGCAAACGGGGGCCCCTCTGCGTAGGTAGTACAAGAGGCCATCATGCATCAGACTCCCTTTGAAATAACAGCGTCGACGACGGCGCGATTAGATCTGGATCAGCCCTTGCAGGCATATTCATGCAAGGACAGCCCGACCGATCGCAGGCAGCCGCTAGGGCGCGGTGTCCTGCCCGGCGACGATGAGCCGGACGCCAACATCGGCCAGCACGGCGCCGATGGCGGCCGGCGGCGGCTGGTCCGTCACCAGCACGTCGATGGCGTCGAACGCGCACAGACGGTGCATGAACGCCTTGCTGAACTTGGAACCGTCCGCTACCACGATCACCTGACGCGCCTGGCCCATCATGGCTTGCTTGAGGGATGCTTCCTCGTCCGACAGACAGGTCAAGCCCAGCGGGTCGATGGCGCAGGCGCCGAGGATCAGCTTATCGAACTGGTACTGCGCCACACCCAGTCGCGTTTGCGCGCCTTCCAGGCTGCGCTGCCAGGCATTGAAGCGGCCGCCCAGCACATGCAGTTCCACACCTTCCGTCTGGCCAAAGGCTTCGGCCACGTCGATCGAATTGGTCACCACGCTCAATGACGCCGCCGTTGTCGCGCGGGCCACCGCCAGCACCGTGGTGGACGTGTCGAACAGGACGCGGTCGCCGTCGCACAGCAGCCCGGCGGCCGCGTGGCCGATAGCCTGCTTGGCGATGGACGCGCCCGTGCGCTGCGCGTATTGCTCCACCTGCCGGCTTTGCGGCGGCAGCACCGCGCCGCCGCGCACGCGCAGCGCGCGGCCGGCTGCATCCAGCCGCACCACGTCGCGCCGGGCCGTGTCGCGCGTCACCCCGAACAGCTTGCAGATATCCTCGATGCCGATGCGGTAGTACTGGTCCAGGTGAGCGCGGATCGCTTCGAGCCTTTCCGCCTGGGGCAGCGTGCCTTGCTTGTTCATGGCCGCGCACCCAGGTAGGCGCGCAGCACGGATGTCACCAGGTCGTGATCTTCCTGCTGCGGCAAACCGGACACTGTGACCGTACCGATCACGCCGGTGCCGCGCAAGGCCAGCGGGAACGCGCCGCCATGCGCGGCGTAGTCGGCCGGATCGACGCCGCTGTCGGCCTCGAAGCTTTTGCCCTTGCTGCGGTAGTGCGTGCCGACGTGCCAGGAGCTGCGGCCATAGCGCTGCACCACGTTGTTCTTGCGGCGCACCCAGTGGCCGTTGTCCGGCGTGGTGCCCGCCATCGCGTGATGGAACAGTTGCTGGCCATAGCGGGTGATGTCCACCGTGACCGCCTTGCCTAGTTCGCGGGCGCGCTCCACCAGCATCAAGCCCAGGGCCAGCGCATCGCCGTTCGAGAATGCGGAGAACTGCAATTGCTGTTCTTCGCGGGCCAGTGCCGCCAGCATGCTGCCATAGTCTGTCTGCATGTCGTCCTCATCAAGCGAAATCGATGGTGCGCCGTTCGCCGTGGCTGCGGTAGGCGCATTCGATCACGCGCACCACGGCCACCGCATCCTCGGCCGCCACGGGCGCCGGTTTGCCCTCGGCCAGGGCCAGGTGGATGCCGCCATAATAGACCCGGTAATCGCCGGGGATGGTTTGCAGCGTGCGGCTGGTGCCGTCGGCGCCGGTGATGGCGGCGTAGTTGACCGGCAGGTCGTGCCCCCAGCCGTCGTCGCCGGGGTGGCCGCCGCCCTTGAGCGTATCTTCCTGGGTATCAACGCCGTACTTGATAAAGCTGCCCCGCGTACCGTGTACCTCATAGCGCGGACCGCAAGCGCGCACCAGCGCGCTTGCGTGCAGCACGGCCTTGCGGGCGCCGTAGTCCAGCACCAGTTCGAACGCATCCTCCACTTGCGCGCCCTCGCGCTGGATTGATAGCTGGGCCGTAACGGCTCGCGGAAGGCCGAACAATTGCAAGACCTGGTCGATCAGGTGCGATCCCAGGTCCCACAGTACGCCCGATCCGGGCTGCGCTTGCCCCTTCCAGCCTGCCTTCACTTGCGGCGCATAGCGGTCGAAGTGGGCGCGATAGGTGTGGATGTGACCCAGTTCGCCCGATGCCACGGTTTGGCGCAACGTCAGGAAGTCGCCGTCCCAGCGCCGGTTTTGATAGACGCTCAGCAGCAGGCCCTTTTTCTTGGCCAGCGCCACCAGCTCATCGCCCTCGGCGGCGGACAGTACGAATGGCTTGTCCACCACCACATGCTTGCCCGCCTGGAGCGCGGCCTTGGCCAGCGCATAGTGGCTGGCGTTCGGCGTGCAGACCACCACCATCGCGATGCCGGGATCGTCCAGCATCGCTTGCGGCGTGTCGTCCAGTTGCACGCCGGGGTAGGCCTGGGCCACCTCGTCTCGGTTGGCGCTGCGGCTGGAGATGCGGGCCAGCCGCAGGCCGGGGGTGGCGCTTATCATTGGGGCGTGGAAAATGGCGCCGCCTACGCCATAACCGATTAGACCTACGGCATATTCCTGCATGACTCATCCTTTTGTTTTGCAAATCGCTTACAGATTATAAGTCATTTGCACGATCATGCTCGGTCCACCACCCTACAGTCGAACGCCATCGGTGCCTGGATTCGGTTTGAAGGCTGCACACCCTGTCGCTTCCAACGAGACCGCGACGACTGCCCTTACTGGAGCGTTCGGCGCAGTGCCGCCATGAGCGGAAGTGCTTGGCATATTCAAGGGAAGGGACGACGCGCCACAAGACGGTCAAAATTATGGTGCCATACGACGGGCGGCGGGGCGCCTCCCTGGCGTGTCGCATTGGCCACTCAGGTGCAAATGGCAAGTA
>JAZJZQ010000340.1:0-14239 GCA_040389625.1 Pseudomonadota bacterium | reverse complement strand
GGCGGGGCGCCTCCCTGGCGTGTCGCATTGGCCACTCAGGTGCAAATGGCAAGTATCAAAATGGTGCGGATAAAGGTAGTATTACATTTGACACAAAGCAAGTAACTGCAGTTGACGGAATAGCAAATCACTCGATTGAGGAGACGTCAATGTTGTCGAATGTACGAATCGGGACCCGGCTGGGGATGGCGTTTTTTCTGCTGACCATGCTGTCCCTGGCGCTGGGCTGGATCGCCATCCAGGAAACGGCGGCCATGAACGACCAGTGGAAGTCCATCAAGCTCGATGCCCTGGCCAAGCGTAACGCCGTCAACCGTGGCACCATCGCTCTCGGCGACGGCATCCACCACTTCAAGAACTTCATCCTGCGCGGCGGCGATTACGCCCAGAAATTCGGCAATGACATGTCGGCCGTGGAGCGCATCGCGGACGACTACAAGGCCATCGGCGCGCTGCACCCGGACGAGGAAAAACTGATGACCCAGCTGCGCGACGGCGCGGCGGCCTACCGTCACGACATGCAGACCCTGATCGCCATGCGGGCCAAGACGGACAACCCCAACGAACTGGACAAGGCCGTGGCCGGCGCCGACAAGCCCATCTCGGCCGCCCTGGTCAGCCTGACGGCGAGAACCGATGAGACGCTCAAGCAGGCCGACCTCAAGATGACGGAAGTGAGCGCCGAGGCCCAGTCGCGCGTGCTGATCACGCTGGCGGTCAGCGTGCTGCTGACGATCGCCTCCGGCGTCCTGATCACGCTGAGCATCACGCGCCCCATCAGCCGCGCCGTCACGGTGGCCGAAACGCTGGCCCGCGGTGACCTGTCGATCGAAGTGGACAGCAGCGCGCGCGACGAAACAGGCAAGCTGCTGGCGGCCATGCAGCACATGATCGCCAGCTTGCGCCAGATAATAGACAGCCAGGCGCGGGTGGTGAACGCCGCCAACCACGGCAACTTCGACACGCGGGTGGACATGACGGGCTTGCAGGGCTTCCAGAAGGAGATGGGCGAGGCGCTCAACAACCTCGTCACCACCACCGGCGCCAGCATCAGCGATGTGGTACGCATGATGGCGGCCGTGGCCGACGGCGACCTCGATTGCGCTATCGAAAAAGATTACGAGGGCGCGTTCGCCGAACTCAAGGAGTACTGCAACAACACGGTGCAGAAGCTGGGCCAGGTGGTGGCCGAGGTCAACAGCAGCGCCGAGGCGTTGGCCAGCGCGTCCGAGGAAATCAGCGCCACGGCGCAGACGCTGTCGCAGGCCGCCAGTGAGCAGGCCGCCGGCGCCGAGGAAACCAGCGCCGCCATCGAGCAGATGACGGCGTCTATCGCCGCCAATACGGAGAACGCCAAGGTCACCGACGGCATGGCCAGCCAGGCCGCGCGCGAGGCGGTGGAGGGCGGCGAGGCCGTGCGTTCGACCGTGTCGGCCATGAAGCAGATCGCCAAGAAAATCCAGATCATCGACGATATCGCCTACCAGACCAACCTGCTGGCCTTGAACGCGGCCATCGAGGCGGCCCGCGCGGGTCAGCACGGCAAGGGCTTTGCCGTGGTGGCGGCCGAGGTGCGCAAGCTGGCCGAGCGCAGCCAGCTGGCCGCGCAGGAAATCGAACAGGTGGCCACCAGCAGCGTGGACCTGGCGGAAAAGGCGGGGCGCCTGCTGGATCAGATGGTGCCCAATATCCGCAAGACGTCGGACCTGGTGCAGGAGATTACGGCGGCGTCGGAAGAGCAGTCGTCCGGCGTGGGCCAGATCAACAGCGCCGTGGGGCAGCTGAGCCAGACCACGCAGCAGAACGCGTCGAGCTCGGAAGAGCTGGCCGCCACGTCGGAGGAAATGAGTGGACAGGCCGAGCAGCTGCAGCAGACCATGTCCTTCTTCAAGCTGGGCGGGAGCGGGACGATGGAGCGCTCCGCGCCGCGCCGCGGCGGCAAGCCGGCGCGGAGACCGAGCAGCAGTTTCAGCGCCCGCAGCAGCAAGGCGGCGCTGGTCACGGAGCCGGACGAGAGCAACTTCACCCGCTTCTAGCGGCACCGGGGCCAGCTGCGTTTCAGGCGTCCACAGCTTGCCGGCCCAGCGCCGGATCGTCCGTGAAGAAACCATCCAGCCCGGTGGCGATGTAACGCCGCATCTCGGCCACGGAGCCCGCGTCGTTGCGCACGTTGTCGCCCGCGCCGTCGCGGAAGTCGGCCGCCAGGAAGCGGTTCTCGGGACGGAAGGTCCACGGTTCCACCCGCAGTCCGGCGCGGTGGGCGTCGTCCACCAGCGCGGTGGGCTGGCCCAGCTTGCCGTCCTTGCCGAGCGGGATGATGGCGCGCGTGGGCGGTGCCACCACGTCCGCATAGGCGGCGATGTCGCGCAGGCCCGCTGGCGTGCACATCTGGGCGAAGGTGAGCGTGCCGCCGGCCGCCGCGATATCGCTGGGCCGCACCGCGTCGGGCACCACCAGCTGCATCAGGCGCAGGTTGGCGCGCCGGCCCAGCTTGCCACGCAGGTATTTCAGGTTGGCCACTTCGAACGACTGGATCTCGACCGGATTGCGGCGCGTGTAGTCGTGGCCGGCCAGGATGGCGAGGAAGCGCTCTTCCAGCGGCAACCCCACGCTGGCGAAATAGGTGGAGCTTTTCAGTTCCGGCACCAGGCCGATCACGCGTCCGCGCGCGGCCGACTCGGCCGCCACGAAGTCGATGATCTCTTCCCAGCTCACCACCTGGAACTGGCCGTTGTACTGGGCGCTGCCGGGACGGGCGTCGGGCAGGCGCTCGACGGCGCGCAGGCTCTTCAGCTCGGCCAGCGTGAAGTCGTCCACGAACCAGCCCTCGTGGGTTTCGCCGTCGATGGTCTTGCGGCTGCGGCGGCTGGCGAATTCGGCGCGGCTGGCCACGTCCGTCGTCTCCGTCAGGTTCGCTTCGTGGCGGGCCACCAGCACGCCGTCCTTGGTGCAGACCAGGTCCGGCTCCACGTAGTCGGCGCCATCGGCGATGGCGCGCGCGTATGAGGCCAGCGTGTGCTCGGGCCGCAGCGCGCTGGCGCCCCGGTGGCCGAACACGAGCGGCCTGGGCTGCGCCGGCGCCGGTGCCGGCGCGCTTACCTGCGTTGATACCTGCGCTAATGACTGCGTGGATGCTTGCGCCAGTGCCTGCGCTGATGCCTGCGTTGCCGCGGCCAGCGCCGTAGCCGGGACCAGCAGGGCGCAGCCGGTGGCGGCGGCCGCGTGGATGAAGCCGCGGCGCGACAGGCGGCTTGGGTAGAGGATAGTGCTCATCAGAAGTCTGCCATCACGGTGAGGAAGGCCTGGCGCGGCGGGATAGGGAAGGTATTGTAGGTCTTGTCGGCCGCGCCCACCACCACGTTCAGGCTGCCGCTGCGGTCCAGCAGGTTGCTGACGTTGACGCGGTAGCGCGCGTTCTTGAGCAAGCTGCCGTTCAGGAACGGCAGCTTGCCGGACATGCCCAGGCTCAGCAGGAAGTAGCTGGGCACGCTCAAGTCGTTGGTGTAGGTGGCGTAGCGCTTGCCCACGTAGTCGCCGATCAGCTGGAATTCCGTGTCGGCCACGGTGGCGGTGGCGACGAACTTGTTCATCCACTCCGGGCTGCCCGGCACCGACTTGCCGGCCGTGGGCACGATGGCCGCGCCGTTGCTGTAGTTGTCCGAGTAGGTGGAGTGGTTGTAGGACAGCGCATCGTAGAACGAGAACGCGCGGCCGAAGTGCACGGTGCCCGACAGGTCGATACCGTCCGTCTTGACGCTGCCCACGTTGGCCAGCACGGGATTGCCGCCGATGATGGCCAGCAGCACGGGCGTGGGGCTGATCTGCAGCAGGCGGTCCTTGAAGTCCACGTGGTACACGCTGACCTGGCTGTCGATGGCTGTGACGGGGCCGGTCGGCAGGATATGGCTGCTGCGCAGGCCCGCTTCATACGTGACCGACGTTTCCGGCTTGGCCGTGGCCTTGAACAGGTCGAACGCCTGCTGGCTGGCCAGGCTCCATGGCGAGGCGCCGCCGCCGCCGTAGGTGACGAACTGGCGCATGTTCTTCTGCACGTTGACGAACAGCTGGTCCTGGGCGCTGATATCCCAGCGCAAGCCGGCCTGCGGCAGGAACCATTTCCTGGTGATGATCTCGCCTTCCGGCAAGGCCAGCGAACCGTTGGCGATGGCGCCCTTGGCCGGCTGCACGGGGAAGCTGCCCTCGGCGAACTGCAGGCTGGACTTGAAGCCTGCCTGCAGTGCCAGGCCGGGACGCACGCGCCACTCATCCTGCACGTGCATCTGGGCCACCTTGTTGTTGATCTCGCTGCCATACTGGGTGATCAGCGGATCGCTGGGGCGGTCGTATGGCGAGCTGGGGTGGTTCACGTCCAGCGCGTACCAGCGGCGGTAGGCTTCCGAACGGTTATGTTCGAGCCACAGGCCGGCCTGCAGCTGATGGTCGCCGATTTCCGTGCGCACGGTCGACAGCAGGCCGGCGCGGTTGATCGCGTATTCCGTGGTGCGGGTGGCGTAGCCGGAATTGCCGAACACCTGCTTGAGGTTCTGGTTCGGATAGTAGACGCTGAACAGGCCAGGCAGGCCGGCTACGCCGATGGGACCGGCCACCACGCCCACCCCGTCATCGTGATGGTAGTAGACCTGGTTGGACCAGGTGGTGGCGTCGCTCAGGTTGGCCTCGTATTTGGCGTAGGTCAGGTAGTCGGTGCGCTGGGCGTCGCTGTAGTAATTGCGGTAGTTGTTGCCGTCGGCGGCCGGGGTGGCGCCGGTGGGCGACAGGTAGGCCAGCGCGGCGGCGAAGTCCGGGTACAGGAAGGGGCGGGTGTAGGGCGCGCTCTTTTCGCCGGCCACGTGGACCGTGCTGTCCTCGTTCGGTTCGGTCTTGTCCGAATAGTTGAAGAACACGGTCAGCTTGCCCGCTTCGCCGCGGTTGACGAACTTCGCGTTGACCTGGTCACCGCCCTGGCGGCCCTGGAAGTCCCAGGCCCGCGCTTCGTGGTGGATGGCCGACAGGTAGGCGCTGTTGCCGTTGCCGAAGTTGCCCGTGTCATAACGGGCATAGGTGCGCGAAGTGCGATAGCTGCCCACGGTCTGCTGCACGGTGGCGCCGCGCGTGGCCGATGGCTCGGCCGAGAAGGTTTCGATGGTGCCGCCCAGGTTGCTGGTCGAGGCCGTGGCCAGGTCGCCCGCGCCGGACGACAGGATCACGCTGCTGACGTTCTCGCTGATGACGGCGCGCTGCGGCGACAGGCCGTTGTAGTTGCCGTACTGCTGGTCGCCCAGCGGCACGCCATCCATCGTGTAGCCCAGCTGCTGGCCGCTGAAGCCGTGCACGAACAGCGACAGGTTCTGTTCGTTGTTGCCCCACGGGTCGGCCGTCTGGAAGCTCACGCCGGGCAGCGTGTGCAGCGCCTTCAGCGGATTCACGCCGGGCAGGATTTTCTGCATGTCGGCCTTGCCCAAGGCGACCGAGGAGCGGGTCTTGCGGGTGGCGATTTCGACCGTCGTGATGGGACCGACGGTGGCGGCCGCCTCGGTCGCAAAGTCGGCGGCGGCGGCCGAGCTGTCGGCGGCGATCAGGGCGGCGCTGTCGGGCGCGCCCATGTCGGCCACGGCGGCGGCCACATTGGCGGCCATGGCCGCCAGCGGGAAACTGAGGGCCGCCAGGCAGGCGGCCATGGCACTGTAGCGGGTGCGGGGAGTCATGCGTATCATCGTCAAGCCTTGAGTGGAATTCCGTTAGAGGGGGAACTGCGACGCGGCGGATGATAGGCAGTCTGTGTGACGCCTTGATGACGGGCGCTGGAGGCGGCATTCCAATCGGCGACGCGCCCGGCTGGACAAGCGGGCAGGGCGCTCGTACACTGCCCTGACTACTATGCATGCGAGGCGAGGAAACGATGGGCAGACTGGGAATGACGGCAGCGGCGGTGGCAATGGCGGTTGCGCTGACGGGCTGCTACACCGTCGACCAGAACCGTTTTTCCAGCTTCGTGGCCGGCACGGTGGCGCCCGGCATGCCGATGGAGCAGGCGCTGGTGCGCATGGCGGCCGAGGGATTCTATTGCGACAGCAAGACGGAAGCGCCAGCCATCGTATGCACGCGCAGCCAGCAGCGGGTATTTCCTGGCAGCTGCATCGAGCGGGTGGACCTGAGGCGCAGCGGCTCAGGCAAGACGCTAGGCGCGGTCGACATCGCGCCCATCAAATGCGTGCACTGGTAAAACAGGCCCGCAAGTAGCCACCACAAAAAAAAGGGGACGTACCCCATTTTCGCGAATAATGGGGACGTACCCCATTTCCGGGCCTGCGAGCCGACACAAGAGAAAAGGCAGAAAATGGGGTACGTCCCCATTTTTGCGTCCCCGGTTTTCGGCCCAGGTTTCAGCGGCGGTACCTTAGTGCTTGGCGTCGCCCACGGGGATCAGTACTTCGACCGGCACGTCGCTGGTGAACAGCTGGGCGCAATCGACTTTGTCGTAGTCGTAGTGCTGGCCGCAGAAGTCGCAGTTCACACCTACGTGGCCCAGCTCGGCGAGTACGCTGTCGACTTCCGCGCGACCCAGCATCTTGAGCATGTTGCCCACTTTTTCGCGCGTGCAGGTGCAGTGGAACGAGGGGTGCACGGGGTCGAACACGCGTATCGTCTCTTCCCAGAACAGGCGCTGCATCAGTACGTCGATTTCCGTGTCCAGCAATTCCTGCTGCTTCAGGGTGGAGCCGAGGATGACGGCGCGGTTCCACGTCTCCAGCGCGTCTTCCTGCGACAGGGGCACCGCTTCCGCCTTGCCGCCATGGTAGGGCAGCTTTTGCAGCAGCAGACCGCGCGCCACGTCGTCGCTGGCGGCCAGCCACAGCTTGGTGTCGAGCTGTTCCGAACGCAGCATGTAGTTCTCGATCACGGTCGAGACGTCGTCGCCGTCCAGCGGCACGATGCCCTGGTAGGGCTGCTGGCCCGGCACTTTGTCGGCCGGGTCCAGCGTGATGATGAAGCGGCCCTTGCCGTGCTCGTTGAGCAGCGCCATCAGGCCGGCATCGTCGGCGATGGCGGCGTCCGGCGCCACCTTGGCCGTCGCCCGCAGGCGCAGTTCGGCGTCGCACTCGACCACCAGCAGGCGCACGGGACCGTCGCCATGGATCTGCATGATGATGGAGCCGTTGAACTTCAGGTTGGCCGACAGCAGGGCGGCGGCAGCCACCATTTCGCCCAGCACTTTCTTGACGGCGGCCGGGTAGTGGTGACGCGACAACACCTCGCGCCAGGTGGCGGAAACGTCGATGAACTCGCCGCGCACGGCGGCGTTTTCAAAGATGAATTTCTGCAGGGTGTCCGGGGTAGTACTCATGTGTCTTATCCGATCTTGTTAAGTTGCGTCTTGAACATCTGGCCGCGCTGGACATAGTTGTCCGCGTTGCCTTGCAGACGCTCGATTTCTTCCGCCGTCAGCGTGCGCACGGCCTTGGCCGGCGTGCCGATGATCAGCGAGTAATCCGGGAATTGCTTGCCTTCCGTGACGAGGGCGCCGGCGCCCACCAGGCAGCCCTTGCCGATCACGGCGCCGTTCAGGATCACGGCCTGGATGCCGATCAGGGCGCCGTCGCCGATGGTGCAGCCGTGCAGCATGGCCTGGTGGCCGATGGTGACGTTGCGGCCCACCGTCAGCGGATAGCCCATGTCCGTGTGCATCACGGTCGATTCCTGTACATTGCTGTTTTCACCTATCGTGATGCGCTCGTTGTCACCCCGTATCGTCACGCCGAACCAGACGGAAGCGTGGTCGTGCACGGTGACCTTGCCGATCACGTTGGCGGTGTCGGCAATGAAAGCGGATGCGGCGATGTCAGGCGCGTGTTCGCCCAGTTGGTAGATAGTCATGGGATACCTTGGTTGTGAGCAACGGGATGGCGCTATTTTACGCCCTGGCCGCCATTGCCTGCCATTGCCCGCCAAAAAGGCCCGCCGCAGGTCAGTCGCACATTAATCGAACGGTCGTGCTATTATTTTGCTTTCTGGCCGGCAAGCCGCCTATATTGCGCCAAGCGCACCCATTTCAAGGCAGACCATCATGCATACAGCATCGCGTTCCGAATTCCTCACCGTGCGCGGCCTGCGCTATCACGTGCGTCACTGGGGCCGGGTGGGTGCGCCCAAGATCGTCATGGTGCATGGCTGGATGGATGTGTCGGCCTCGTTCCAGTTCGTGGTCGACGCGCTGCAGGGCGACTGGCACGTGATCGCGCCGGACTGGCGCGGTTTCGGCCTGTCCGAACGCGCCGGCACCGATACCTACTGGTTCCCCGACTACCTGGCCGACCTGGACGCCATCCTGCGCCATTACGCGCCCGATGAAGCGATCAACCTGCTCGGCCACAGCATGGGCGGCAACGTGGTGGGGCTGTACGCGGGGGCGCGGCCGGAACGCATCCGCCGCCTGATCAACCTGGAAGGCTTCGGCCTGCGCGCCAACCGGCCCGAACAGGCTCCGCGCCGCTACGCCAAGTGGATGGATGAGCTGCAAGACCCGCCCACCATGCGCGGCTATGCCTCGCTGGACGCGGTGGCGGCCCGCCTGCAAAAGACCAACCCGCGCCTGACGGACGCCCGCGCAGCCTTCCTGGCCCGGCACTGGTCGGCCCAGAACGAAGCGGGGCAATGGGAAATCCTGGGCGACCCGGCCCACAAACGCATGGGGCCGCTGCTGTACCACGTGGAGGAAGTCATGGCGTGCTGGAAGGCCATCACGGCGCCCGTGCTGTGGGTGGAGGCGGTCCACACCAATATGTGGGACTGGATGGGCCCCAAGCCGGAAGCGCGCCTCGAAATCGACCGCCGGTTGGGTCATCTGGCCGACGTACAGTGCAAGATGATGGACGATGCAGGCCATATGCTGCACCACGATCAGCCCGAGTTACTGGCTCGCATGATCGAGGAATTCCTGGGCTGACGCACAAGCTGGCAAGACTTAAGCCAGCTCTAACCGCTGGCAGGCAAGCAGCGTACAATGAACCTTTCCGTATTGCTGAAGCAAGGCCAGATTTGCGTATGTTAAAAGTCGATCTACACTGCCATTCCAATGTTTCCGACGGCGTGCTCGCGCCGCCTGTCGTGGCGCAGCATGCGCGCAAGGCGGGGGTGGATGTGTGGGCCCTGACCGACCATGACGAGGTGGGCGGGGTGGCCGCCGCCCGTGCCGCGGCCCAGGAGCTGGGCATGCAGTTCGTGTCCGGGGTCGAGATTTCCATTACCTGGGCCAAGGAGACGGTGCACATCGTCGGCCTGCAACTGGACGAAACCAATCCCGCCCTGCTGGCCGGCCTGGCCCGCACCCGTTCCGGGCGCGATGCCCGCGGGCGCGAAATGGCGGCCCAGCTGGCCGCTGTCGGCATTCCGGACGCCTACGAAGGGGCGCTCAAGTACGTGGGCAACCCGGACCTGATGTCGCGCACCCATTTCGCCCGCTACCTGATCGAAATTGGCGCCTGCGCCAACGTGCCCGACGTGTTCAAGAAATACCTGACCGAAGGCAAGCCGGGCTATGTGCCCCACAGCTGGGCCAGCCTGGCGGACGCCGTGGGCTGGATACGGGGCGCCGGCGGCATCGCCGTGATCGCCCACCCGGGCCGCTACAAGTTCAACCAGCTGGCCCAGGGCGCCTTGTTCGACGAATTCAAGCAGCTGGGCGGCACGGCCATCGAAGTGGTGACGGGCAGCCACACGCCGGAGCAGTATGCCGTCTATGCCCAGCTGGCCAACCAGTACGGCTTCCTGGCCTCGCGCGGCACGGACTTCCATGCGCCGGGCGAGGCGCGGGTCGATTTCGCGCTGCTGCCGCCACTGCCGGCCAATGTGACGCCGGTCTGGCACGACTGGTTCTGACCGCGCAAGGCGGGCTGAAGCGCCGGCCCGGCCGGTGCGCCCGGCGCTGCTCCCGCGTTGGCGACAGCTGCCCGCTTCCGTCCGGCGGCTATGCGCTTGCGGCCATGCGCTTGTGTTTCCCGCCCATCGCCCTTATCTTATGATTTCGGCATTGGCCATAGGGAAACCTTCATGAAACGCATCTTTCTGTTTATCGCCACCAACCTTGCAGTGATGTTGGTGCTGTCCATCGTGCTGTCCGTGCTCGGCATCGGCCGTCCCGGCGTGAACGGCGGACTGGACCTGGGCAACCTGCTTGCGTTCTCGCTGGTGGTGGGCTTTACGGGCGCCATCATTTCCCTGCTGATCAGCAAGCCCATGGCCAAATGGAGCACGGGCGCGCGCGTGATCGACACGCCATCCAATTCCACTGAACTGTGGCTGGTCAACACCGTCAAGGCGCTGGCCGAGCGGGCCGGGGTGGCCATGCCGGAAGTGGCCATCTACCAGGGCGAGCCGAACGCCTTCGCCACCGGTGCGTTCAAGAATTCGGCCCTGGTGGCCGTCTCCACCGGCCTGCTCGAGAGCATGAACCGGGATGAGGTGGAAGCCGTGCTGGGTCACGAACTGGCGCACGTGGCCAATGGCGACATGGTGACCATGACCCTGATCCAGGGCGTGGTCAACACCTTCGTCGTGTTCCTGGCGCGGGTGGTGGGCTATTTCGTCGACCGTGTGCTGCTCAAGGGCGATGGCGAGCGGCGCGGCCCCGGCATCGGCTATACGGTCACCGTGTTCGCCTGTGAAATCGTGTTCGGCCTGGCCGCCTCGCTGATCGTGGCCTGGTTCTCGCGCCAGCGCGAATTCCGTGCCGATGCCGGTTCGGCCCGCCTGCTCGGTTCCAGCCTGCCCATGCAGCATGCGCTGGCCCGCCTGGGCGGCCTGGAGCCGGGCGCCTTGCCGCAGTCGCTGTCCGCGTCCGGCATCACGGCCGGCGGCGGCTGGGGCGCCCTGTTTTCCACCCACCCGCCGTTCGAGCAGCGGATCGCGGCCTTGCGTAGCGTACAATTGTGAGCAATCTAACAGCGGGGCGCCTGGTCGCCCCAGCCATGGGCTTATGAGTCAATTCTTCCAGATCCACCCCGACAATCCCCAGCAGCGCCTGATCAAGCAGGCTGCCCAGATCATCCACGGCGGCGGCATCGTCGCGCTGCCCACGGATTCCTGCTACGCGCTGGTGTGCCATCTGGACGACAAGTCGGCCGTGGAGCGGCTGCGCCGCATCCGCGGCATCGACGAGAAGCACCACCTGACCCTGCTGTGCCGCGACCTGAGCGAGATCGGGGTCTATGCCCGGGTCGACAACCGCCAGTTCCGCCTGCTCAAGGCGGCCACGCCGGGGCCGTTCACCTTCATCCTGGAGGCGACCAAGTGCGTGCCGCGCCGCCTGAGCCACCCGTCGCGCAAGACCATCGGCCTGCGGGTGCCGGAAAACGCCATCGTGCAGGCGCTGCTGGAGGAACTGCAGCAGCCGCTGCTGGGCACCACGCTGATCCTGCCCGGCGACGAGGACACGCTGACGGACGCCGATCACATCCGCGAACGGCTGGAAAAGCAGATCGAGCTGATCGTCGACGGCGGCGCCTGCAGCCTGGAGCCCACCACCGTGATCGACCTGAGCGGCGCCGAACCCGAACTGGTGCGCCAGGGCCGGGGCGACGCCAGCGCGTTCGGCCTGTAGGTGCGCCCCCATTCCACCCGCCGCGGCGGGCTTAACCCAGCTTTAAGCGGCGGCCGCTCCAATGGTCACTTCGCCGCTCTGATAAAATCGCCCCCATGAACGATTACCAAACCATCCTGGTCTACGCCCTCCCGGTGCTGTTCGCCATTACCCTGCACGAAGCGGCCCACGCCTATGCAGCCCGCTATTTCGGCGACAATACGGCCTTCCTGGCCGGGCGCATGAGCATGAACCCCATCAAGCATATCGACCTGCTGGGCACCATCATCATTCCCATCATGCTGTACCTGGCCACGGACGGTAAATTCGTGTTCGGCTACGCCAAGCCGGTGCCGGTGGACTTTTCCGCCCTGCGCAACCCGAAAAAGCAGATGGCCTGGGTGGCCCTGGCCGGCCCGGCCGCCAACTTCGTGATGGCGCTGGGCTGGATGCTGCTGGCCCTGGTCGAAGCGGCCGCCGGGGTGACGGAACCGTTCTTCATCCGCATGGCCCAGGCCGGCATCCTGACCAACATCCTGATGTTCGCCTTCAACCTGGTGCCGATTCCGCCGCTGGACGGCGGCCGCATCCTCACCAGCGCGCTGCCCCATGCGATGGCCTACAAGTTCGCCCGCATTGAGCCCTATGGTTTTTACATCGTGCTGGCCTTGATATACTTCAAAATTCTCAATTTCTTCGTCGTGCCGCTGGCCATGCTGACGGAATTCGTGCTCCGCATGCTGCTCACGCCGCTTACCCTACTTTTAAGCTGACCTATTATGTATCCCGATCGCGTAGTTTCCGGCATGCGCCCCACCGGCGCCATGCACCTTGGCCATTACCACGGTGCACTGAAGAACTGGATCAAGATGCAGTCCGAACTGCCTTGCCTGTTCTTCGTGGCCGACTGGCATGCCCTGACCACCCATTACGACGATCCCTCCATCATCGAGCGCAGCACCTGGGACATGCTGGTGGACTGGCTGGCGGCCGGCATCGACCCCTCGCAGTCCACCCTGTTCATCCAGTCCAAGGTGCCCGAGCATGCCGAGCTGCACCTGCTGCTGTCCATGGCCACGCCGCTGGGCTGGCTCGAGCGCGTGCCCACCTACAAGGACCAGATCGAGAACCTGGCCAACAAGGACCTGGCCACCTACGGCTTCCTCGGCTATCCGCTGCTGCAGGCGGCCGACGTGCTGATCTACCGCGCCAGCCAGGTGCCGGTGGGCGAGGACCAGGTGCCCCACATCGAGATGATGCGCGAAATTGCCCGCCGTTTTAACCACTTGTACGGCAAAGAGAAGGGTTTCGAGGAAAAGGCGCAGGAAGCGGTGAAGAAGCTGGGCAGCAAGCGCGCCAAGCTGTACAACGAATTGCGCACGGAATACCAGCAGGACGGCAAGGACGATGCGCTGGAGCAGGCCAAGGCCATGCTGGACGACGCCCAGAGCCTGTCCATGATAGACCGCGAGCGCCTGTTCGGCTACCTGGAAGGCAGCCGCAAGCTGATCCTGGTCGAGCCCCAGGCCCGCCTGACGAGCGCTTCGCGCCTGCCGGGCCTGGATGGCCGCAAGATGTCCAAGAGCTACGGCAACGCCATCGCCCTGCGCGAGGACAAGGAAGTCGTCACCAAGAAAGTGCGCACCATGCCCACCGACCCGGCCCGCGTGCGCCGCACTGACGTGGGCGACCCGGCCAAGTGCCCGGTCTGGCAATTCCACGAAGTCTATTCCGACACGGCCACCAAGGAATGGGTGGTCAAGGGCTGCAAGTCGGCCGGCATCGGTTGCATCGAATGCAAGCAACCGGTGATCGACGCCATCGTCAAGGAACAGGAACCGATGCACGAGCGCGCCCAGCAGTACCTGGACGATCCGTCGCTGGTGCGCGCCATCGTGGCCGACGGCAACGACGTGGCCCGCAAACTGGCCCAGGAAACCATGCGCGACGTGCGCGAAGCGATGGGCCTGGCCTACTGATGGACGATCTCATCTCTCCCTGGGTGCGCCGCTTCGCGCCCCTGATCCCCGGCGGCGAAGTGCTGGACCTGGCCTGCGGCAGCGGCCGCCATGCGCGTCACCTGGCCGCGCTCGACCATGCCGTGGTGGCCGTGGACCGCGACCCGGCGGCGCTGGCCGCCGCGGCCGGCCCCGGCATCGTCACCTCGGAAATCGACCTGGAAGGGGAGGGCGCCGTGTGGCCGTTCGGTCCCCGGCGCTTTGCCGGCATCGTCGTCACCAATTATTTGCACCGCCCCCTGCTCGCTGCCATGCTGGACAGCCTGGCGCCGGACGGTGTGCTGATTTACGAAACCTTCGCCGACGGGAACGCCCAGTTCGGCAAGCCATCCACTCCCGCCTTTCTGTTGCAGGCGGGCGAACTGCTGACCTGGGCGCTCAACCACGAGTTGCGCGTCGTCGCGTTCGAGGATGGCGTCGTAGAAGCGCCAAAACCTGCGATGGTGCAACGTATCTGCGCCGTCAAGCAGGACTTCCCCCGTGTGGCGGCCTTGTTGCCGCCATTTTGAACAGTGATTTGTAGGTGGCGATGCACCACTGGCGCGGGCTATCGTCTACAATCGTTGTTTTAATACTTTATGCAATTGGTTTCCTATGATTAAGGGCAGCATAGTAGCAATCGTCACCCCGATGCACGCAGACGGCA
>JAZJZQ010000339.1:0-2270 GCA_040389625.1 Pseudomonadota bacterium | reverse complement strand
CCGTGCTCTACACCCAGGCCGACCTCGACATCCTGGCCTTCATGGCCAACCACGTGGCCGTGGCCATCGCCCGCATGCAGGCCGACCGCGCCATCCGCAAGGCCAAGGAAGCGCTGGAGGAACAGAACGCGGCGCTGAACTCGGCCCTGACGGCCTTGCAGGAAGCCCAGTCGGAACTGGTGCGGCAGGAAAAGCTGGCCTCGCTGGGCCGGCTGGTGGCCGGCGTGGCGCACGAGATCAACACCCCGCTCGGCATCTGCGTGACGGCCACCAGCCACCTGGTGCAGGAACTGAAGCTGACGCGCGAAGACCTGGCGGCCGGCACCCTGGACGAGGATGGCCTGCTCAGCTTCTTCGACATCATCGACCAGTCGCTGCGCATCATGACCACCAACACCCAGCGCGCGGCGGCCCTGGTGCGCAGCTTCAAGCAGGTGGCCGTGGACCAGTCGTCCGACGAGATCCGTTCCTTCAACCTGCGCAAGTACCTGGACGAAGTGCTGCTGTCGCTGCAACCCAAGCTCAAGGGCAAGCCGGTGGCGGTGGCGATCGATTGCGCGCCCGACATCCACATGGAATCGTTCCCCGGCGCCGTGTCGCAGATCGTCACCAACATGGTGGTCAATTCGCTGGTGCATGGCTACGGCGAAGGGCAGGAGGGCAAGATCCGCATCACGGGCCGGCTGGAGGACGATTACGTCCTGTTCGACTACAGCGACGACGGCATCGGCATGGACCAAACCACGCTGAGCCAGCTGTTCGACCCCTTCTTCACCACCAAGCGCGGTTCCGGCGGCAGCGGGCTGGGCGCCCACATTCTGTACAACCTGGTGACGGGACCGTTGGGCGGCACGGTCAAGGTGGTCAGCGCGCCGGGCATGGGCTTGCACTACAAGCTGCGCTTCCCCCGCACCCGCCGCAAGCCGGGCGCGGCCGGGATGGCTGACACGGCGGACACGGTGGACGTGGCGGACGCGGACCAGGCCTGATCCCGGGGACGGTCCCGGGTCCACTCCCGCTCCCGGGCCCGCTCCCGCGCGCGTTGCGCCCCGACATGGCCGGGCGCATATGGCGGACCGTGGCGGCTGCGGCCGCCATTTGTTGTTTATTTGATTGTGTTCACAATCGCAAGCCTCACGTTTTACGCGAAATGTGTGGCAAGTATATTAAGATTGTGAAACGCATCCAATCCGCATCCGATACGTATCTGATACGTGCCCGCATATATGGAGCGACAACAATAAAGGAGACACCATGACCCCACGCGCCACCCCGCAGCGTGCCGCGCCATGACGGGGAGCATCCCCTTCGTGGCCGCCGTGCTGTTGCCGTCCGCCCCCGTACTCAAGCCCGAACCGCTGGCCCTGGCCGCGCTGGCCGGCGTGCTGCGCAGCGCCCAGGACGGCTTGCTGCCCCTGTTCGTGCGCACGCTCGGCATGCCCCAGTCGTCGCTGCTGCAAATGGTGGGCTGCTGTTTCCCCACCCTCGACTATCACGAGCCCATCCCGGAACGCAAATACGCCGCGCTGATGGCGTGCGCGCCGCCCCAGTTCCGCGCCCTGCATGGGCTGCTGCTGGCCCGGCGCAGCGCGCAAGCGGACCCCTGCCACGCGGACTGGCTGGCGCGCGCGCTGGCGGCCGCCTGCCTGGGGCAGCGCTTCCTGTGGCAAGACCTGGGATTGACGGGACGGGAGGAACTGGAAACGCTGCTGCGGCGCTATTTCGGGCCGCTCTACCTGCGCCATGGCGGGCAAGGGCAGTGGAAGCGCTTCCTCATGGCCGAACTGAGCGCGGCGCCGGCCGCCATGGCCGGTGTCGGCCAGGGCTGACGGGGCGCGACGCTAGTCGGGGAAGCGCTCGTTGATGGCGAGCGCCTTGTCGATGTTCTTGCACAGCAGTTCGACGTAGACCGGGTCCAGGTGCTGGCCGGCCACTTCGCGCAGGTGGGCCACCACCTGGTCCACCGGCCACGCATCCTTGTAGCAGCGCTTGTGCATGAGGGCGTCGAACACGTCGGCCACGGCCACGATGCGGGCGTACAGGTGGATGTCCTGGCCCTTCAAGCCTTGCGGGTAGCCACTGCCGTCGTATTTCTCGTGGTGCTGGTGGGCGATCACGGCGGCCGCCTTGAGGATGGGGCGCTGCGAGCCGTCCAGGATGGACAGGCCGACGGCCGGGTGCTGCTTCATGATTTCCCATTCGGCCGCGTCGAGCTTGCCCGGCTTGAGCAGCACCGCGTCCGGGGTGGCGATCTTGCCGATGTCGTGCAT
>JAZJZQ010000338.1:0-2060 GCA_040389625.1 Pseudomonadota bacterium | reverse complement strand
TGTCCATCACGCGCACTTCGTCGCCGTACTTCTCGCCGAACAGGGCCATGGCGCCGTGCTTGACGGCGTCGTCGAACGACATCTGGTGCGACTGGGTGGCCACGTTGGCCAGGATTTCGCGGTTGACGATGGTTTCCACTTGCGCGATCTGCTCGGCCGTCACGGGCGCATTGTGGCTGAAGTCGAAACGGGCCTTGTCCGGATCGACCAGCGAGCCTTTCTGCGCCACGTGGTTGCCCAGCACTTCGCGCAGGGCCTTGTGCATCAGGTGGGTGGCCGAGTGGTTGCGGATGGTGCGGCCGCGCAGATGCTGGTCCACTTCCGCGCCCACGGCGTCGCCCACCTTCAGCACGCCGGAGGCCAGCACGCCGTGGTGGCCGAACACGTCGGCCTGGATCTTGAGCGTATCTTCCACTTCGAACTTGGCGCCGGCGCCCTGGATCAAGCCCTGGTCGCCGACCTGGCCGCCCGACTCGGCGTAGAACGGCGTGGTGTCGAGCACCACGATGCCCTGCTCGCCCGCCTTCAGCTCGGTCACGGGCGCGCCGTTGGCATACAGCGCGATCACGGTCGCATTGTGCTGCAACTGGTCGTAGCCGACGAACTTGTTCTTCTCGCCGCTGTACTCTACGTTGGCGGCCATCTTGAATTTGCCGGCCGCGCGCGCGATCTTCTTCTGGTTTTCCATCGCCGCGTGGAAGCCTTCCTCGTCGAGCGTCACGTTGCGTTCGCGGCAGATGTCGGCCGTCAGGTCCAGCGGGAAGCCATAGGTGTCGTACAGCGTGAAGGCGGTGCCGCCGTCGAGCTTGCTTGCATCCTTGGCCAGTTCCGCTTCCAGGATCTTCATGCCGTGTTCCAGCGTCTCGCCGAAACGCTCTTCTTCGGCCTTGAGCGTCTGGGCCACGCGCTCCATGGCTTCCGTCAGTTCCGGATAGGCCGCGCCCATCTCGATGTTGAGGTCGGCCACCAGCTTGTAGAAGAAGGGCTTGGCCTGGCCCAGCTTGTGGCCATGGCGCAGCGCGCGGCGGATGATACGGCGCAGCACGTAACCGTGGCCTTCCGAGCTCGGGATGATGCCGTCGACGATCAGGAAGGCGGCGGCCCGGATGTGGTCGGCGATCACGCGCAGCGATTTCGATTCCAGGTCGGTGGCGCCCGTTTCACGCGCGGCGGCCTTGATCAGGTTCTGGAACAGGTCGATCTCGTAGTTGCTGTGCACGTGCTGCAGCACGGCGGCCAGGCGCTCCAGGCCCATGCCCGTGTCCACGCATGGCTTGGGCAGCTTGTTCATGTTGCCCGCTTCGTCGCGGTTGAACTGCATGAACACCAGGTTCCAGATCTCGATGAAGCGGTCGCCGTCTTCCTCGGGCGAGCCGGGAGGACCGCCCCAGATGTCCGCGCCGTGGTCGTAGAAGATCTCGGTGCACGGGCCGCAGGGGCCAATGTCGGCCATCTGCCAGAAGTTGTCCGACGCGTAGCGCGCGCCCTTGTTGTCGCCGATGCGGATGATGCGCTCTTTCGGCACGCCAATCTCGTTGGCCCAGATGTCGTACGCCTCGTCATCCTCGAAGTAGACAGTGACGGTCAGCTTGTCGGCCGGCAGCAGGTAGACCTTGGTCAGCAGTTCCCAGGCGTAATTGATGGCGTCGCGCTTGAAATAGTCGCCGAAGCTGAAATTGCCCAGCATTTCGAAGAACGTGTGGTGGCGGGCCGTGTAGCCCACGTTTTCCAGGTCATTGTGCTTGCCGCCGGCGCGCACGCAGCGCTGCACGGAGGTCGCGCGCGAATATGGGCGCGTATCGAGACCGAGGAACACGTCCTTGAATTGCACCATGCCACTGTTGGTCAACAACATGGTGGGGTCGTTGCCTGGAACCAATGGACTGGAACGGACGATCGAATGACCCTTGGATTCAAAAAACTTGAGGAATTTGTCGCGGATTTCAGATGATTTCATGTCTATTGGCAGAGGTGGCTGGCAGGTGCAAAGGGTTGATTATACGTGAATAAGTGGGCGGAAAATACCTGCCGGTGTCGGCGATGGCCTCTAGGCGGGTGCT
>JAZJZQ010000337.1:0-5596 GCA_040389625.1 Pseudomonadota bacterium | reverse complement strand
AGGCCGAGCAGCCAGACACGATGAAATAAGCCCAGGCCCGCCATCGCGGCGCCCCCACAAAAAATGGGGACGAAAAAATGGGGACGTACCCCATTTTCGCCATTTTCGAAAAAAATGGTGTTACGTCCCCTGTTTTTGCTGATAAAAAAATGGGGACGTACCCCATTTTTTTAACCTCCGCAGAAAATGGGGTACGTCCCCATTTTTCGCATTCTCCGCTTACATGATGGCGGTCAGCGTTTCGGGCTTGATCTTCGAGGCCAGCAGCTTGCCCTTGCGGGCGCGCTTGCCGATGTGGGCCAGCAGCGTTTCGCCGACCACCCGCAGTTCCTGCGCCTTGGCGCCGCGGCCGATGCCGTTGATCAGGACACCCTTCTGGCTGATAGGACGGGCCGCCACCAGGCTTTCCTTGTCGTCGAGCTCCATCAGGATCACGCCGCGCCCGCCGTTGGTCAGGGTCTTCATCTCGTCCAGGCCGAACACCAGCAGGCGCGCCTGCTCCGATACCACGGCCACGGCGTTGGCCGTGGCCGGCACCACGGCCGGCGGCAGCGGCAGGTCGCCTTCGTCCAGCGTGATGAAGGCCTTGCCGCCCTTGATGCGGCTGACCATGTCGCCGGCCTTGGCCAGGAAGCCGTAACCGGCCGTGGTCGACAGCATCAGCTGGGTGGTGGCCGGTCCAACATAGTAGTGCTGGATCCGCGCCCCGCCCGACAGGTCGACCAGCGTGGTGATCGGCACGCCGTCGCCGCGCGCGTTGGGCAGGGCCGCCACCGGCACCGAGTACACCTTGCCGTTGTTGCCGAAGCCGAGCAGGTTGTCCACCGTGCGGCATTCGAAGGCGCCGTACAGCGCGTCGCCGGCCTTGAAGGTGAACTGGGTCGCGTCGTGGCCGATGCCGGTACGGGCCCGTACCCAGCCTTTTTCCGAGATGATGACGGTGACCGGTTCGTCCACCACCTTCTGCTCGGCCACGGCCTTCTGCGCTTCCTCGATCAGGGTGCGGCGCGCGTCGCCGTACTGCTTGGCGTCCGCCTCGATTTCGCGGATGATCAGGCGCTTCATGGACGACGGATTCTCCAGCAAATCTTGCAAGGTCTGCTTTTCCTTGCGCAGTTCGGCCAGTTCCTGCTGGATCTTGATCGCTTCCAGGCGGGCCAGCTGGCGCAGGCGGATTTCCAGGATGTCTTCGGCCTGGCGGTCCGACAGCTTGAAGCGCTCGATCAGGGCCGCCTTCGGTTCGTCCGAATTGCGGATGATGTGGATCACTTCATCGATGTTGAGCAGGATGGTCTCGCGCCCTTCCAGGATGTGGATGCGGTCGTTGACCTTGCCCAGCTTGAACTGGGTGCGCCGCGTCACCGTCTCGAAGCGGAAGGCTATCCACTCCTGCAGGATCTCGCCCAGGCCCTTCTGGCGCGGCCGGCCGTCGCCGCCTATCATCACCAGGTTGATGGAGGCCGACGTTTCGAGCGACGTGTGGGCCAGCAGCATGAGCATGAATTCGGTCTGGTCCTGGTTCTTCGACTTCGGTTCGAACACCAGGCGCACCGGCGCGGCGCGGCCCGATTCGTCGCGGATGGTGTCGAGCGAATTGAGGATCAGCGATTTCAGCGCCAGCTGTTCCGGCGACAGCGCCTTCTTGCCCAGCTTGACCTTGGGATTGGTCAGTTCCTCGATCTCTTCGAGCACCTTCTGCGACGAAGTGCCCGGCGGCAGTTCCGTGACGACGGCCTGCCACTGGCCGCGCGCCAGTTCCTCGATCTTCCAGCGGGCCCGCACCTTCATGCTGCCGCGGCCGGTGGCGTACATGTCCTGGATCTGCGACGCCGGGGTGATGATCTGGCCGCCGCCGGGGAAGTCCGGGCCGGGGATCAGCGCCATCAGCTCGTCGTGGCCGATCTTGGGATTGCGGATCATGGCCACGGTGGCTTGCGCCACCTCGGTCAGGTTGTGCGACGGGATTTCCGTGGCCAGGCCGACGGCGATGCCGGAGGCGCCGTTCAACAGCACCATGGGCAGGCGGGCCGGCAGCAGGCACGGTTCCTCGGACGAGCCGTCGTAGTTGGGCTGGAAGTCCACCGTGCCCAGGTCGATTTCGTCGAGCAGCAGCTTGGCGATCGGGGTCAAACGCGCTTCCGTGTACCGCATGGCGGCCGCGCCGTCGCCGTCGCGCGAGCCGAAGTTGCCCTGGCCGTCGATCAGCGGGTAGCGCAGCGAGAAGTCCTGCGCCATGCGCACCAGCGCGTCGTACACGGACTGGTCGCCGTGCGGGTGCAGCTTGCCCAGCACGTCGCCCACCACGGTGGCCGACTTGCGCGGCTTGGCCGTGGAGTTCAGTCCCAGTTCGTTCATCGAGTACAGGATGCGGCGCTGCACCGGCTTCTGGCCGTCGCACACGTCGGGCAGGGCGCGGCCCTTGACGACGGAGATGGCGTAGTCGAGGTAGGCCCGTTCGGCGAAGGTGGACAGGGTCAGCGTTTCGCCGCCGTCGGTGGGGCCGCCGGGTGGGGTGCCGTCCTGGTCCGGTTCCGGCAACGGTTCGTCAAAGAGATTGGCTTGAGTCATGGTGTGTTCGTATTCGTGTTGTCAGGGGCGCGGCTTAAATGTCGGCCTCGGCCTCGTTGCCGTGTTCCTCGATCCAGGCGCGGCGGGCGGCCGCTTCGCCTTTACCCATCAGCATGTTGAAGCGGGCGGCCGATTCCGTGTGGGCGAATTCGCCCAGGGCCACCGGCAGCAGGCGGCGCGTGTCCGGGTTCATGGTGGTTTCCCACAGCTGTTCGGCGTTCATCTCGCCCAGGCCCTTGAAGCGGGAAATGGCCCAGGCGCCGTCCTTGACGCCGTCCTTGCGCAGCTTGTCCTCGATGGCCACCAGTTCGCCGTCGTCGAGCGCGTACAGCTTCTGGATCGGCTTCTTGCCGCGGGCCGGCGCGTCCACCCGGTACAGCGGCGGTCGGGCGATGCAGATGTGGCCCTTGGCGATCAGCGCCGGGAAGTGCTTGAAGAACAGCGTGAGCAGCAGCACCTGGATGTGCGAGCCGTCCACGTCCGCGTCCGACAGGATGCAGATTTTCCCGTAGCGCAGGCCGGTCAGGTCGGGCGTGTCGCCGAAGGTGTGCGGGTCGACGCCGATGGCGACGGCGATGTCGTGGATCTCGTTGTTGGCGAACAGGCGGTCGCGGTCCGTCTCCCACGAGTTGAGCACCTTGCCGCGCAGCGGCAGGATGGCCTGGAATTCCTTGTCGCGGCCCATCTTGGCCGAACCGCCCGCCGAGTCGCCCTCGACCAGGAACAGTTCATTGCGCTGCACGTCCGACGATTCGCAGTCGGTCAGCTTGCCCGGCAGGACGGCCACGCCGGACGATTTTTTCTTTTCCACCTTCTGCAGCGAGCGCAGGCGCGACTGGGCCTGCTTGATCACCAGCTCGGCCAGCTTCTTGCCGTATTCGACGTGCTGGTTGAGCCACAGCTCCAGCGGCGGCTTGGCGAAGGTCGACACCAGGCGCACGGCGTCGCGCGAGTTCAGGCGTTCCTTGATCTGGCCCTGGAACTGCGGGTCCAGCACCTTGGCCGAGAGCACGAAGGAGACGCGTGCGAACACGTCCTCGGGCAGCAGCTTGACGCCCTTGGGCAGCAGCGAGTGCATCTCGACGAAGTTCTTGACGGCGCCGAACAGGCCTTCGCGCAAGCCCGATTCGTGGGTGCCGCCGTTCGGGGTGGGGATCAGGTTGACGTACGATTCGCGCACCACGGCGCCTTCCTCGGTCCAGGCCACCACCCAGGCCGCGCCTTCGCCCTCGGCGAAGCCTTCCGCGTCCGGGCCGGCGAACTGCGCGCCCTCGAACAGGGGAATCACGGTCTCGCCGTTGGAGCACTGGGCCAGGGCCTCGGTCAGGTAGCCGCGCAGGCCCTCGTTGTATTGCCAGGTCTGGGTGTCGCCCGTCTTGGCGTTGGTCAGCGTGACCGACACGCCCGGCAGCAGCACGGCCTTGGAGCGCAGCAGCCGTTGCAGCTCGACCTGCGAGATCAGGGGCGAATCGAAATACTTGGCGTCGGGCCAGGCGGTGACGCGGGTGCCGGACTTCTTGCCGTCGCGCGGGGCGGGGGCCGACGACAGCGGCTCGACCACGTCGCCGTGCTCGAAGGCCAGCTTGTGCAGGCCGTTGCCGTCCGCTTCCTTGCGCCAGACGGTGATTTCGAGCCGCTTGGACAGCGCATTGGTGACCGAGACGCCCACGCCGTGCAGGCCGCCCGAGAAGGCGTAGGCGCCGCCGGAGCCCTTGTCGAACTTGCCGCCGGCGTGCAGGCGCGTGAAGACGATCTCCACGGTGGGCACGTTTTCCTCGGGATGCAGGCCGACCGGGATGCCGCGGCCGTTGTCCTCGACGGTGATGCTGCCGTCGACGTTCTGGACCACGGAAATGAGATTGCAGTGACCGCCGAGCGCCTCATCGGACGCATTGTCGATCACTTCCTGAATGATGTGCAGCGGATTTTCAGTGCGGGTATACATCCCCGGGCGTTGCTTGACGGGTTCCAGTCCCTTGAGGACGCGGATGGATGATTCGCTGTAGTCGGATGCGGGTTTTTTAGTGGCCATACGTGGTCAGGCTGTCAATTCGATACTGGGTTTATGTACAGGTTTATGCGGACGCCTGCGTATTCTATCCTCAACGGGCCGCCGTGGTGGCATTCGCGCGGCCGGGATGGGGCGGAAACTGTGGTTAAATAGGAAAAAAAGCAGGTTTAGACACGGTTACGCCCCTATGCCAGTCCCAAATTCCATGCAGAGCGACCAATTTCCCTTCGCCGTGCGGCTGATCGGCTTCGCGCCGGACGACGCCCAGACCCTGGCCGCCCAGCTGGCATGCGCGCCGGGACCGGGGCCGGCGTATTTTTGCCTGTCCGACGACAGTTTGCAAGAGCCCGACCTGCTGATCGCCAACGGCGACGACCTCAAGGCGCTGGCCGCGCTGTCGGCGCTGGCGGCCGGCGCGCTGCGCCCGGCCCTGATTTTGGGCACGCCGGCGCTGGCGTTGCCCTATCCCAGCCTGGAACGGCCGTTCGACTGGGATGCCGTGTACGCGGAACTGGCGCAGCTGGTGGCGCGCCGGGCCGACGCCCTGGCCCGGCTGACGTCGGCCGGGCTGCCGCCCGTGCCCGAGCGGCGCCGGCGCGAACGGCTGGACCTGGACCTGACCGATCCGGCCGATTACGCGGCCATGCGGCGCCGCCCCGCGCGCGGCACGGTGCTGGTGGTGGACCATAACGCCACCTTCGCCGCCCACCTGGGCAAGCTGCTGCAGCCGCTGGGCATTCCCGTCGAGTGGGCCGGCAGCGAGACGGCGGCGCTGCTCACCTGCGGCGCGCGGGCCGTGTCCGTGGCGCTGATCAATACCGCCATCCATCTCGATCCCTATCTGCTGTGCGCCGAGCTGCGCGCCAGCGGCGGCCCGCTGCAGCCGGCCGTGGTGCTGCTGGTGGCGCCGCCCTTCGTGTATGACGCGCGCAAGGGGCGCGAGGCCGGCGCCGAGGGCTTGCTCGACATGCCGGTGACCGATCCGCAACTGCGCAACACCATCAAGAAGTTGATGGG
>JAZJZQ010000336.1:0-3280 GCA_040389625.1 Pseudomonadota bacterium | reverse complement strand
CTCAACATCAAGCGCAAACTGGGCATCGAAGGGCAGGCCGAGCTGATCCGCTTTGCCGTCCAGCACGCCCAGTTCGGGCGGGGCGGACAGTGAGGCGAACTGGTCTGTGGCGAAAAAGTTGAAGGCCGCTTCTAATACCATTGAGAGATATTCAACTGTGTCCGGTTCCATTGAGAATATCTGCTATATTCGCCTTCCCCCCTAGGGGAAATTGTAAATTGCAAAAAATAGAACGTTGTGCGCGCGTCAATTGGTCTTAAAGTGGTTTTGTTTGCTATATTGCCCAGCAATTGATTGCTCTCGAACAATACTTGAACTAAGATAGCGCGCACGACCCAACCGAGATTCCGATGTCCGTGCCTGAAATCAGTCCGTTTCCGCTAGTGCGCCTGCAAGCCGTGTCCAACGCCCACAACGAGTGGGTGGCATTGGCCTTTGAATGGGCGCCCGGCACGGACAACGTGCTGCAGGCCGCCCTGACCCTGCTCAATTATCCGGACGCGCTGGGCGCGCTGGCGCCGCTCGACTGCATCCTGCCGCTGCCCGACCCGCGGCAGCTGGAAGCGAACCATCTGGCCTCGCTGCCGCCGCACCGCGTGATCCTGCGGGTACCGGCCGTGGCCTGCCTGGACGAAGCGATGCAGAAGAAATGCGGCGCCCTGGCCGAAGCCGGTTACCGCATCATGGTCGACGGCGTGGCCGGCCCGGCCGCCACCAAGGCCGGCGCGCGGGCCCTGCTGTTCAACTGCGCGACCGAACTACCGCCGGCCCTGGCCCTGATCGCCCAGCCCGGTCCCCACCTGGCCAGCCACGTCGACAGCGGCCAGCGCCAAGCCGCCTGCCGGGCGGCCGGCTTCAGCTGGTTCATGGGCGACTTCGCCAGCCACCCGGAGCGCGACGGCGCCGGCGGCGACGGCACCTCGCGCAAGCGCCTGCTGGCGCTGCTGGGCATGCTGGCGCGCGACGCCGACTCGCGCGAACTGGAAATCCTGCTCAAGCAAGACCCGGCCCTGTCCTACCACCTGCTCAAGCTGGTGAACTCGGCCGCCTTCGCCCTCAGCAGCCCGATCCACAGCTTCGGCCAGGCCATCAACGTGCTGGGCCGGCGCCAGCTGCAGCGCTGGCTGCAACTGTTGCTGTACGCGCGCCAGCAGGACGAAGGGGGCGTCAACCCGCTGCTGCCGCTGGCGGCCGTGCGCGCCTCGCAGATGGAAACGCTGAGCAAGGCGCGCGGCGGCGACCGCGACCAGCAGGACATGGCCTTCGTGGCCGGCGTGTTCTCGCTGCTGGACGTGCTGCTGGACATGCCGATGGCCGACATCGTCAGCGCCCTGCACCTGGACCTGGACGTGGTGCGGGCCCTGCTCGAGCGCACCGGTCCCCTGGGCGAACTGCTGACGCTGGTCGAACAGGCCGACCCGGCCGCGCTGGACGCGGCCGGCATCGATCACGAAACGTACTGGCAAGGCCAGCTCCATGCCTATCACTGGGCGATCCAGGTGAGCAGGAACCTATAGCCATGCTGGCCCATCCCGTCTCCAACTTCCTCAGTCACAGCGCCGCCCTTTGCGACGCGGTACTGCGTTTGCGGGGCCAGGCACTGGCAGACGAGCTGGGCCGCATCGTACGCGAAGTGCTCAACAGCCCCGTCGGCCACTACCTGCCGGCCGACCAGCAGGACGACGGCGGCGCGGCGGCCAGCGCGCTGGTGCAGGAAGTGCGATTCGAACACCAGCTGTTCGGCCGCTTCGTCGTGGCCGGGCGCGACAGTTACAGCGCGCTCGACGAACAGCACCTGGCCAGCCTGGCCAGCCTGGCCGGCAGCGTGCTGCAAGTGCACTCGCTGGCGCAGCGCTCGACCCATGCCTACGTGCAAGTGGAAGCCCAGCTGCAGCACCAGTCGCAGATCCTGGACCAGATGCACGAATCGGTGCTGACGATGGACTTGAACGGCTTCATCACTAGCTGGAACAAGGGCGCCGAGCGTCTGTTCGGCTACAGCGCCGTGGAAGCGGTGGGGCGCAACATCCTGTTCCTGTATGACGACGAAGACACGGGCTTCCGCGACGCGTTCCTGGAGCAGGGCGGGCGGCTGATGGAAGTGCGGCGCAAGAAAAAGAACGGCGACATCTTCTGGGCCAGCCTGTCGCTGTCGCCGCTGTGCGACATCAACGACCGCTCGATCGGCCTGATCGCCTACCTGACCGACATTACCGAGCGCAAGCTGGCCGAAGAGCGCATCCACCACCTGGCCTATTACGACGCGCTGACGGGCCTGCCCAACCGCACGCTGCTGACCAAGCTGGTGGACCAGGCGCTGACGGTGGCCCAGCGCAGCAAGCTGCAAGGTTGCGTGCTGTTCATCGACCTCAACCGGTTCAAGCTGATCAACGACACCCTGGGCCGGCACGCCGGCGACGAACTGCTGCGCGAGACGGCGCGCCGTTTCCGCAGCGTGCTGCGCGACCAGGACCTGGTGGCGCGCCTGGGCGGCGACGAATTCGCCGTCGGCCTGTTCGACATCAGCCAGCACTTCGAAGCGAGCATGGTGGCGCACAAGTTGCAGGCGTCGCTGCTGGAACCCTTCCTGATCGAAGGCCACGACCTGCGCGTGGGCGCCAGCATCGGCATCAGCGTCTACCCGCAGGACGGCGGCGACGCCGAAACCCTGCTGCGCCTGGCCGACATCGCCATGTACCGCGCCAAGCAGGGCGGCCACAACGAAGAGGGCAACGTCACCTTCTACAGCCAGGACATGAACCAGGGCATGCAGGAAAGGATGCGCCTGGAAACGGGCCTGCGCCACGCGCTCGGCCACGACCAGTTGCTGCTGCACTACCAGCCGAAATTCGCCCTGGCGAGCGGGCGCATCATCGGCGCCGAGGCGCTGGTGCGCTGGCAGCATCCGCAGCTGGGCATGATACCGCCGGGCGACTTCATCCCGCTGGCCGAGGCCACCGGCCTGGTCGTGCAAGTGGGCGAATGGGTGCTGGAGGCGGCCTGCGCGCAGGCGCAGGCGTGGAAGCGGGCGGGGCTGCCGCCGATCCGCCTGGCCGTGAACGTCTCGGCGCGCGAATTCACCGCCGCGCTGCCGGCGCGCGTGCGCGACACACTGCGCCGCTACGAACTGGAGCCGGCCTGGCTGGAGCTGGAAATCACCGAAAGCACGCTGATGCACAACATCGAGCGCGTCATCGGCATCATGGACCGCATCACGGCGCTGGGCGTGGCGCTGTCGCTGGACGACTTCGGCACCGGCTATTCCAGCCTCTCGTATCTG
>JAZJZQ010000335.1:0-2886 GCA_040389625.1 Pseudomonadota bacterium | reverse complement strand
GACATCGTGTTCCTCGACATCCGCATGCCCGGCCTGTCCGGCATCGAGGCGGCGCGCATGCTGTTCAACCGCTGCCACCTGGTGTTCGTGACGGCCTACGACCAGTACGCCATCGAAGCGTTCGAACAGGGTGCGCTCGACTACGTGCTCAAGCCGGCCGGCGGCGAGCGCCTCAAGACCACCTGCGCCCGGCTGCAGACGCGGCTGGGTCGCCAGCCGGCCAACATCGAACAGCAGCTGAGCGCCCTGCTGCGGGACCGGCAAACGGGCAAGCCCGATTACCTGCGCTGGATCCAGGCCGTGGTGGGCAACAGCCTGCGCATGATCAGCACGCGCGAAGTGCTGTTCTTCCGGGCCGACGAAAAATACACGCGGGTGCAGACTTGCCAGGCCGAAGTGTTGATCCGCAAGACGCTGAAGGAACTGGCCGACGAGCTCGATCCCGACGAGTTCTGGCGCATCCACCGTTCCACCCTGGTACGGGTCGATGCCATCGAAGAAGTCTCGCGCGACTTGCGGGGACGGCAGATGGTGCGCGTGCGCAACTTTCCCGAATTGCTGGAGGTGAGCCGGGGTCACGCCCACCTGTTCCAGCAGATGTGAGGGCGTAGCGGTTGTGGCGGCGGGCCTGCTGGTCTATATTGGAGCCAGACATCGGGTCCGCCGCCCTTTCGCCGTCCCTCTGAGCGGCATCAATACGGCCCGATTGCGGGCCGGCGGCGGCGAACCGCTGGGCATCGGCACGATCGAAGCAGTTCCACACCAGATTGGGGAGAGAACCATGTCAACGATACCGAAAGCCACTAAAGCCACCGTCATACCCTGCATGCGCTATCACGACGCACCGGCCGCCATCGAATGGCTGTGCGATACCTTTGGCTTTGAAAAACAGCTGGTGGTGCCCAACGAAGACGGCACCATCGCCCATGCCCAGCTCTCGTACGGCAACGGCATGATCATGCTCAGCTCCGTGTTCGACACGGAATACGGCCGCCTGATCAAGCAGCCGTCCGAGAAAGACAAGGCCGTCACGCAGGGCGCCTACCTGGTGGTGCATGACGCCGACCTCGTGTATGGCCGCGCGCTGGAGGCGGGCGCCCACATCATGTTGGACATCAAGGATGAAGAATACGGCGGGCGCGGCTTCACTTGCCGCGACCCGGAAGGCCACCTGTGGAGCATAGGCACCTACGATCCCTGGCAGGGCTGAAGCCTGGCCGGCGTCGGCCCAGCGCCGCGACCAGGGCCGGATCGGCCACCTGGGTGGGGCGGATGCGGATCACGCTGCGGTACAGCGGCGGGAAGCCGGCGCACAGGGCAGCCAGCGCGTCGGCGTCCATGCCGGGCCGCACGTACTGGAACTGGGCCGGATTCTTGAGCGGTAGCGGCCCCTCCATGGTCGAACCGTAGGCGCCCAGGTCCATGAAGCTGAGCGCGCTGCGGTCCGGCCCCTGCGCGAAGACGAAGGTGCCGTCCTTGGGATGGCCCAGGTACTGGCGCACTTCTTCCCGCTGCTGGGGCGTGGCGTCCGCCATCAGCCGGTAGCGCAGCTGGGCGTAGGCCCGCGTCGTCTCCATGAAGGCCGTGCGGATGCCGGAGCGCTGCCGGTTGCCGGGCAGGCACAACAGCAGGTTGCCGAAGGAATCGAGCAGCGCCACGGCATCGCCGGTGCCGCCCTGCGCCCGGTCCCGGGCCATGGCGCGCAGCAGGAACGGCGCCAGGTCCGCATCGGGTTGCTGCGGCGTGCAACGGTAGGCCAGCGCATCGGGATAAGCCGCCTTGAGGGCGCGCACGATGGCATGGTCGGGCGCCAGCGTGGCCGGGCACTTGAGCTGCGCTTGCGGCAGATCCGTATCGAACAGCGCCGTCACCTCCTCCTGCGTGGCCTCGAACACGAGCGAGCACAGGGCCTGGGTCGGCTCCGACACGGTCTTGCCGATGAAGAAGGGCTTGGGCGCGGCGCCCATGGCGGCCCGCGCATACTGCGACGAGCCCAATACGGCCGGATAGCTGAACGTGGCCGCCGCCTGTTCCTGCAGCGGCGCCGGCAGCGACGGGAAAGTGGCGCTACCGTCGTAGTTGATGCCGGCCGGGCCGTCGGGCGCCGCCACCACCACATTGAAGCCGGCAGCCAGGATCGCCCCGCTGCACATGCAGCACGGGTCAAGCGAGGTGACAATGGTGACGTCTTCCGGCGCCGGCAGTTCACGGCCCTGTGCCAGTTCGGCGTAATACCAGTCGATCAGCTGGCGCTCGCCGTGGGCCGTGGGATCGTAGACCAGGCCGGAGCGGATCACGTTGTTATGTACCGACATCAGCACGGTGCCGTGCTGGTCGAGCATCACCCCGCCCACGCCGAAAGTGCCCTGGGTCTTGGCCGCGATGGCCTCGGCGGCCGCGATGGCGACGGCGGCCTGCACGTCGATGGTTTTCCTGAGCGCCAAGATGCTTACTTCTTTTTCAGGTCGGCGCCGCCGAAGGCATTGGGCAGCTGGGCCGCCGCCGTCGTCTCGTAGACGTCGCCCTTCAGGTTGCTCAGCACCACGGGCAGCGCATTGCCGCCCAGTTCCAGGATCACCTGGCGGCAGGCGCCGCAGGGAGCGATGGGGCCGTCTGTCTCGCCAATCACGGCCAGCTTGTCGAAATCGCCGGGCCGGTAACCTTGGGCGAAAGCGCTGAAAAAGGCCGTGCGCTCGGCGCAATTGCACAAGCCATAGGACGCATTCTCCACATTACAGCCATGAAACACGCGGCCATCGTTACACAGCAGCGCCGCCCCGACCTTGAAGTTGGAGTAAGGCGTATAAGCCTTGAGCCGCGCCGCGGCGGCCTCGGCGATCAATTGTTCGTTATTCATAAAAATCCTGTTCAACAGTCATCCCCAGT
>JAZJZQ010000334.1:0-3212 GCA_040389625.1 Pseudomonadota bacterium | reverse complement strand
GGAAAATTCCGCGTGATCGAGGAGCGCGACGTGACCGAACGCCAGTTGCGCCGAGGATAAAGAGATGACTGCCATAATGAATGAGGAGTGTCCGGGCAGGCGCCGACCGGGGACGGCGAACCGCAGAGTAGATGAATGAAGCACGCATTGTACCGGCTGCGCCGCCAACCGGGCCAATTCCGGCGGCCACGGGGCCGGCAAGGGGCGCGGCGCACTGGTATCGCCAACAGGAATCGAACCTGTATCTGATTCTTAGGAGGAACCTGTTCTATCCGTTGAACTATGGCGACACACCGCGAGCTGCGCCATTGTACAGGCTAACAAAAAAGCCGCACAAGGGAAAAGCACCCCGCGCACGATTGAAAATATATTATTGTTAATATGCTACCATTTCATTTCATTCAAGCCCACCGGCCCGGCAGGCGGCACGATCCTATCGACACCGTACCTTATTTAATCATGCAAGCGACGAAAACATCGTTCAAGAAGCAATTGAAGCAAGGCGTCAAGCGCCTGCTGCAGCGCACCATCGGCTGGCCCAGGCTGGATGAACTGGAGCGGCTGAAACGCAACGGCTTGCGCGTGGGGCACAACTTTCACCTGCTCGACGGCTGCATCATCGACGACTCCCACTACTGGCACATCACGATAGGCGACGACGTGACGCTGGCGCCGCGCGTGCACATCCTGGCGCACGATGCCAGCACCAAGCTGCACCTGAACTACACCAAGATCAAGAACGTCACCATCGGCAACCGCGTCTTCATCGGCGCCGGCAGCATCATCATGCCGGGCGTGACCATCGGCGACGACGTCATCATCGGCGCCGGCTCGCTGGTGGCGCGCGACGTGCCGTCCAACACCGTCTATGCGGGCACACCGGCCAGATTCGTGTGCGACCTGGGGGAATACCTGGCCAAGGAGCAGGCACGGATGACGCACGACAATGTCTTTGGCGAGGAATACACCTTGCGCGGCCAGGTCGACGGCACCCGGCAGGCGCAGATGCACGCCGCCGTGGCCAGGCACGGGGTCGGCTACGTCATCTGAAGCCGGCCGCGCATGCGCAGGCCACCGGGCGCGCCTGAACGGGCCGCGTCAGGCCGCCCGCCGGCGGCGCCGGCCACGTACGGCCAGCCACGCCAGGCCCGCCAGCAACATCAAGCCCTGTTCCGGCTCCGGCACGGCCGACAGCAAAAAGCCGTTGGTCTGGCCCGTGATGGTGTTGTAGGCGTCGCCCACGATGGCGCCGCTGTCGTTGATGCCGTTGGCCTGGCGCAGCACCCAGCCCGCGCCCAGCGTGTTGCTGTCGAGGTACTGGTTCAGGTCTATCATGGTATTGCCTTGCCACAGCATGGCATGGCCGGCGCCGGTCACGTTCCAGGCCGAACCGACGGCGATGCCGCTGCTGTTCAAGCCGTAGGCGCTGGAATTGAGCCAGCCCTGGGTGCTCAGCGCCAGGATGGAGGCGCCGTTCCAGATCACGGCCCGGGTGGCCGCGTCGCCGGCCGTGTTGGCATAGCCGGCGATGCTGCCGGTATTGTTGATCGCATAGGCCCAGCTGTTGGTGCCGCCCAGCGTGCCCAGGTCGATGGCCGTGTTGCCGTCCCAACGGGCGGCATGGAAGGCATCGTCGGCCGTGCTGGCGGCGCCTGCCACCACGCCGGCGCTGTTGATGGCATGGCCATAGCTGTCGAAGCCGCCCAGCGTGCCCAGGTCGGTGGCCACCCCGCCCTGCCAGCGCGCCGCGTGGGTAGCAAAGTCGCCCGCGGTAAAGGAATAGCCCGCATGCTGCCCCAGGTCGTTGACGCCCATGGCGAAGCTGGTGCTGCCGCCCAGCGACGGCAGCTGGACCGGCGCCGCGCCGCCCCAGCTCACGGCCTGGTAATTGGGATTGTTGACGATGGACGAGGCGCCGGACACCTGGCCCAGATTGTTGATGGCATAGGCCTGGCTGTTCAAGCCGCCCGCCGTGCCGAGGTCGGTCACGATGCCGTTCTTCCACAACGCGGCATGATAATCACGCCCGCCATTGGCGGCCGAGGAACCGACGATCTGGCCCGCATTGTTAATGGCAACGGCGCTGCTGTTGGCACCGCTCAACGCGTCCAGTTTAACGAACGCATAGGTACTCCCGCTTGCATGGCTGGCGCCCGCCGACAACAATCCCCCCACCAGCAGGCCCAAGCTTGATAGTTTCATGTCCATCCCGACTCCCGTCTTGAAAACCACACGGCGACATGAATCCAGCTGCATGCGCCCCGGCAAGATCATCCGCCAGGAGCGGCGACATTGCCCACAAAAAAAATTTCCACAAAGTCACGCCGCAATCCACGCGGCATTATTCTTTAAATAATTATAATGGAATTTTAATGCGTGGGGCAGGATTTCAGGCGGACAGCGGCAATCGGGCAACGGCGCCCGGGACGGCCCCTGTCAGTCCGGCACCACGGCCGTCACTTCGATCTCCAGCCTGGCCCTGTCCTCGACCAACCCCGCCACCTGCACGGCCGTCATGGCCGGGAAGTGGGCGCCGATCAGGTCGCGGTAGGCCTGGCCGATGGCCTTGTAGGCCGCCACGTACTCCCGCTTGTCGAGCACATACCACGTCATGCGCACGATATGCTCGGGCCGGGCGCCCGCCTCGGCCAGCACTTCGACCACGTTCTGCAGCGCCTGCCGGGTCTGGCCGGCGAAATCGTCCGTGTGGAACACGCCCTGGCTATCCCACCCTATCATGCCGCTCACGCACACGGTGGTACCGCGCGCGGCCACGCCGTTGGCATAGCCGCGCGGACGGGCCCAGCCCGGCGGTTGCAGGATTTTTATGTGTTCGCTCATGTTTCCTCTTTTCCTTCATGCCCGGCCGCGGCCGGCACGGCCCGCAGCAGCTCGCGCGCGATGATCAATTGCTGCACTTCCGTCGCCCCCTCGTAGATGCGCAGGGCGCGGATTTCCCGGTACAGCCGTTCCACCGGCTGCTCGCTGACCACGCCCAGGCCGCCGAACAGCTGCACGGCGCCGTCGATCACCTGCTGCGCCGTCTCGGTGGCCGTCAGCTTAGCCATGGCCGCCTCCTTCGTCACGTTGCGGCCCTGGTCGCGCTGCCAGGCGGCGCGGTAGGTCAACAGCGCGGCGGCGTCGATGCCGGTGGCCATCTGGGCCAGCCGGGCCTGGGTCAGCTGGAAGTCGGCCAGCTGCTGGCCGAACAT
>JAZJZQ010000333.1:2488-11238 GCA_040389625.1 Pseudomonadota bacterium | reverse complement strand
TTGCATTCCGATAGACATTGGTACTGCGCCACCTACTACCGATACGAATTTGCAGGGAATCAGGCGCTGGGCACGTTGCAGGGCGCGATTTCGTATCGGCGGCATCGCGTTCCAGACATCAGCGGCCAGCGCGCCGGAAGGCCAGCACTTCCTCCCAGCTGGCCGGATCGCAACCGGCGCGCATGACGTTCAGGCTGGCCGAGGCAACGGCGTGGTCCAGCGCCTCGCGCAGGACTTCGGCATCCATCCCGGCCAGCAGTTCGGGCGCGGCCAGGCGTCCCGCCCGCAACAGATAGGCCAGCAAGCCGGCATGGAAGCAGTCGCCGGCGCCAACCGTGTCGACTACGGTCAATGCCGGCACCGGCGCGCTGGCGCTGGCGCCGCGGGTGTACAGGCTGGCGCCATGGGGACCGCGCGTGAGGGCGATCAGCTCGAGCATGGGCGCCATGGCGAACAGCGCGGCGGCCTGTTCGGGCGGCTCCAGCGCGCCCCAGCCGAGGATATCCAGGTCCTCGTCGCTGACCTTGAGGATATGGGCGCAGGCGATCGCACTGCGCACGCCCGCCACATAGGCATCGACGTCGGGCACCGCCATGGGCCGCAGGTTGGCGTCGACCGATACCAGGCTGGCGCCGCCACTGGCCGCGCGCAGCACGGTCAGCATCTTTTGCAGGTCGGCCGGCACCAGCGCCAGGCCGCCCGTGTGGAGCAGCGTCAGCCGCGGCGGCAGGCTGGCCACCAGCTGCGCCGCGTCGACGTCGCGGTCGGCCACCTCGGCCCGGTGAAACGCGTACGTGGGCACGCCGCCCGCATCGAGACTGATCAGGGCCAGCGACGTCGGCAGCGCGCTGCGCGCCGCGGCCCCCAGCAGCACGCCATCCTGCTCCAGGCGCCGGGCAAAGCGTGCGCCGAACTGGTCCTGCGACAAGGGGTTCAGGTAGCTGACCGGGACACCCTGGCGGGCCAGGCCCAGTGAAAAGTTAAATATGCAACCGCCCAAAAATGGCTGAAACCGGCCATCGGCCTGCTCGATGAAATCGACCAGGGCCTCTCCTAATGTGGCTATCATTGAATCCTCGTAGTTTGGTAATGGGGCTAGCCGCCGCCGCCGAAGCGGCCCTCGGCCTTGCGGCGGAATTCCCGCGGCGTGATGCCTTTCAATTGCAGGAAGCGCCGGTTGAAATTGGCGACATTGTTGAAGCCGACTTCGTAACAGACATTGGTCACATACTGGTCCGTGTTCATCAACAGCTGGCAGGCCTTGTTGATACGGACCTGGTTGACGAAATCGGAAAAGCTGTTGCCCGTGGCGCTGCGGAAGAAGCGCGAGAATTTGCTGAGCGACATGCCCAGCATGCTGGCCATCTGCTCGGCGGAGATCACTTCGCGATAGTGCTCGGTGATATGGCCGAGCACCAGGTTGATCTGGGCCAGCGTCGCGTCGTCGTCGAACGACTGCATCTTGACGCTCGACAGCAGCCGGTAATCGGTGACGTGCGCCAGCACCGCCAGGAAGCGGATGAACTCGGCCAGCCGCGCCGCGCCCGTGCTGGAGCGGATACGCGCCAGGGCCGCCTGCGCCTCCTCGCCCATGCCGAAAAATTCGATGCCGAACATGGAGCGCTCCAGCATCGGCATCACTTCGCGCAGCTCGGGAATCACGGCGGCGGCCGCCTCCAGCGGCGCGTGGCCGAACTGCACCAGCATGTCGCGCAGCGCCACGCCTTCGGGCGGATAGTCGCAGGACACCCAGTTGTGGGGCAGGCGCGGCCCCGTCAGCACCAGGTGGCCGGGCGAGAACTCGCCGATGTAGTCGCCCACGAACAGCTTGCCGCTGGTCTCGACGATCAGGTGCAATTCGTACGCTTCATGGCAATGCCAACGCATCAGGTCGCTCGGCAGGCCGTGCTCCAGATAGTGCACCAGCCCGCTGAAGTTCAGCTGCTCCATCTCGGGGGCGCGGCGGCCGGTGCGCATCTCTTTCAGGCCCGGCAGGCTTGGACGATGTGTTGCCATGATGTCCTCTCGTGATCGCGTTGTCGTACACCCGGTCGCAGTGCGGCCGGGCCTGCCAGCTATCATAGACCAGTGACTGCCGTGCCCGCCGGTGCGGCCAGCGTCGCGTGCAAGGCCGCTGCCACGCCCTGGCCATACAGGCGCCGTAGCGCGCGGCCCACGGCATCGGCGAACGCGGGCGTGTGCGACAACGGACCGAACAGGCGTTCCAGCGACAGCAGGGCGCCGGCCTCGGGTCCGCCGCGCAGGGCATGCTCGCGCAAGGTCGCCGCCAGCGGATCGGTCAAGGGCAGCGTACCGCCCTGTTCGTCGTGGCCGGCCAGGAAACGGAACCAGCACGCCACGGCAAAGCTGAGCAGCTCGATGGAACCGCCGTTCGCCAGCTGGGCCTGGACCGACGGCAGCACGAACTTGGGCATGCGCGCCGAACCGTCGGTGCCGATGCGTTCGAGCTGGTCGCGGATGGACGGATTGGCCAGGCGCACCAGCACGCTGGCCAGGTAGGCACGGGGATCCACGCCGTCTATCGCCGGCAACAGGGGCAGCACTTCGCGTTCCATGGTCGTCGTCACCAGCAGGCGCACCTGCGGGTCCTGGATCGCCTCGTGGGCGTAGGTATAGCCCAGCAGCATGCCCAGGTAGCACAGCACCTGGTGGCTGGCGTTCAGCACGCGCAGCTTGAGCGTCTCGTGCCGGTGCACCTCGGTGCTCAGGCTTGCCCCGGCCTGCTCCCAGGCTGGCCGGCCCAGCGGAAACTTGTCCTCCAGCACCCACTGGCGGAACGGCTCGGTCATCACCGGCCGCGCATCGTCAATGCCGTAGCGCTCGCGCACCCAGGCGCGGTGGACATCGGTGGTGGCCGGCGTGATGCGGTCGACCATGCTGTTGGGGAAGGCGCCTTCGCGCGCCAGCCAGGCGGCCAGCTCGGCGTTGTACAGGCCGATGTAAGCCAGCAGCATGCGGCGCGTGAGGTCGCCGTTGCCCTGCAGGTTATCGCAGGACATGATGGTGAACGGCGCCAGGCCGGCCAGCCGGCGCCGCTCCAGCGCCGTGGCCAGGTAGGCGAACGAGCAGCGCGGATGCTGCGGCTGCGCCAGCGCCGCGACGATGTCGGGATGGTCGGCGTCGAACTGGCCGCTGCCCTGGTCCAGGTAATAGCCGCCCTCGGTGATGGTGAGCGACACGATCTTGCAGGCCGGGTCGGTCAGCTTGGCCAGCACGGCCTCGGGATCGTCGGGGCCGTGCAGCACGGCGGCGAGCGAACCGATCACGCGCGCCTGGGCGCCCTCGGCACTGCGCTCGACCAGTGTGTACAGGCAGTCCTGGGCCCGCAGATCCGCGCCGATGGCCACGTCATGCGGCAACAGCGTGACGCCGACCAGCATCCAGTCGGCGCCGCCCTGGGCCGACAGCAAGTCGTCCAGGTAGGCGGCCAGGTGCGAGCGGAAGAAACCGCCGACCCCGATGTGCACGATCCAGTTGGACCGCGCGCCGCGCGCGTAGTCCGGCACCCGCACCCGTGCGGCCAGGCTGTCCAGGTACTGCTGGCGCAGTGGAAATATCGGCTTGACGGGGCTTTTCATTGCGCGCCTCCGGCGGCGAGTTGCGGACGGCTCTTGCCGGCCGCGTCGAAGTGATGCAGGTAGCGTTCGTCGAAGCGCAGCGCCGTGTTTTCCCCTGGCCGCAGCGCCACCCGGTCGGCGCAGCGCAGCACCACCTGCACGCCGTTTTCCAGGCTGGCGTAGACCAGCGTCTCGGCCCCCAGCGCTTCCACCAGGTCGACCCTGGCCGGCAGGCTGTGCTCCTGCCCCTCGGCCAGCATCACGTGCTCGGGACGCACGCCGACGAAGCCGTCGCCATCGTGGACCACGCCCGGATAGCGCGCCAGGCCGGGCAGGCCCGAGGTCGGCACCACGTTCATGCTCGGGGTGCCGATGAACTGGGCCACGAAGCGGTTGGCCGGACGGTCGTACAGTTCCAGCGGTGTGCCGACCTGCTCGATGCGTCCGTCGCGCAGCACCACTACCCGGTCGGCCAACGTCATGGCCTCGACCTGGTCGTGGGTGACGTAGATCGACGTCGCGCCCAGGTCGCGGTGCAGCTTGGCGATCTCGATGCGGGTCTGGACCCGCAAGGCCGCGTCCAGGTTCGACAGCGGTTCGTCGAACAGGAACACCTTGGGATCGCGCACGATGGCGCGGCCGATGGCCACCCGTTGCCGCTGGCCGCCGGACAAGGCCTTGGGCGTACGGTCCAGGTAGCGTCCCAGGTCGAGGATGCCGGCCGCCTTGTCGACTTTTTCGCAAATGACGGCCTGGTCCACGCCGGCCAGCTTGAGCGCGAACGACATGTTTTCGAACACCGTCATGTGGGGGTAGAGCGCGTAGGACTGGAACACCATGGCCAGGTCGCGCTTGGACGAGGGCAGCGCCGTGATGTCGCGCCCGTCCAGGCTCAGCGTGCCGCGGTCGATCGGCTCCAGCCCGGCGATCAGGCGCAGCAAGGTCGACTTGCCGCAGCCGGACGGGCCGACGAAGACGATGAACTCGCCCTGCTTGATTTCCAGGTCGATGCCTTTGATGGCGTGGTGGTCGCCGAAGTATTTTTCGATGCCGCGTAAATTGAGGTAAGCCATGTCTGTCTCCTGATGATTGTTTATTTGACCGCGCCGAAGGTCATGCCCTGCACCAGCTGCTTCTGGCAGAACCAGCCCAGCGCCATGATGGGTGCGATCGCCATCAGCGAAGCGGCCGACAGCTTGGACCAGAACAAGCCCTCGGGGCTGGAATACGATGCGATCAGCCAGGCCAGCGTACCGGCGTTGGAAGCGCCCAGGCTGAGTGACCAGAACGATTCGTTCCAGGCCCACACCAGGCACACCAGTGCCGTCGAGGCGATGCTGCCCAGCGACAGCGGCAACACCACGTAGCGGAACTCCGCGCCCAGGTTGGCGCCGTCCATGCGTGCCGCTTCCAGGATTTCGCGCGGCAGCTCCTTCATGCTGGTGTAGAGCAGCCACACCATGATGGGCAGGTTCATCAGCATGAACATGATCACCAGGCCGGTGCGGGTATCGAGCAGCCCCATGTACTGGAAGCAGATGTAGATCGGCATCAGCGCGCCCACGCCGGGCATGAACCGCGAGCTGAGCATGAACTTGAGCGTGCCCACCGTGCCCCGGCTGGGGTGGAACGCCATGGAATAGGCGGCCGGCACGGCGATGAGCAGGCCCAGCGCCGTCGACACCACGCTGGTCACCAGCGAGTTGCCGGCGTAGGCGAAATAGTTGTCGCGCGCCAGCACTTCCTGGAAGCTTTGCAGGGTCGGCACGAAGAACAGCAAGGGCGGCGTGGCGATGGCCTGGCCTTCCGTCTTGAAGGCCATCAGGCCCAGCCAGAAGATGGGGAAGAACAGCAGGCCGGCGATCAGCCAGGCGGCGACGGCGCGCGCAAGGGGGGCGAATTTGTACATGGCGTTTCCTTTCTATTTCGCCAGGTTCTTGCCGATGACGCGCATCAGGAAGAAGGCGGCGATATTGGCCAGCAGCACGGCGAACAGGGCACCGGCCGAGGCCGCACCGACGTCATAGGACACCAGCGCCTGCTGATAAATCATGAAGGTGATGGTGGTGGTGTCGAAGCCGGGGCCGCCACCGGTGGTGGTGAAGATTTCGGCAAAGATCGACAGCAGGAAGATCATTTCGATCATGATGACCACGGCCATCGAGCGGCCCAGGTGGGGAATGTAGAGGTAGCGCAACTGCTGGCCGTAGTTGGCGCCGTCCATGCGCGCCGCTTCCAGCTGTTCCTTGTCCATCGATTGCAGCGCGGTCATGAAAATCAGGCAGGCGAACGGCAGCCATTGCCACGACACCATCATGATGATGGACAGCAGCGGATAGCTGGCCAGCCAGTCCACCGGCGTCAGCCCGAGGAACTTGCTGACCTGGGCGAACAGGCCGTAGATCGGGTTGAGCATCATGTTCTTCCACATCAACGCGTTGACCGCGGGCATGACGAGGAAGGGCGAGATCAACAGCACGCGCACCAGCGCGCGGCCGGGGAAGGCGTCGTTGATGAGCAGCGCCAGCGCGGCGCCGAACACGACGGTGACGGCCATCACGGAAAACAGCAGGACGAAGGTGTTCTTCAACGCCGGCAGGAAGGCGTTGTCGGTGAAAAAGTAGAGGAAATTGCTGAGGCCGTGGAAATCATAGTCGCCGTGCGTCAGCAGGCTGTAGCGCACCAGCGAATAAAAGATCGTGATCAGCAGGGGGACCACGGAAATAATGCTAAGACATGCTACGGCTGGCGCCAGCAATGCCCGGGACAGGATACGGTTCATGGAGTTCTCTTCAAGTAAAGCTGACGCGCACCGGGAGCCGGCGCGCGTCATGTCGTCACAGGGCGTGACAGAAGGATGATGCCGGCGACACGCTGCCTTACTTGTAGTAGTTACCCTTGCGCATTTCGCGCTCGGCCGCCTGCTGCGACAGGTTCAATGCCTCGTCCACCGTGACCTTGCCCAGCAAGGCGGCCGTCATCTGCTGGCCCACTGCCACGCCGATGGCGGGGAATTCGGGAATGGCGACGAACTGCACCCCCGTGTATGGCGAAGGCGGCAAGGTGCTCTGGTTCGGGCGCGCCGAGCTGATGGCAGTACCCTCGGCATTGGCGAACTTGGCCGCCTTCTGGAACTCGGGGCTGGCATAGGTCGACTTGCGGGTGCCGGTGGGCACGTTGCCCCAACCGGCCTCGCGCGCCACCAGCTTGATGTAGTCCTTGGAGGTCGCCCAGTTGATGAACTTCTGCGCCGCAACCTGTTTCTTCGAGCTCTTGGGGATGGCCAGCGACCAGGCCCACAGCCAGTTGGCGCCCCGTTCCGTGACGGCCGTTGGCGACTGGGCGAAGGCCACCTTGTCGGCAACCTTGCTCTGTTTTGGATCGGAAACGAAGGACGCGGCGACGGTGGCGTCGATCCAGATGCCGCACTTGCCTTCATTGAACAGCGACAGGATCTCGTTGAAACTGTTGGAAGCCGAGCCCGGCGGACCGTAGTTCTTCAGCAGGTCGACGTACATGCCGACGGCGTTCTTCCATGGCGCACTGGTCAGTTGCGGCTGCCATTTCATGTCGAACCACTGGCCGCCGTACGAATTGACCATGGTGCTCAGCAGCGCCATATTGTCGCCCCAGCCCGGCTTGCCGCGCAGGCAGATGCCATAGACGCCGTTGGCCGGATCGTTGATCTTGGCCGCCACTTCGCGGATGTGGTCCCAGCTGGGCCGGTCGCCGAGGGTCATGCCCGCCTTCTTGACCAGGTCGGCGCGGTACATGATCATCGAGCTTTCGCCATAGAACGGGGCCGCGTACAGTTTGTTGCCCACCGACAGGCCGGCGCGGATCGATGGCAGGATGTCATCGACGTCGTAGCCGGCGTCGGGCTTGAGTTCGACCAGCCAGTCCTTCTTGCCCCAGATCGGCGCTTCGTACATGCCGATGGTCATCACATCGAAATGGCCGCCATTGGTGGCGATGTCGGTGGTCAGGCGCTGGCGCAGCACGCCTTCCTCCAGCGTGACCCATTTCAGCTTGATGTCGGGATTGTCGCGTTCGAAGAATTTGGTCAGCTTTTCCATCTCCACCATGTGGCCGTTGTTGACGGTAGCGACGACCAGTTCGGTGGCGGCAAACAGTGGCGCGCTGGCGCCCAGGACGCCCAGGCAAAGCAGACCCTTGATCATGCGTTTCATCTTTATCTCCAGTTGATTTTGTCGTTGATGCCGAACTTCAGCATGGGGACACGATAGCACTGAAGAATGTCACGAATTGATACTTGCACACCCAGTTTCGGTACTAATTTGCGCAAGTTTCGTTCCGCCGGTCCGATTGTGTGCAACAGCGCATTGGTCCAGGGGGAAGGATGAGCGGCGTACAGCCGGCCAGGCGCCGCCGCACGCCGGCGGCGGCAACGCAAGACCGGTGGTTCAGGATTTCAGGTGCGCTTCGATGCGCCGGTCCGGTACGAACCACATGACGGCCACCAGCACGTACATGGCGAACGCGGCCCATACATGCAGGAAAGACAACGGAATGGCCAGCAGGTACAGGATGGGGGAAATGAGGCCCTTGCGGTCCCTGCCGACGGCCAGCGCCAGCGTGGGGTTATGGGGATTGCGGGAAATCAGGGCCCGCTCCAGGATGCGGTAGGCCACGGCCGACATGAACAGCATGCCGCCGTAGAAGGCGACGGGCACGGGCGCGAAATGGTTCTCGCCCATCCAGCCGGTGGCGAACGGGATCAGCGACAGCCAGAACAGCAGGTGCAGGTTGGCCCACAGCACGCAGCCATCCACCATGGACGAAGCGTGCAGCATGTGGTGGTGGTTGTTCCAGTAGATGCCCACGTAGATGAAGCTGAGCACATAGCTGAACAGCACGGGCAGCAGCGGCAGCAACGCCGCCAGGTCGGCCCCGTGCGGCACCTTCAATTCCAGCACCATGATGGTGATGATGATGGCGATCACGCCGTCGCTGAACGCTTCCAGTCTGCCTTTACCCATGTCATCCCTTTGCAAGTGCAGCTCAAGCCGCAGCCCCATCACCAAGACACGAATTCAGTGATAGTCGTCTTCTCTCTGATGGCGAATCGCTCATAAAGTCGCACCAAGTCCTCTTCTGCCTGTTCGGTAAAGCGGACCGTGAAGCTCATTTGTTCTTGGCTTGCATGAGCAT
>JAZJZQ010000333.1:0-2388 GCA_040389625.1 Pseudomonadota bacterium | reverse complement strand
GCCTGTTCGGTAAAGCGGACCGTGAAGCTCATTTGTTCTTGGCTTGCATGAGCATCTGCTCAAGGCGGGTCAGCACGGCATCCGCGGAACGATAGGCTCCGGTCCGCATCGCCTCGTCACGCGAAGCAAGCCCGCGAGCAAGGAATTCACGCTGATGCCGCCGCTTCTCGATGCTGTCGCGTATCGACTTCTCCAGAAATGCGGACAGCGTTTCGCCTTCTTCGAGACTTTGCTCTGCGGCTTCCCGAAGCGCCGGCTCAACCTTAAGGGAAGGAAAGGTGGCAGATTTCATGGTCGTTTCAAGCCTTATATTGCGCTGGCAAAAAATGGGAGGGTGCAGGTATCACTGTAGCGCATTCGTGGCGGCCCATGTACTGCCGCTGCCGCTGATGCATGCGCTGCCCCGCCATACGCTCCGGTAACCAAGCGGCGGGCCCCTGTCACCCGCCACTCAGCCCATGCGCTTGAGCGCGCAGATCTTGTTGCCAGACGGGTCGCGCAGATAGGCCAGGTACAGCGCGCCATGCGCGTTCGCGCGCACGCCCGGCGGGTCCTCGCAGGCCACGCCGCCATGGGCTACACCGGCCGCGTGCCAGCGGTCGGCCATCTCCGGGTCTTCCACCGCGAAGCCGATGGTGGCGCCGTTGCCGTGGCAGGCCGGTTCGCCGTTGATCGGCTTGCCGATGCCGAACACGCCGGTCTTGGTCACGTAGAACACCCGGCCCTTGTCATCGAACTTGCCCGGCGGAACGCCCAGCACGCCCAGCGTGGCATCGTAAAATTGTTTCGACTTTTCAACATCATTGGCGCCGACCATGATATGGCTGAACATCTTGTCTCCCAGGAAATGTAGTCAGCGGCCAGTGTAATCGATCCGGCGCGCCATTTCCCCCTGGCGCGGCAGCGCCGCAGCCGCGTAATCCCCCACTGGCGGTGCGCCATCATGATGACAGGGGTTACACGAACTAGAGGTGGGGGTCTAAAATACGCATTTGGGCCGGGAAAGTGTCGCAAACGACACAGTCGCCGCCGAAAAGTCCTTTTTGTGCCTGAAACCGCTCAAGCACGGGGCGCCGATCATCTACGAGGGAATCAATATGGCAACACAGAAATCTACAGTCATCTACACACTGACGGACGAAGCACCCCTGCTGGCAACCTATTCCCTGTTGCCAATTATCAAGAAATTCACGGCGCCCGCCGGTGTCGACATCGTCACCAGCGACATTTCCGTGGCAGCCCGCGTGCTTGCCGAATTCCCCGAATACCTGACCGACGCGCAAAAAGTGCCCAACACGCTGGCCGAACTGGCGCGCCTGACGCAGCTGGCCGATACCAACATCATCAAACTGCCCAACATCAGCGCCTCGGTCGGCCAGTTGACGGCTTGCGTGCGCGAACTGCAAAGCCGCGGCTACGCCCTGCCCGATTATCCGGAAGACCCGAAGACCGACGCCGACAAGGCGCTCAAGGCCCGCTACGGCAAGTGCATCGGCAGCGCCGTCAATCCGGTGCTGCGTGAAGGCAACTCCGACCGCCGCGCACCGAAAGCGGTGAAAGAGTATGCCCGCAAGCATCCGCACTCGATGGGCGAATGGAGCCAGGCTTCGCGCACCCACGTGTCGCACATGCACCATGGCGACTTCTACCACGGCGAAAAGTCGATGACGCTGGACCACGCCCGCGACGTCAAGATGGAACTGATCACCACTTCGGGCAAGACCATCGTGCTCAAACCGAAGGTCTCGCTGCTGGCCGGTGAAGTGATCGACAGCATGTTCATGAGCAAGAAGGCGCTGCTGGAGTTCTACGAAAAGGAACTGGAAGATGCGCGCAAGACGGGCGTGATGTTCTCGCTGCACGTCAAGGCCACCATGATGAAGGTGTCGCACCCCATCGTGTTCGGTCACTGCGTACGCATTTTCTACAAGGAAGCGTTCGCCAAGCATGCGGCCCTGTTCGAGCAATTGGGCGTCAACGTCAACAACGGCATGAGCAACCTGTATGAGAAGATCGAGACGCTGCCCACCTCGCTCAAGGAAGAAGTGCTCAACGACCTGCACGCCTGCCACGCCAACCGTCCGGAACTGGCCATGGTCGATTCGGCCAAGGGCATCACCAACTTCCATTCGCCCAACGACGTGATCGTCGACGCATCGATGCCGGCCATGATACGCCTGGGCGGCAAGATGTGGGGCGCCGACGGCCGTCCGAAGGACGTCAAGGCCGTGATGCCGGAATCGACCTTCGCCCGCATCTACCAGGAAATGATCAACTTCTGCAAATGGCATGGCAACTTCGACCCGCGCACCATGGGCACCGTGCCTAACGTGGGCCTGATGGCGCAGCAAGCCGAGGAATACGGTTCGCACGACAAGACCTTCGAAG